>CAZLGG010000001.1:0-7237 GCA_964559135.1 uncultured Planctomycetia bacterium
CCCACGAAGTTCCGCGTGCGTGCCGAATCCGTGTCGAGGAACAAGGACGAGGCCGCCCGCACCCGCGCGAAATTGAAGCGCCGCCACGACGACCTCACCGGGGAGTCCCTCGCCGATGGGGCTTCGTGATCTCGGACGTCGTTTGAAGGCGGCGCGTCGGGGCGAGCGGCCTCCCTCGCCGCCCCTTGCGGACGATGGCGCCTGCGCGCCACCCCTCCCCGATCTCGAGGAACGTCTGGCGCGGGTGGCGGCGAAGGCGCCCCTGTTTCACGAGAGCCTCACCCGCCTCGACCCCTATCAGCTCTCGGCGGTGCTGACGGAGGAACCCGTCGTGTCCGTGCGGGCACAGGTCGGCTCGGGGAAGACCACGGTGCTCGCCCACAAGGTGATCTGGATGCACCGCGTGGAGGGGATACCGCTCTCAGACATGGCGGTGCTCACCTTCACCCGGAAGGCGGCGGGCGAGATGGCCGATCGGGTCCGGGAACTCTGCGGAGACGTCCAGCCCGGCGATTTTCGCTACTTCGGCACGTTTCACGCGGTGGCCGCGGCGTTGCTGCGGCAGGAGGGAGCCGGGGCGGCGAGCGGGCGGAGCCCCCGTTTCAGCATCCTGGACGAGGCGGAGCGCCTGGCGCTTCTCGAGGACCTCGTCGAGCGGGAAGGACTGTCCATCAAGTACCGCGCCCGGCTCGCGATGCGTATGCAGGCCCTCGCCGCCGGGCGTCCTCGGGTGGGGGCGATGCGGTCCACGGATGACATCGCCATCCTCGAGGAGCGCTACGAGGAGGAGAAGCGTCGCCGCGATCTTTTCGATTTCGACGACTTGATCGTGTGGGCGACGAAGGCGGTGGAGGAGGGCGCGGGCTTCCGGCCGCGCTGGGTGGCGGTGGACGAGTTTCAAGATTGCGACCCCACCCAGCTCGCCCAGCTTCGGGCCTTCATGGGAGGGGGCGCCGCCGGGGACGATGAGGATCGCAAGCTCTTCGTCGTGGGAGACCCCCACCAGCTCGTTTACGCATTCCGGGGCGGGGATGCCCGCATCTTCGAGGACCTGGAGGCCGACTTCGGCGCCCGGGTCTTCCACCTTCCGTTCAACTACCGCAGCACGGACGTGATCCTGCTTGCGTCCCGGGCGGTCTTGGGCGGCCGTTGCGGACGGCTCACGGGAACCCGGACCGAGGGCGAGCGCATCCGGCTGTTGCGCCATCACGACCCCACCCAGGAAGCTCTTTATCTGGCGCGACGACTCGGGCGGTTCTCCGCCGAGGAGCGCGGGCGCACGGCGGTCTTGTTTCGCAAACGGGAGCAAGCCCTTCCCATCGCCGAGGCGCTGGAGTCGGCGTCGATTCCCCACACCGTGCTCGATGACGGTGACCCGTCGACCGACGCCGTCCGGCTGCTCACCCTGCACGCATCGAAGGGCCTGGAATTCGACACCGTCTTTCTCGTGGGCATCAATGACGGCCTCGTGCCGCTGGCGTCGTCCTTCCGCGACGCCGAGGCGGAGGCGGAGGAGCAACGGCTGCTCTTCGTGGGGATGACGCGGGCGCGGGATCGACTGGAAGTCTCCTATCTCGCCGATCCCAGAGACTTCGGAGCCAGGCCCGAAAAGAGCCGCTTTCTAGATCTCATCCCGCCCGGTCTTCTCGAAGAGGACGCGCCGGAGGGGGGCGAGTCGCTCTCGGTTTCGGGGCCCGCGCGCGGTGCTTGCGTCCAGCACCCGCGCTATGGACGGGGTCGCGTCGTCGAGGTCGAGGACTCCACGATCCGCGTGGCCTTCGATCTCCACGGGATGAAGACGTTTTCTCTCGCTTTCGGAAACGCGGGTCTCGAACCCGTGGCCGCCGACGAGGGTTGAGCCGCGCGCGTTTTTTCAGAGGAACTCGATGGCGCCGCCGGGGAGGAAGTAGAGGATGAGCATCGTGCCTCCCGCGACCGTGGGGACGTGGGTGGAATCCGGTCCGTAGAGGGTCCAGCCCTCGGGATGTCCGTCGAACGTGGGCGCGCCGTCCAGCGCGAAGCACAGATCGATCTCCCCGTCGGGGTGGCGATGGCGCGGACCCGGCCCGTGCATGAGGACGGCGTCCACCGTGAAGCCGTGGAGGTCCTTGGCCACGCGACCGAATCGAATGTCTCCGTTCTCCTTGGGCAAGAGCCAGCCTTCTTGCATGCCCTCGACCGCCAGGTCACGCAATTCGGCCACCGCGGGGCCGTCCAGGGGAAACAGTTCACTGACGCGGCGCGAGGCGGCTGCCACATCGCCGAGGTCCACCGAGGCCAGTTCGGCGGATACGGGATCCAGAGCATTCACGAGGGCTTCTTGCGACATGAGGTCTCTCCTTGGTCTCGTTCCTGGGGGTCCAGGATAGGGAGGGAAGGCCCAGGAATCGAGGGGGCCGCGGGCTGGCCGGTTTTCGGACCCGGGAGGGTCCTCTTAGGATGGGGCTTCGCCGATCAAGGGGAGGTGTCATGAAAAGCGTACTCATTGTTTCGATCACGGTGCTGCTGGCGCTCATGCCGCGGATGGACTTTGGTCGTTCCCAGGATGAAGCGGCGGCTCGCGAGGCCGCCCGCGGGACGGCGGCGCACATCGTGGGGCCCGGAGAATGCGAGGATTGCCACGAGGCGGAAGTGGCGGCGCTCCAGGCGTCGGAACACTGGAAGGGCTTTCCCGCGGCCCTCGAGAGTGAACGGGGCGTGACCATCGCCCAGGCGATGGGGATCGCCCAACCCGGGAAGGACTGGCGCTGTCTGCAGTGCCACGCCACCCCGGCGCTCAAAAAGGACAAGCTCATCGCACTGGGCGGCGTGTCCTGCGAAAGCTGCCACGGTGGGGCGGAGGAGTGGATGGACCTCCACGACGACTACGGCGACGGCGAGAAGGAGGAGGAGAGTGGGGAGCACGCGGCGGAACGGATCTCGGGGACGGTCAAGGCGGGCATGAGGCGCCCGGATCGCATCCACGACGTGGCCCGGGCCTGTCTCGGCTGTCACGTGGTGGACGATGTGAAGCTGGTGGATGAGGCGGGCCATCCCACGGGAGAAGGCTTCGAGCTGCTTGCGTGGTCCCAGGGCGAAGTCCGCCACAACTACATGAAGACGGACGGCGAGAGAAACCTCGCTGCGTCCCCCGAACGTCGACGGGTCCTTTTTCTCGTGGGGCAGCTCGCGGCCCTGGAGAGGCTGGCGCCTCGGGTCGCCGCCGCAACGGCGGAGGGGGCGCAGCTCAACACGCTGACGGCACGATGGAACGCCGCCGCGGCGGCCGTGAAGAAGGCGCATCGGCTGCTGGGCGAGGCGTCTCGCCTGAACGCTCTCGTCTCGGCCCTCGAAGCCTGCGCCGAGAAAAAGGTGGGCAACGACGTGGCGAAGTGGGCGCGCGCCGCGGCGGAAGATTACGGCCGCGGCGACGGGCGGGATCTGGGCCCGTTGGATGTGATGCTCCCCAAGGGTGTCGAGGGGCAGCCCGCGCGCTGACGCGGACCGCCCCCCGCGGCGACATTCAATTCTTCGTCGACCCGTCCCCGTCCTTGTTCTCGTCGGCTTTCTTCTCCGAAGCCTCCTGAGCGGACCAGGTGTTGTTGTCCGGGTCCACGTCCGGGAAGACGGCATCCGGATCGACGACCACCTCGGAGATGGCCTTGCCCTGGGTATCCAGACGCATCGTGACCGTGTTGGAGGCGGCCCATGCGTCGACGGGAATCGTGCGTCTGATTTTCGTGCCGTCTTCGAGGGTGGCTTCATAGACCAAGGGCATCACCATCTCGCCCTTGTTTTTGAACGTGACGTTCCACCGCTTGCCGCGGCGGCCGAGTTTGACGTCTGCGACGGCTTGATCGAGGGTCGTCGCTTCGAGGAACCACCCCCGCCAGAACCAGGCCAGATCCCTCCCCGCGGCGTTTTCCATGCAGCGGAAGAAATCGGCGGGCTGGGGGCTCTTGAAGGCCCACTTGGCGATGTAGGTGCGGAAAGCGAAGTCGAATCGCTCCGGACCCAGGATCTGTTCGCGCAACAGCCGCATGCCGACGCCGGTCTTCGAGTACTCCAACATACCCAGGAACATGCGGTCCAGCCGGTCGGGCGGCGTGTCGATGGGGGGCTGGTTTTTGATCTTCATCATGCGGGCGAAAGCACGACCGGCGGTGCGCCCCGAGGAGCCCTTCCCGAAGAATTCCTCTTCCGAGTAGTGATTGATGAAGGTGTTGAAGCCCTCATCCATCCAGGCGTGACGCCGTTCATCCGTGTTGACCACCATGGGGAACCAGTTGTGGCCGATTTCATGGGCGGTCACCCCGTAGAGGGAACGCCGCCCCCTCCGCGTGGAGCAGAAGATGATCATGGGGTATTCCATCCCGCCGGCGACGCCGTTGACGTTCGTGGCGGAGGGATAGGGGTACCGGAACCACCGCTTGTTGTAGCCAGCGATGGCGAAGCGGAGCATTTCGGTACTTTCCTTCCAGAGGTGTTCGGCCTCGACGGGATAGACCGACTGCACGAGGGTGCCCTTGCCGTCCGGGCCGGAATCCTTCAAGAACGACGCATCCCAGATGAAGGCCTTCGACGAGGCCCAGGCGAAGGTGCGCACCTTGTCCGCCTTGAAGTGCCAGGTGAGGGGGCCGTTGCCCTGGGGGCGGGATTTCGGGTCCTCCACTTCGTCCGCACCGCGGATGATGGTCGTCTTGGGCGATTTTTTCGCCTTGGCCAAACGCCGCAATTGCTTGGGCGTCAGCACCTCCTTGGGGTTTTGCAGGACACCCGTGGCCGCGACGATATGGTCACGGGGAACCGTGATGCGCATGTCGTAGGAACCGAAGTTGGTGTAGAACTCGCCGGCGCCGAGATAGGGGAGAGTGTTCCAACCGTAGACGTCGTCGTAGACGCAGACGTTGGGAAACCACTGTGCCAGCTCGAAGACCGGACCTTGCTTGCCCTTGCGGATGCCCATGCGGCCCGTCCCGCTCGAGGGCACTTCGAATTCGAAGGTCAGTTGGAATGCGAAGGTGGAATGGGCGGGGATGGGCTGGGGCAGGTCGATGCGGCCCACGGTGCCGTATTCCGTCAGGGTCAAGGCCTTCCCCCTGGATTTGATGTCTGAAATGGTGAAGCCCTTGGGGGAGTTCTCGCCGATGGCGAAGCGCCCGCCGCCTCCGGTTGCGCGGGCCACCAAGCTGTCCGGCCTCTGGATGTTCTGGGGGAGATTCATCCAGATGAAGTCGATCGGCTCGGGAGAGTTGTTGTGGTAGGTGATCCGTTCGGTGGCGCGGACGACGTGGGTCTCGTCGTTCAGCGCGATGTCCATGGAATAGTCCACCTGCTGCTGCCAGTAGTCCGGGCCCGGCATGCCCGAGGCCAGACGCACCGTGTTGGGGGTGGGCAGAGGAAGAGGACTGAAAATCGTGGCGGACGGGCGGGCCGTGGGGACGCGCCGATCCGTGCTCGCTCGTCTTTGGGCCGTGAGGGTGGCCGCGATCAGGACGAAGACTGCGAGGACGGAAAGGACCCGCGCGGCGGGCCGGAAGGGCACATTGCTCATGAAAACCATTCTCCTTCGGTTCGAGAGCGAGATCTTATCAGAGGAGACGAGGGACGGTGGGGAACGCCGTTTCCTCATCCTCCCGGGGCGTCCGGGCGCCTTTTCAACGCTCGGAATCCCCGAATCCTTCGCGCCTGAAAGCAGCCGGCGAACACTGACCCCGTCGGTCATCGCGGGGTGCCCCCCCCCGCGCTCATTCATCATTTCTTGTTGTCCTCATCCTCGCCGTTGTCCGTGTCGAGCTCCGTCTTCCACTGCGTCGATCTCGAAAAAGAAAGGTCGCGTCGTGAGGGCTCCGATCCAGCATGGCGAAGCCGGGCACCGTCCGTTCGACGGTGCGTCGTGTCCTCCCTCCTTCCTATTCTCGCGCCGCGGCCCGAGGCTCCCATGACTCGCGGCGTGGCCCATCCGTCGAGGAGGAATCAGACCATGTCCACCGACTCCGCCCCCGAAGCGGCGGTCTGCGGTTTCGAGGAAGGGCGGCCGGATGCGGTCTCAGGCGAGGCGCCGGAGTCGGAAGCCCGCGCCAATCTCCGCGCTCTCGTGCGCATCAAGGAGCCTCCGATGCCCAAGGAGGCGCTTGTGGATTGGGTCGTCCGAATCCACGGTTCCGACGGGTGGGATGTTCAGCGCGCCGCTCTCGAAGCTCTGTTGTTGCGCATTCGCATCGCCCGAGACGAGCGGCTCATCGTTGCTCGGAGGCCGTCTGCCGGGCGTGTCCTCGGAGCCTATGGCGTGAGGCAAAAGGGCGGCCCGGCCAAGCCCTACGCCCTCGTCGTCGAGGACGTCGACGGGTCTCGGGTCTCCTGTGACTGCCGGGACTATGCGCGCAACGGCCTCGGGTTATGCAAACACGGGCTGACGGTGCTGGGAGACATCCGGTCGAAACCGCGTCGTGTCGCCAGGGCGAGGCGCGAGCGGGAGGCGGTTTCGGCTCGCCCGCGCCTTCGCTGGAATCCCCTGCGCCCCCTCACGATGTCAGGGGACTGGCTGGCTCAGGTCGAATTGGTCTCGGGAAAAGAACTTTCCGCGCCCACGACGGCTCTCGCGACCTTGATGGGGCGCATGAAGTCGGTGGGGGAGGGGGCGTCGAGGCTCCGCTCGACACTTGCCGCCCGTCCGAAGGAACGGCTGGGCCTCATCCAGCTCTTGCGGGCCGTGTCGGCGAAGCGCTCCACCGAGATCGATCTGCCCGCCGACCCCGCCCTTCGCGCCTTCCTGGACACCGAGGAAGCCGTCCTGAAACTGCGCCTCGAGCACGCCCGCGACCGAAACAGCTTCAAAAAAGCTCTGTCGTCTCTGAAGCTGCAACTGTTTCCTTACCAGACCGAAGGCGTGCTCCGGTTTCTCGAGACGGGCCGCCTGTTGCTCGCGGATGACATGGGGCTTGGCAAGACCGCGCAGGGGATCGGCGCTCTTCACGCACTGTGGAGCGGCGGCAAGATTCGGCGGGGGCTCATCATCACCCCCGCCGCTCTCAAATTTCAGTGGCAGCAGGAGTGGGAACGATTCACCGACGTGCCCATCGAGGTCGTAACCGGGCCGCGGGAGGAGCGTCTCGCCCGGTACCGCGGCACACGACGGGGAGTTCTCGTCGTCAACTACGAGCAGGTCATTCGCGACATCGATGCCCTTCGCGGTTTTGATCCCGACGTGGTCGTTCTGGACGAGGCTCAGCGCATCAAGAACTTCGAGACGAAGACG
>CAZLGG010000001.1:7247-40124 GCA_964559135.1 uncultured Planctomycetia bacterium
GACCCTCACGCCTCGCTATCGCCTCGTGCTCACCGGAACCCCCATGGAGAATCGCCTGGACGAGCTCGCTTCGATCCTCGACTGGTTGGACGACTTTGCCCTCGAGCCCAAATGGCGACTGCGGGCCGTACACGCGGTCACCGTGGACGGTGAGAGAGAAGTCCGCGGGGCCCGTGACCTCGATGTCTTGAGGGAGCGCTTGGCTCCCATCCTCCTCCGACGCGTTCGCACCGAAGTGCTGGGCCAGCTTCCCGAGCGCACCGACACGACCATTCCCGTGGAGTTGACGCGCCGGCAGTCGGAGGTCCACAGCGAACTCGATCACCCCATCGCCTCGCTGGCCGCGCGCGCCAAGGACCGACCGCTCTCGCAGCCTGAGTTCCTCCGGCTGATGCAGCTTCTGAGCACGCAGCGGATCATCTGCAACGGTATGGCGCAACTCGAATTCGATGAGGTGTGGCCGGACCTTTCTCGCCAGGCCCCGACGCCGCGTCGCCTGGAATCCCTGGACAGCCCCAAGCTGCTGGAGTTTCGACGACTCGTGGAATCGATCGTCATCGACCAGAACCGTAAGGTGGTCGTGTTCAGCCAATGGCGACGCATGCTCACCCTCGCGGCCTGGTCGATCCAGGATATCCTGGCTGCCGCGGGGCTCCGCTCGGCGTTCTTCACCGGCGCCGAGGGGCCCAAGCGCCGGACGAAGAACATCGTCGACTTCCACGACGACGCCAGGACGGCCGCCCTATTCCTGACCGACGCAGGCGGTGTCGGCCTCAACCTCCAGCGGGCGGCAAGCAGCTGCATCCTTCTCGACCTGCCATGGAACCCGGCGGTGCTGGAGCAGCGGGTGGCGCGCGTTCATCGTTTGGGGCAGGCGGACTCGGTGGACATCCATATGCTGGTGAGTCGTGCTCCCGGCATCGAAGCCCGCATCCAGCAGATCGTCGCCTCGAAGCGAGCGGTGTTCGAGTCCCTCTTCGACGGCACGACGGATGCCGTGGATTTCGACCGTGGTGATCCCTTCATCAGGGAACTCGCGGAAGCCGTCCCGCCTCCGGCCGATTCTCCGATCGCCGTGGCTCCCGAGGCCGCCCTCGTCGCCGAGGAAAAGGCCCTCGACCTCATCGAACGGGCCGTCGACGACACGCCTTGCCTCGAGGGTACGTCCCCGGCGCCGTCGTCGGGAGCTCCGGCATGGACCCCGGCCTCGGAGGAACTCGTCGCCATGTTCGCCGCGATGCGGATCACACCCAGGGACGACGGAGGCCTCACCATCGATGCGCCTCCCGCTGCCGCCTCCGCCCTCGCCACGGTCTTCGAGGGTCTGGCCCAAGCCCTTCGCCCCAAGCCCACCCCAGGGCGTGATCCCCGTCCCCCCCCCTCCCGGCCCCCGCGTCGCCGATCTTGTGACGGGGGCCGCATCTCGTGGCCCCAACTCGGGCTGCTCGCTCGCATCTGCGTCCCGGAAACCCGGAGCGCTTGGCTCGAGAAGTCAGTAGGCGGCAAGAACGCGAAAGACCTTCTGAAGAATCATCGACGGACGATCGAACGCCATGGTCGCAACAAACGTCCAATCTCCCATCTTCTTTCTCTTGTTTCTGCCGACGACGCGGACACGTACGCTGGATTCATCATGGACGATTTCGCAGGTGGGCGCATCCTCAACATCCGCGTGGAGGGGACGGACATCCGTGATCCTGGCTTCCGATTCCTCCGGAGTCAGCCGTCGAATGACGCTCCTCGTCTCCGCCGTTGGGACGAGACCCACGACGATATCGGGGAGAGGATGACCGCGAGGGCTACCCGAGAGACTCGAGGTGATTCGGATGGGCAGGTGAAGCTGTGAGGCAACACCTTTCCAGTAGAACTGAACATCAACGGCGGACCAGAAGGAGCCGATGGGAAGAGGAGCTTCTGGAGCGAACTCGACACGCCATTGTCCCGTCCCCAACTTGGTTACCTCGGCGACGACGAGAGGTGCTCTCAGGGACACCCTCGTGATCGAATCGACTCTGATGCCGTCCTGGAGGAGATTGAACACAAAAGGGCGCCCCGATGCGACTCCATCCCGTTCGACTTCACGCACGTCCTGCCAGTCAAGGATGGATTCCGGGGGCCGAAGCCCCCACATTATATTGAAGTGGGCCGTACCAAGACGGATTTCCGAACCGTCGCCCCTGCGTAGCGTCAAGTCTGCGGCTGACTCTCCTGGAACCGACGTGCTGACGTGAAGCATGACGGCGACGGAGCCTCGTGGGGGAATGACGCATGGTTCCAATTGCGCCGTGAGGCATGAGCAATCAGTGTAGACTCCCTCAACGATCTCCGCGACATCAGAGTCATTGCGTAAGTCGATATGGGTGTCCCCGGCCCCACCCCAAAGGAAATTCCCCAGGTCAATGGATTCTCCAGGTCGAGCAAGAGACACGCAAGGGGACGCCACTGGCGATTGTTTGGTGACGGATTCTCTGCAACCTCCAAGAATTCCAAGTGCAAGCACCCACACAGCCACCTGCCGAATACGTCGGCGCCGCAAGACAAGAAAACAAATCAAGAGAAGTCCTGCCGCTCCGCCGAGGACGTAGACCAAGGACCAGTGCCCCGTTGATTCAGGCTCGAGTGGATGTCCTTCGGAGGAAGCAGTTCTCCTCGGCCCGGCGACGGGCGAGATCCCGTCGGAAATCTGTTCCTTGCGGAGTGTAGCGTCCGAGGAACGGGCTAACTTCACCACGTCGACGTCGGTCATCCCTGCGAACTTGCTATACTCGATCGCTGGGTCGTAACGTTCATCCCGAACCTTGGTCCCATCCGGCACGAGGTTGTCGAAGGAGATGGCCGAGTCGAGGAGTGGTAAATCGTCCCTCCGCTGAATCGTGAGGGTGCGTTCTCGACGTGGAGAACCATTCGGAAGGAAAATGCTTGCCGTGTAGCCCGTGAGAGCAAGCCCATCATTGATGATTTCAAAGGACCAGGTGACTCGCGAAAGCGTCGTCCCATTCCTTCTCGAAAGAGAGAGAGTCAGGTTGAGTTCTTGGTCTGTCCGAGTGACCGACACTGCGCCTTGCTGAATCAAAGTGCGAGAAGGAATCCAAATGGCATGAGGAAAACCGGACATTCGAGAAATGGGCCACTGATACGTGCCCGTCTTGGCGAGAGTCTCAACATCGATAGGGCTCATCTCAAAGAAAGCGACATCCAACTGTTCTTTCTGGGCGAGAAGTGGGAAGACATCCAGCTCAGAGGCTCGTGAAACGTCGGAAAGAAGTGTGCGGCTGGCACTTATCCTGCCACCTCTTTTCGATCCATCCGGGAATATGTACGTGCTTCGAGCCACACTGATGAATTCTCCAGAGGTTTTTGCGACCAACCGATCAAATAGAGGCTTTGCGCCTTCGAGGTCTGGTCCAGGATCGCTGATGATGCCCTCGGACAGTTCCCGCACGACGCGGACGCCGTCGTCGCCGAAGTGGCAGAAACCGCTTCGAATGTGTTCTTCAATGTTCTTGGCCCAGTACCATTCGCAGGCATATTCATTGACGATGCGGTCGGTCATGATGTCAGAGAGTTCGTCCTCTTTGACAGCAGCTTTCGCGATTTCATCGATGTTCTTCGGAGGCCGCCAATCCGTGGTTTTGAGCCGCCATTCGATACGCGTGTTCGTCGGCTCGTGACGCATCCACGCGAGCAGGTTCGAGAACCAAGAGCTCTCACCGGCAGGCTCCTGACCTACTGCGATGGGACGGAACATCGTCACAAGAAGTAGCGCAAGAAGAATGCAGCTTCGACGCGCAAGGCGTCGCGGAGCGAGTGAGCGAATCTCTCCTGGATTCATGGCTGGGGTCGGGAACGCCCGGGCGTCCGGGTTGAGCTCAATGTTATTGATCACCTTACGCAGTCCTTCAAGACCTTATCGTCCGTAAACGAGAATGTGTATTCTCGACACCAATGATGCCCAACGACGATTCGGTATGTGATAGTTCCGTCTGACTCGTAGAACGCCTGACGCCGTTTACATTTTCTGACCGTCTCTGTGCCCAGGGTAAAGACGGGGACGGTGAATCGGTTGTTGAAAACATAACAACGGTCCAAAAATGTGTCGTCGCAACGAAATGGCGTGTATCCGTAGCGCATTTGCCCAACAGGGTCGAGTCCGGTTGGCGTCGGCGGGTCAATTGGATTGCCATTGGCGTCGGCCTGAATCGGGTAACATGGGGCGCAGGATGGGGGGGAGGGGGGAAGTTGGAACCACCGCCGCTTGTCCCGTAGATGCAAGTGCGGTTGTGTGGCCAGACGCCATCTCCGGTCGCATCGATAAGAGACTTCGGATAGGCGAGGGATGCAACATCGAATTCTGTCGTCATGGCGTCGTTGCCATCGACATCGACTGAAATTGAGAGTGAGCGTTTCGTTGGGAAGAGAAGCCCGTCATCGTGGATAGTGACTTCGAAGAATCCGATGTTCTCGCCGGGCGCAAGGGTTATTGTAGAAGGAGAAAGGGTGAGGCTCCCATCTTGGATCGGGTTTCCTGGGTAGTCTGGGATCGAAATGGAAATATTGATGGAGCGAGTTTGGTTTGATTGTGAACCGATGACGACCATTGTTCGGGTGGGCACATCGAGAGGGACCCCGTTCTTGGCGGTTCCGGGGGCGCGGAACAGTTGTATGGTGGGTGCATAGACAAGAAAACTGATTTCTCCGGAAGAATGATAGGTGGTGGGGTCGCTGATAACATCAGTGCCGAGCTCTCCGTCGCTACCCAACCAGTAGTGTAACACCTGGGATTGGTTTGGAGAGGTAGAGAACTGAAGGTGCTGAAGTTCGTTGTCGAGGGGACACGCGATTCGGTAGACTCCCGCTCCAGTTGTTTTGTTGAATGTAAGCGTTTTCGCTTCGATGGTTTTCGCGTGCCATACTCGGCCGAATCCGACGCCCACGCCGTTTTCGATAGTGACGAACTGGGAGTCGCCGCCTCCCGGTAAAGTCAGTCGGCAGGCGAAGGCGATTCCGGGGTCCTGGTAGTTTCCGGTGGCGTCGATGATTGAGCTGCTCCCGGCGAGATCGATAAGGAGGGTGCCAGTTGCATCGCCGGTGATGGCGTTGATGCTTGAGGTGTCGAGCGTTTGTTGGGAAATGGCATCACTCGTCCAGGTTACCTTTTGGACACTCAGTGTGTTGAAGCCCTGTCCCTGCGCTGCAATGGAGAAAAAGAGTGCGATGGATGTGAGGATCGATCGTAGAGAGATCATTGTGGATCCTTTCCGAGACCCTGGGGCCTCGCCTTGTGATGTCCTGGGGGGAGTCCTTGAAATGATTGCCCCCATAAGGGATCCATGCTGGGATGGTCGAGAAGACCGAAAATTCCGGTGGTTTTTGTCGAGTATATCCGGCAAGAGGTGGAATGCTGCCTCGGGAGAATAGATTCAGGGAAAGGACGGCGACAGCGACAGTCAACGAAGTTCCCTCGCGAGTCGGACACGCAGGGTTTGCCAGAGGTTGCGCGCATGGCGTGCGGTCCAGGAGTCCCCGAGGTGTCGTCGGGCGGCGCGGACAGGCGTTTCACCGTCGAGGGCCACGGTGAGGAAGAAGCTTCGGGGGCCGGCTGGCCAGGTGGCGATGCGCCGGAGGGCAGCCAGGGCTTGCTCCCGAAGGACTTCGCCATGCTCGTCGGTGGGCGCTTTGATGTCCTCGTGGTCGAATTGCACGAGACGCCAGAAGTGTGACGCGTTTCGACGGAGGCGCGCCCGCGCGGTGCGAAAGGCACGATGCAGGGTTTGAGCGCCGGGGGCGTCGCCGCGGATGCGCCGATGGACCAGGAGGATGAGGGCCATCTCCTGTCGGTGATCCGCTGAGAGTCGTGGGAAGATCCTGCCCTTCGCCAGGTCGTCGAGGAGGTTGTCCCATTCGGGGGAACTCACGTGCATCGTGGGAGTCGGGTCCTTGGGACCTGGGGTCCTGGGGTCCTGGGGTCCTGGGGGGTGGGAGCCATGATTCGTCGTTCCTCTGCTGCGTCCGGTCCGCCTCGCCGTGCGGCCAATTGTCATGGTAGGACCATACATGGGGTCTTGTCCAGAAGAATATGGAAAGATGATCAGGAGGTTTTCCCGGGGTGGGAGGCATCCCAGGGGTTCTGGGGCGTCGGCTGAACGGGTTGGGGTTTCTGACCCGGCGAGGAGGATCCGTCGATCCCGAGGCGGATGTCGCTGCCGGCATGGAGGTCGACGACTTCGGTCTTTCCCACGAACTCGCACCTGCCCTTGATCTTCCGGGCGCGTCCGACCTCGTAGCGCCCTTCCGGAAGACGCAGCTCTGCCGAGGAACGCTCGAAGACCCAAGAGATGATGGCGCGCGGGACGCCGTCGGTTCGGTACATGATGGCCTCCTTGCTCTGGGGAACCCAGGTCCAGCTCACGCGGAGGCGACCCGTGGGAGGAAGGTGGACGACCTTCAATCGCTCATGAACCGGATCGATCGTGACCGAGATTTCCGGGGCGCCCCCGGCCCTGACCAGGAGCTTCCGGGGAGCGTCGTCGAGGTTCATGATCTTGAACGTTCCATCGCCTCGGCGACGTAAGAGACGGACCCGCAGGGGTCGTCTCATCGTGAGAGGGTTCTCCATCCTCGGTCCAGTTCACGATGACACATCCTTGGGACCCCGTCGCATTCGTCATTCGCCTCCAAGCCAATCTCGGCCCCCAACCCCTCGCGCGGGCGCTCCGTCGCTCCAACCGTCAGACCGATTGCGGACGAAGCAGCCTCGCCTACTACCTGTTCGACACGCAGGATCGAGGCGTGCATCAGCTCCTCGGTTTCGCGAGCGCCGCCCACTTCGCCGTGGAGAAGCTCGACATGAAACGACGCACCGCCCGCGACCTGCCGTGGGAAGGGCACTGGCGGAGCTGCCCCTCGTCGAGCACGAGCTGCTGGAGTAGGTGCGGCTGAAGGTTTCCGCCGAGACCGGCGAGGAGTTCTCGACCCAGGACGTCCTCCTTCTGTTGGCGGAACGTTCCCTGCGAGCGAAGGGAGAAGGCGGCGCCATGGCGCCCACCGAAGCGGCGGGGGAGTCCCTCTTTCGAGTCCATGTGGATCACTGCCCCTCCTGCCGGCAGAGCCGGGTGCGCACTCTCGACGGACCGGTGCCCATTCCTCCCACTCTTGGCGACGCTCTGCTTTGCGAAGGAAAAAGATCCATGGCCGACGAGCCCTTGGGTGGCGCGGTCGCGCCCCGTGATCGATGGGGCCACGGTGAGGGAAGCGCTGGAGGCCCGCGGCATCGACGAGCGGGGCCTGGAGGCCGACCACGGCCGCACCCTTGCCCTCCTCGGACGTCACCGTCAGCCCCTCGGGCGTCGCCGAGGGCGGCCCCTTCAGCGCGCTCGCCTCGTGCACCCGAGCACGCCCCATGCGGTACGGGGCTTGAACGGAACCCGACGGGCCCCCGCCCTCATCGAAGCGCTTGGAGGAGCACCGTTTTCCTGATTCATCGGGCCCGGGGCGTATTCACGGAGCAAGAGACTCGGACGAGGTGGGTTCTCATCTGCAGCGAGCCCACCGAGAGCATACTTCAAGGCATTCTTCCTTCTAACGGATCGGCGCGTAGAGCTTGCCTGTCGTCGATTTTTTGACGCCGAAAGGATCCTCGATATCGAGTCGGACCTCGAGGGGAAATTCGACATCGCCTGGATCGATGAGCTCGAGGTCGAAATCGTAGGTGCCGACCGTCTCTCTCCAGTAGCGCACGCCTTCCTCCGTCTTATAGGTGCGACGGTTGGAATCATTGATCGGCTCGACTTTGATCGGTCTGCCACCGGCATCTCGGACCGTGACTCTCCACCGCTGAATGCCTTGGAAGGCAACACAGCCATCCACCTCGAGCATGAGCTGAAACGCATTGGGGCGCTTCTGGTCCCAGAGAGCGTATTGCAGTTTGATTTCCCGCTGAACGCAGACGATGCGCAACGTTCTGGTCATCCCGCGCCAGAATGCCTGGACGCGGATTGTCGTTCCCTCGAGTTCCTGGATGTCGAGAATGCGGTACCATGTCATCGCCACGACGTGGGCGGCTCGGTATTTCTCGATGGTGGGACCAGAGCTGATGGATTTGAGATCGCGCTTGACGACTTCGACCGGGTTCGGAAGCTCTCGGCCATCGAGGGTCCAAAGGGTAATGAGGGGAATGTCCTCGTCGACGGTTGCGTCGGTGGGGCGGGGCTGGCCGTCGGCGTATCTGTAACCCCGGACTGTCATCAGGCTGAAATGGGGTCGCCGGCTTGGCGTCGTGTCTACGGGGTAGGGCGATCGGGGAGGAAAGCCCCTTTCCCGCGTCTCTTCGACGGAAAGGAGGAGATCATCATCGCGACCCCGGAACGACAGTGATCTCGTCGCCACGAACCTCTCGATCGATCTGCGTTCCAATTCCAACGCATTCATATCGGAGTCAGCGACGGGGGCCACTTTCTCTTTGGGAGTCGATGGAAGGAGGCTTTTGCGCTTGCGAGCGGATCCCTCACGGCGCACCGAACTGTCAGCGACGTCGGTAGGTGTTGGGCGAAGGTCATCCAGTCTCTCGGAATCGTCCGACAGCCTCTCGATGACAAGGATGGCGCCGATGACGAGAAGAATGGTGATCCCGACGGAGATGACGGCGCGTTTTGCCGATAGGGGTTTCTCTTTCGAGCCTTGCAGGTTCTCATTTTGCATTCTGACTTGTGATCCTCACTGACGATGCTCCGAGGAGCAGGGTGATGCCAATGCCCTGCCTTCCGCTTCGAGGGTCGCTCCCCCGTAGAGGAGCGATCCAAGTCGAGAACGCGGACATCCACCGCCCTGTTCTCAGGAATTGGCGATGGGTGTCCCGAGGGTCACCTTGATTCCGCCGTTGATGGTTCTCTCCACTTTGCCTCCTCCACCGTGGGTTCCAGGGGTGCCCGAGCCGGAGTTCGTCGCCGTCGCGTCGCCGCCTCTGGAGCCACTCGAGCCGTTCCCGCCCAGCGCGATGACGCCACCGTCGAAATTGCCGCTGGCGCTGGCATCTCCTCCGTTCGTCGCCACCACCACGCTCCATTGGGCGCCTCCGACGTCGAGCGTCTTGTTGTAGGGGCATCCATTCAACGCTTGCCGGATGCAGCTGGCGAGCTGGGCCGGATCGCAGTTTCCTGTGAGATAGGTGTCGATGCAGCTTGCAATGGCCGCGTCGATTCCCGCAGGTGGGCAATTCTGAGAGACGACTGCAGGAGATATGACGGCAAACACGAGTACGAACGTAAACCTTCGAATCAGCGTTTTCCTGTCTCCAATGACATCCTCGAATTCAGGTCGCCATCCGGGAATGAGGATCTGCCCGGATGGCTGCGGATTCACCATGGATTCGCATCGAAGGGAGCGAAGTGACGACATCTGACAACACTCCCTCTACTATGGATCCATGCCGAGATGGTGGAGAAGACCGAAAATTCTGGAAGTTTTTTTCAGATGTGCTGGACAAGACGAGAATTGTCGCCTCGGTGAAATTCACACGTCCCCTCGATCATTCGGGCGCGTCCGACTTCGTAGCGCCCATCGGGAAGATGGAAGTCCGCGGCGGAAGAGGGAGAAGAGGAGGAGGGCGATCCAGAGGGCGAGGGCGCCGAAGGTGACGCGGAGGCCCCAGCGGACGGGCCAGGGGTCGTAGACGAGTTCGAGGGTGTGCCGGCCGGCGGTGGGGACGGGGATGGCCTGGAAGGCCACGTCGGCGGGATAGATGCGGGTGGGTCGGCCGTCCAGAAGGGCCCGCCAGTGGCCGTCCTGGACCTCCGCGATCTGAAGCCAGCTCGGAGCCAGGGTGTCGAGCTCGATGTGCATGTGTTCCGGTCGGTCCCGGTGGACGGAGACGACTTCCTTGGGATCGGGGGCCGGGGCGTCCGTCGGGATCGCGAGCAGGCTCGTTGCTTCCTCGGGGGTGACGTGAAGGAGCAGTTCCTCCCGGGGCTTCCATCCCTCCCCTGTGGCCGCGAACCCGGGCGGGAGGGCGACAGCTTTCTGGGCACGGACCTTCCGCAGGATGCGGACGGGGGGCAGGGCCTTTTTGTTCTCGATGAGGAGAAGTCCCTGGTCCGGATCGACCCAGGCCGGATCGAAGCGGTAGTCCGCCACGGTCTTCGGCAAGAAGCGTTGCACCTCCCAGTCCTCGAAGAGGATCACCCCCGGGCCCGTGGAGTCCAAGCGGAGGCGGATGGGAAACGTCGGCGACGTGGGCACGACGTCGAAGACGGCGGTCTCGCCGGGACCGATGCCTTGTTCCCGGCCGTCGATCTCGAGGTGGAGAGTCGAATCCTTGGCGGCCTCCAGCCGCACCGCGATGTGGACGCGGGCGGCGCGCGCCCGGGAGATCATGGCGAATCGGCCTCCGGGGGCGAGGCGGCACCGACCGCGTTGTGCGTTCAACTCGAGGAGACCCTCCACCTGCAGCGAGCCCGGCTCCATGGACCGCAACAGCTCGCCGAAGACCGTGACGGGGGTGGGCTCCGTCTGCCGCTCCGGGTCTCGGGTGAGAAGCACGGCGTCCCGCAGGAGAACCCAGCGCACGCCCAGAAGATCGAGCACGGGGGAGAGGAGAAACTGCCGCGACGCGGGCAAAAGAAGGTACGGCGGCCAGATCCCCGGGTTCACCCACGGCGCCATGAGGGTGTGGTAGCGGGCAATGGGAAGCGGGGAGACACTGCGCACGTCGCGCCACCCCAGAACGGAGGAAAGGAGCGGGGGGGTCAACGCCCCCATGGCCGTCGTGCGCCAGGGCTGGCCGGTCGCCCTCTCGGCCTCCTTTTCGAGATCATGGAGAGTCCGCATGACGGCGGGGAGCTTCGGGAGAGGCGTTGAAGGGCGATCCGGAAGATTGGGACGGAGCCAGAGGAGGCCTCCCATCCAACCCACGATGAGGATGCCCAGGGTGAGCGCCGACTCGCGGGGCTGCGCCAGCCAGCAGGCCACGAACACCACAGCGGCGATGAGGACGATCAACGGTCGTCCAAGGAAGGGCTCCCCCGCCCCCCAGATGAGATGAGCGCCGAGGGCCGCAGCCGCGATGGCGGCGGCGAGAGGCGCCAACCGGCGTCGGCTGTCCACGAGTCGGGCGGCCAGCAGCAGTGCCACGAGTTGCAGGGCACCCACATACTTGAACCAGTTCACATCGCGGAACACGGGGGCGCGTCCCGCCACCCAGTCGTTGAGCCAGGGGACGACGAGAAACCCGAGCCCCAGGACGAGGGACCACGCCAGCGCCAGCCCTCGTCGTGACCGGCCGAACAGGGCCATCACACAGGCGACGACGGCGGCGAGGGCTGGCACGGGCCCCATGGCCCAGTTCGCGGGCCCTTGGGTGAGGTCGAGGGCGCCCGTGGGAGCCGCCATCGTCCGATCGATGGGGGAAAGGAACGCCGTCAACGTGGAAAGACACGCAGGGGCGTCGTGATCGAAGACCGCGCGACTGAGAGCGGGCCCGCCCAAGAGTTCGGCCATCGGCAACAAGGAGGCCGCCGTGAGAAGAGCGCCGAAGACGCCGGCTGCACCCAGCGCGAGCCCGGCCCCGAGGCGCTTGCCGAACGACGACCCAGGGCGCGCGTCGAGCAGGGCGAGCAGGAGCAGAGGGACCGCTGCCGCCACGAGGGGCTGCGGGTTGCCGCCGTTCAAGGCCGCACCGTAGACGAGAGCCGCGAAGAGCCAACGGCGAAGATTCGGTCGGTGAGCGAAAGCCGCCGTCGCCAGGAAGACGAGGGGCAAAAGCGCCGTCACGTTGAGGTGAACGAGGTTGGCATGCAGCACGAAGTTGGGACCGAACCCGAAGGCCGCGCCCACGAGCCACGCCGCGGCCAGGGACCCTTCGAACGCGAGGACGAGCAGCATGGCGAGAAAGCAGGCGAGCCCCATGCGATACAGAGCAAAGACGTCCCACGCCCCCAGGCCCCAGCGATGCAACGGATACTGGATCACCGAGAACGCCGCGTGCTCGCCGTCCGCCCAATGGGGCGCCCCGCAGGCTTCCCCCGCGTTCCACAGGGGGAGGCGTCCCGCGTCGAATGCCTCCTTCGTGATCTCCACGCCGGGGCCTTCGATGAGAAAGCCCGCCCAGGCGTCTTGGAGGTGGTCGAAGCCGGCGGTCGCTTCCCGGGGATCGTGGGCCCCGTGAATCCACGGCCACGATTGCACCGTCTTGCCGAGGAACGCCACGTCGAAAAAGAGCACGAGGGTCGTGACGACGGTGATGAGCAACGCCGCCCCCATGAGGCGACGACGAGCGAAGAGGGTGGCGAGAGGATCGCCCTTCGTGTTCTCACCGTCCGTCATGATCCGACCACGGCCAGAGCTGACCTGAGATCACTCGTGTCGAACGGTTTGATCAGATAGGGGACTCCCAGCGCGTTGAGGAAGTCGAGAGCCCGGGGCGAGGCGACGTCCCCGGTGGCGAAGATGCAGCGGCGGGCGAGTGTCGCGTTCTGTTTTCCGAGGCGATCGTAGAAATCGGCACCGCTCATGTCGGGGAGGTTGAGGTCGGCGAGGACGACGTCGATGCCGCCCTTCTCGATGACATCCAGAGCCTCCTTCGCGGTTGCCGTCTCCACGACCTCGAGCCCCTCCAGCTCCAGGATGAGGCGGAGGCTCTCCCGGGTCGCCCCGTCGTCTTCCACGAGGAGGATCGTGCGGTCGAGGTCGGCGGGGGCCCCTCCGCTGCCGGCGTCGGTTCGGGTCGGAGCCGGCGTCGCTCCATCCCTTGCCAAGGGCAGGCGAAGGGCGAATGCGGTGCCTTCGTCGGACGTCTCGAGGAGCACGAGATCTCCGCCCTCTTCCCGGGCGATGCGGTGGGCGACGGCGAGCCCCAGGCCGAGACCGGATGTCTTGCCCGTTCGGAAGGGTTCGAAGAGGTCGCCCCGCAGCGCGGGTGGGATACCCGGTCCCTGGTCGCGGACCTCGATGACCACCGCGTCGTCTCCTTCCGTTCTCGCCGTCAGGTGGATCTCGCCGGAACGATCGACCTCGGCCATGGCCTGGGCGCCGTTGCGGACGAGATTGAGAAGACAGCGGACGACGCGCCGGGGGGCCACGCGGAGGAGGGGCAGATCGTCCGGCGGCGGTGCGGCCCAAAGTCGCACGCCCGCGGGCAACTCCGCGAGAGCCTCCACGTCGTCGAGAAGGGTGCTGAGGGGCGTAGGGGTTGGCGGTTCCCGAGAGGGCTGCGCGAGGGTCAGGACGTCGTCGACCAGGGCGCGGCACGCTCGGGCCCCCGTGCGCAGGAGGTCCAGCTTCTTGACGAGTTGGGCATCGACGACGTCCCCTTCCTCGGCTCGGAGAGACTCCGTCAACGAAACGACCCGGACGAGGAGGTTTCTCAATTCATGGGAGAGCTCCGCCGCTTGGCGTCCGAGTTCGACGAGCTCGTGGGTGGACTCCTCCGGGGTCATGGGGAGATTAGCGCAGATCCTGCGCGGGGCATCAACCCCCTTCCCCAATCGAGGAGGGGAGGGAGCCGTTTCACTCGGCGCCGCCGACGTGGGCTCCGTGATCATCGATCTAAATGGTGGGGTCCCGGGCGGGGCTCCGGGCGGCCGAGGCGGTGTTGGGCGACGAGCTGGCTCACCACGGAGACGGCGATCTCGTCCGGCGTCTTGGCGCCGATGTCGATGCCCACCGGCAGGTGGACGCGTTCCAGATCCGCCTCGGCAATGCCGTCAGCGATGAGCTGCCGGAAAAACTGCACCCGCTTGGACCGGCTGCCGATGACGCCGATGAAGCGGGCGTCCGTGCCCAGCGCCCAGCTCAATACCTCGTAATCATGGTCGTGACCCCGCGTCACCGAGATGATGTAGGAGTTGGGCCCCGGACGGAGGACCTCGGCCAGGCGAGAGAGATCCTCGCAGACGACGTCGGCCGCTCCGGGGACGGCGTCCGCATTCGCGAAGTCGGGCCGGTCATCGAAGACGGTCAGCTTGAAGCCGCAGGTGGCGGCGAGCTTGGCAATGCGCTGTCCCACATGGCCGAGACCGATGACGAACAGGTGGGGGTCGTTGAGAGGTTCGATCATGACGTCGATGGCTCCTCCGCAGGCGAGGCCGGTGCGCTCGGCCTCTTCGCCGGCGAGAGTGAAGGAAAGGGTCTGGACGAGGCCCGTCTCGATGGCATCCAACGCGCCGCGGATGACGTCCGCCTCCACGCACCCGCCGCCGATGGTCCCGAGGATCGTGCCGTCACCCCTGACCAGCATCTTCTGGGCGAGCTTGCCCGGCGTGGAGCCGCGAGTGGACACCACTGTGGCCAGGGCGGCGGGGATGCGCTCCCGTCGAAGTCGGACGATTTCCTCGAAAAGATCCATGGGCATCCACGGGGATAACATTCTGGACTGGGTCTCGCAGCCTTGAATCCCCCTTCCCCGGGGGGTATTCCCCTGGGCGCGGAGTTGCGTATCAGGAGAGAGCGTATGCTTGAGGTTTCTCGGTATCGTGATCGCGATGTCCTACAACGATCACGCCCCGCCCCACTTCCACGCGAGATACGGGGATTGCGAAGTCACCGTGCGCATCGACGATGGCGTCGTCGAGGGACGGTTCCCGAGACGCGCCCTGAATCACGTCCTCGAGTGGTATACTCTCCATCGGGTCGAACTCCTCGAGGACTGGAACTCGGCCCGCGAACGCCGGCCGTTGCGGCGGATCGAACCGTTGGAGTCGTCATCATGATCCCGAAGCTCGAATCAGCGACTCACATCGCGGGACATACGATCCATGTCAGATTCGCGGATGGAATCGAGGCCGACATCGACCTGCAGTCCGAGACCTGGGGGGAAGTGTTCGAGTCCCTGAGAGACGTCGATGCGTTCCGGCGGTTTCAACTGGATGAGGAACTCAACACGATCACGTGGCCGTCCGGCGCTGACTTCGCGCCCGAGTTCCTGTACGAGAAGGCTCTCCAATACGTCGATGCCGCGGACAGGCCTTCGGCCAGCCGCTGAGCCCCGAACCGTTCGCCAGCCGGAGGGCCACCTTTGTCGGAGAGTCTCACCACCACCATTATCGTCGTCGGCGGAGGGCATGCAGGGGCGGAAGCCGCCCACGCCGCCGTGCGCATGGGCGCGCGGGCCGTCCTCGTGACCCTCGATGGGAAAGCCCTCGGTCGCATGTCGTGCAATCCCTCCATCGGCGGGCTCGCGAAGGGCCAGCTCGTCCGTGAGGTGGATGCCCTGGGCGGGCTCATGGGGCGGCTCGCCGACGGCACCGCCCTGCAGTTTCGGCTTCTCAACGCCAGCAAGGGGCCGGCGGTGCAATCCCCCCGCTGCCAGAGCGACAACGTCGCCTACAACCGGGCGATGGTGGGAGAGCTGACGGCGCTGCCGGGTTTGCAGGTCGTGGAAGGTGAAGTGGCGGGGCTTCTCCTCGAGGGCGGAAGGGTCCGTGGCGTGCGGCTGGCGGACGACCGTGAGCTCGAAGGCGACGCCGTCGTGCTGACGACGGGGACGTTTCTGGGGGGCGCCCTCCACGTGGGGGAGACCACCACGCCCGGCGGACGCGTCGGCGAATCGGCGGCGTGGAAGCTGTCCCGGGACCTGAAGGCCCTCGGCTATCGGATGGGACGATTGAAAACGGGAACGCCGCCGCGCCTGCGGTGCGACTCGGTGGACTTCTCCGTCATGGAGGTGCAAGAGGGGGACGCGGAACCCACCCGGTTTTCCTTCCTCGAGGTCGCTTCCGAGGTGGGGGAACAGCATCCCTGCCACATCACCCGTACGAACGAGCGCACCCACGCCATCATCCGCGGGGCCCTCGACCGCTCACCGATGTTCTCTGGCCGCATCCAGGGCGTGGGGCCGCGCTACTGCCCCAGTATCGAGGACAAGATCTTCCGCTTCGCCGATCGTTCCTCCCACCAGGTCTTCGTCGAACCCGAGAGCCTCGAGACCGATGTCATCTATCCCAACGGCATCAGCACCAGCTTGCCCGCGGATGTCCAGGAGGCTTTTCTCCGCACCATCCCCGGCTTCGAGAATGCGGAGATCCTCCGGCACGGCTACGCGGTCGAGTACGACTACGTGGACCCCACGGAATTGGACGCGAGCCTCCAGTCGAAGCGGGTCGCCCGGTTGTTCCACGCCGGGCAGCTCAATGGGACGACCGGCTACGAGGAAGCGGCCGCCCAGGGGCTCATGGCGGGCGTCAACGCCGTGCTTCTTGCGCGGGGGGAGCCCCCGTTCGTCCTCGGGCGGGACGAGGCCTATATCGGCGTTCTCATCGACGACCTGGTGACGCGAGGTGTCCAGGAGCCGTATCGCATGTTCACCTCGCTGGCCGAGTACCGCCTATTGCTCCGGCACGACAATGCGGACCAGCGCCTCTCGCCTCACGGCGAGCGGCTGGGTTTGCTCGACGCCGAGCGCGTGGCATCGTTTCGGCGTCGTGAGCGACTCTTGGAGGAAGGCCATGCCTTGCTCCGAAGTCGCCGGAAAGAAGGCGTCCTCTACGACCGACTTCTGCGGCGCCCCGGGGCGGACCTGGCGAGCTTTCGAGACGGGCTTCCCGAGTTGTGGGAAGCCCCTTGGGACGCCGCCACCCGGACGACGCTTGCCGTGGACACCTATTACGCGGGCTACCTCTCCCGGCAGGAGGGGCACTTGAAGAAGATCCGCCGGGCGGAGGCCATGAAGATCCCTCCGAACCTCGACTATTGGACGGTCCCCCAGCTTCGCCACGAAGCCAAGGAGAAGCTCGACCGCATCCGCCCCCTCACCATCGGACAAGCCTCCCGAGTCAGCGGCATCTCCCAGCCTGATCTCTCCCTCCTCATGATCCACTTGGGCAAGCTTTCCCGGGGCACGGACAAGCCTTAGCCGGGCGGTGTGACTCTGACCCGCCCACGATGCCAGTCTTTGCGTTGGGGCCGAGACGGGGTAGAGTCCCCGGGCCCCGTTTGCTATCAACGGGCACCAGGGTCGAGGAGTGAGACGATGCCCCAAGTCACGATTCAGAACACGGCGGAGACCATCGAGATCCCGCCGAACAAGAACCTTCGCGAAGCCCTGATGGCCGCGAAGGAGCCCCTCTACGACGGCTTCCACAAAGTCGTGAATTGTCACGGTAAGGGGCTTTGCGCGAGCTGCGAGGTCCTCGTCATCGAGGGGGCCGAGCATCTGACGGAACGGACGCCGAAGGAAGTGAAGAAGCTCAAGACCTGGGACGGAACCCGCCGTTTGGCTTGTCAATGCGCCATCATCGGCGACAAGGACATCACGATCAACACTTTGGCTCTCTGACTTTGCGGGGCGGCGCGCGAGCCCTTCCGCGTCAACGATCCTCGTAGTCGGCGGCGATCTCCCTTTGGACCTTGCGGTGGATCTCGGCGGAGTCGAGGTCCGCGTGATCCTTGCCGGGGAGAACCTTCACCTCCGCTTCCGCATTCCAGCTCTCGAGGGCGTCCCACAGGCGGGCCACCGGACGGTGAAGCCCGAAGTTGTCCTTGTCTCCCACCCAAATGTGGATCTTCCCGTCCAGTTCGGGCCCCTGTTCCTTCCACACCTGAGCCAGTACGCGGTGGAGGTCACGACGGGTCCAGAATTCGGCCGTGGCCGGGTCGATGCGACCTGTCCCGCGATGGAAGAGGGGCCGCGGAGCGCCTCCCGGTCCCTTCGGGCTGAGGATGGCTTCGTAGCTTTGGAGAAGGTTACCGGTGCCGACGATGCTCTCGAAACGTGCTTCCTCTCGCCAGGTGACGAGGGGACGTCCCTGCTCGACGATGAGGGCGCGTTCCCTTCCGTCGGCGTCGACGTAGGCGTTCCGAGGCGGACGGGCGTAGAGGTCGACGCCGAAAAAGTCGTGGAAATCCACCGGGTCCGGAGCGAGAGCCCAGGCGCCCGCGAAAAAACCGGGGCGGGCCGCGAGGAGCCAGAGAGCCGAGAGCCCGCCCATCCCGTGGCCCACCAGGTAGCGATCCTCGGGCTCGCCGGCCACGGGGAATTCCGCCTCGAGGGTCGGAATCAACTCCTCGACGAAGGCCTCGAGGGCCGGTCCGTTGTTTTCGGAATCCACCCAGCCGAGATGGCCATGGCGACCCATGGAGCCGACGAGAACGTAGATGAACTCTTGCTCGCGGGTCCCGTCCTCGCGCCGTGTGGGGCCGTATACACCGCGCCCCTGAAAGAAGCCGAGCGCTCCGTGGACCCGTTCTCCAAGCCCCGGAATCCAATACTGAACCGGATACGTCTTTTCGTCGTGGCGATTCCAACTGTGGGGGAGGACGACGGCGACCTTGACGAAGAAGCGATGCCCCAAGGCATGACCGAGGCTGCGCAGCTCGATCTTGCGATAGCGAATCCGTCCGATGTCTCGGGGACGGGGGACGATGATCTCCCGATCGATGGTCACCGTCACGAGCCCTGAACTCTTCGGATCGAGGAACGGTCGGATGGGCCGGCTTCGGCCATTGCCGCCTGCCCGCGTGAAGTCGGACGTCGTGGGGTTGACGTCGAGCACCGCCTGAACCCCGTAGCGCCCCGGAAGCAGTTCGCTCAGGGGACCCGGATAGCCCGGAGTGCGCTCGTCGATGATGACGGGTTCACCGGGCTTCAGATCGCGGACGGGCGTTTTGAAGACGAAGCCGTGCATGGGATACTCGTCCAACCGCATCCGGGGTTCACCGACCGCTTCCTCCGAGATGATCAGATAGAGGTCGCCCGTCTTGGGGAGGCGACTGTAGTCCTGATCCATCTTCACCTCGAAGCGCAGGGCCTCCTGCGCGGCTCCCGTGGAGGACAGGACGATGAGCAAAAAGAAAACGGAATAACCGCGGATCGAAGTCATGGTGTTCTCCAAGTGGGCGACATCCTAACCGGAGCCCTGTACGGCGTCTCATGGTCGGTGGACTTCGACGTCGGCTGCGTGGCGTTCTTGCGCCCCACAGCCCTCCCTTCGATTCATCCCCCGCCGTCTTCTGTTTTTGAGAATGAATCTCATTTCTGAGTTCCTGGAGGTTTTCCGTGCTCCTGACTTCCCTTGGCCTCCCTCGGGTGCATAATCGTCCCAGCACCCGCCTCAACGATGAGGCGGGTCTTTGGGAAGCCAGACGGCTTCGGTTCGATCCATCTCGGAAGGAGTAAACGATGGCATATGTGGTGGGTGAGCCCTGCGTCGACTGCAAGTACGGCGACTGCGTGACGGACTGTCCGGTGGATTGCTTCTACCAGGGCGACAAGATGCTCTACATCAATCCCGATGAGTGCATCGATTGCGGTCAGTGCCTGCCGTTGTGCCCGGTGGAGGCGATCTTCGTCGATGACGACGGTCCGCCCAACCCCGAGGCCTACGTGGAGCACGATGCGGATTGGTACATCGAAGCCAACCGGGATTTCGACTATGCGGACGACAAACGGGTGACGGAGAAAGAAGCCGTCGTTCACGGCCCCAAGTGGGACGAGTCCAAGGCCTGAATCCGGCATCACCGCTCGAGGAAGGGCGCGAGGGGGAGACTCCGTCGCGCCCTTTTTTTCGTGACGAGCGACTTTCATCTCCAAGACCCCAATAAAGATGTCATTGACAATCGATTTCCGAGCATGGCAAAATGCCCGACACTGAGGGGACGGGACGTTGAGGGGGGTGGTTTCCCTTCACGAGCCGGAGTTCGGAAATGGCGAAGATCATCTCGAGGACGCAATCGTCGTCCGAGCGGGCCTCGTGGCAGATCCTTCTCAACGCCAGCGGAGACGAGCGTCTTGCGCTGTGGGGCGAAGTCTTCTCACGTTTGCAGCCCCGCTTGGAGGTGTTCGTTCATTTCCGGATGTCTCCTTCACTGCGTCGCCGCTGGCCCGTCGAAGACGTCATTCAGTACACGTATCTGACGGCCTGGCGACGCATCGACACCTTTCACGACGGGAGGAATGACGGGCTTTATCGTTGGCTGGTGAGCATCGCCTACAGACTGCTGGGGAGCATCAAGCGCAATGAATTCGTTCGGCGGACCGAAAAACGATCGAGCGAACTGAAAGGAGCGGAGTCCTCCACCGCGGGGGGGGTGAGCCGGTTCGCGTTGGCCCAAAGCGCGGAGCGTGTCTCGCGCATGGTCATGCGTCATGAGGAGACGAACCGGGCTCTCCAAGCCCTGGAGTCCCTCTCCGACGGGGACCGCGAGGCGATTCTCCAACGGGTGTTCGAAGGGTTGCCGTTCAAAGAGATGGGGCAACGCTTCGGTGTCTCCGAGTCGGCGGCGCGCAAGCGTTACCAGCGTGCCCTGGAGAGGTTGAGGTCCTCTCACGGATTTGTCGAGGAGCTGTTCCAATGACGGAATCCTCCTCGTCGGAACCCACCCCCGAGCCCCGGCGCAAGCCACCGGAGGACGAAACCACGGAGCGCATCGGAGCACGCCCGCCTCTCCACGTCCTCGATCAAATCCTCTCCGTTCTCTTGGAGGCCGTCGAAGAGTGTGATGGTGACATGGATGCCGTCGACATCGAAGCCGTGGCCGACCGGTTTCCCCACCACCGCAGCGTGGTGTTCGACGAGTGGGAAGCACAGCGCATTCGCAGTCGGCGGGCTCAGTCCGGCATGATCGGGCCTTACAGGCGTATGCGCCAAATCGGCAAGGGGGGGATGGGGGTCGTCTGGGAAGCGTTCGATCCCCGGGTGAAGCGATCGGTGGCCATCAAGCAGCTCAAGACCGAGCCGGTCTTGACCGGCACCAGCTTCGCGAACGGGCCCTCCCGGCTCGACCGGGAAGCGGAGGTCCTGGCCGCACTGGACCACCCGAACGTCGTCCGGGTCTACGAGTTCGAAGTTCTCGACGGGACGTCGTGTCTGGTCATGGAGCTCGTTCGGGGTGCATCGCTCAACAAGCTCATCGGCGCCTGTCGGGGAGGGCGCGTACGTCTTTCGCGACCGTCGGAGGGGTATCTGCTGCGGGACGTGATTCAGGCCGGAATGGCTGAGTCCCCCGCTGCGGAATCGCCGACGGCCCCGGCTGGGGCGGGTGGCTTCGCACCACAACCGGAGTGGAGTGACTGCTTGCGCGGGAAGTATCTGGGGGACATCTGTCGCTCCCTGGCCGGTGCGGCACGGGGGTTGGCCTATGCCCACGGTCGGGGCCTCGTTCACCGGGACATCAAGCCCGGGAACCTGATCATCGCCCGCGACGGCACGATCAAGATCGCTGACTTCGGCCTCGCCAAGGGGGGAGGACTGGCCCGGCTCTCCGTGACCGGAGAATTCATCGGAACCTATCAGTACGCGAGCCCCGAACAGGTGAGCATGCGCCACGCGGTCGAGGCGCCCAGTGACGTCTGGTCTCTCGGCGTGACCCTCTATGAACTGGTCACTTTGAAGTTGCCGTTTCCCCAAGACGCGTGTGAGGACCTTTTCCGGGAGATTCGTACGGGAAAACCACCCCATCCCCGTCTCCTGAACTCCCGGATTCCCGCCCCTCTCGAGGGCGTGATTCTCCGATGCCTGGAAAAGGACCCGGCGTTGCGTCCCACGGCCGAGCAACTGGCCACCTCCCTGCAGCAGTTCGCCGATGGCGAATACGTGGCGATGGGGCCGGTCCCCATCCATCGAAGGTTCGGCAGTTGGCTGCGCCGACCCACCCGTTGGAGCACCGCCGTGATGGTAGCTGCCGCGGCCATCCTGCTGGTCTGGGCGACGAGTCTATGGGCGAGCCACCGTGAGCAGATGGCCCGCGTCGAGGAAGCCGTGGCCGAAGCGCAGGAACACCTGGAAGCGGTCGAGACGCGGCGGGACCCAGGGGAAGTCGCAGCGACCTTGAAGTCCGTGCGGCGGCTGAGAGCCCTCTCCTCGGCGCCCCGGATCGAGGGCGAAGCCCTTCGCATCCTCGGGCGCCTGGCGGCCCGGCAGGCCGACCACGAGGATGCCGTCCGCTCTCTGACCGCGGCGAGCGCCGTGTTTCCCCTCGGCCCGGACGACGCACTCCTCCTGGCTCGTTCGACCTTCGCGAGCGGGGACCTCGACGGGGCCCGTCGCAGGTACGGAGCTTTGAATCCCGACGCGAGAAAGCTCGTGGCGCCGGGTGAGGAATCCCTCGTGCGGGCGTTCGGGGACGGTGTCCCCGTCGAAGGCTTGGGCCCCTACATGCTGCACGCGGCGCTGCCCGCCCAAGGGGTGGGGGGGCTCCCCGCGGGTTCCTTCATTCCATGCGTGGATCACAGGCCGCTTCCTTGGTCCCTCGTCGCGGTCGTTCCCGAGGGCGACCGTGCTCGTGTCGTTCCCATCGCGCCTCCTCGTTCTCGTCGCAATGACCGGAATTCCGTGGACAACCTGGCTGTCGCTCCCGCGACGGCGGAGGTTTCGGCGCGTCTCGTGGTGGCCGTAAAAGAGGGTTTCTGGGTCACCGCCGGCCCCCTGACCGAAGGAGACCACCCGGTCTGGACGAAGATCCACGACCCGGAGCCGTCGTGGAACGTCGCGGTGGACGACTCGAAATACACAACCATGTTGCCCGCGGCCCTGGACTCGGACGTCTTCCTCGCCGGATGGTATCGGTCGGGTTCCGTCCTTCCTCTGAAGGGTTCCGGACCGGGGGTGCGTTGGCCGGCTCCCCTCCAGGGAAGCGACATTCAATTCGCCAAGACCGTCGCGTGGAAAGGCGAGCCCGTGGTGATCCTCGGTCTGGGCCCGTGGAGCCATTTTTCGCTCCACCTGCTGACGCCGGGAAGGGGAGGACGCCTCGTGCCGCGGTCCCGTGTGCGCATGGGGACGCCGGATGATGCCGTCGTCCTGCACCGGCCGGACGGCACCGACCTGCTTCTCGTCAGCTGCATGGCCCAGGAGTCCTACATGAGTGATCTTCTCCTGGGCCGCGCGAACCCCTATGGCTGGGAGTTCGGCCTTTATGCCCTGGACGAAGAGGTGGAAACAGGTTCGCTGGTGCCGCGGGCTCTTGCCCTCCATCCCCGTCCATGGACCGGTCGGGCTCGACTGCATGTGGCCGACGTCCTGGGTGACGACGGGGATGAAATTCTTTTTTCCGAACAGGTGATGGGCGTCGACGGCGTGCGAACATTGTGCCGGACCCGTGTGCTTCGGATCACGGGGGGCGTGGCGCGGCCGCGATTCGAACACGTGCTCTGGCTCCCGGGAATCGTGCGCGGCGTGGCCCGCGACGCGACCGGCGCCCGCCTGCTCTTCATCGAGGATTGCGACGAGGCGGGCGTTCCTACCCGCCGCCTCGTGAGGCTGGCCCCATGAGGTCGCGACGATTCTGGATCGGCGCGATTTTCATCGTTGGTCTCGCGTGTCCATCCTGCGGGAACGGGGAGCCTCGTGAGACGATCCCCGCGGCGACTCGGGCCGCGATGGCCCGGGTTCTGGCTCCGGACAACCCGGGGCCCTTGGTGCCCCATTCCGCCTACGTCCCCAAGCCGCGGATCACGGACCTGCTCTTCCACGAGACCCATCTTCGTGACGACGGGCCCGACTCGACCGAGGGCTGGGTCCGGACCGACCTCCTCGATGAGAGGTCCCTCGCTCATCTTCAGGCGGCCAGCCCGTTTTCGCCCACCGTCGTCCGCCTGCTCGGGGGGGCTCCCGGGCTGTTCTTCGAGGGGGATGGGCACCTGCCCAACGGATGCAGAATCCCCGTGGGGAGGATCGACGGTGATTTCCGGGTGCGTCTGCGGTCCCGGGTCACGCGCGTGGACCAATGGAATTCGGCACTGACCCTCACCTTCACGCAAGACGAGGTCTCCGGCGAGACAGGGGAAGGAGGACGACGCGGCGACGCGGAGTTGAGATTCCAAGTCTCGCTGGGCGGTGGAGGCGACGGACGGCAGGGCGGATACGACCACAGCGTCAACGTCAGTCTTGGTGAGTCTCCGATCCTGGACGTGCGCCTCGGGGAGTGGGGGTGGATGACCGGACGGTCCTACGACTGGATCGCGACCGTTCACGATGACGGGGAAGGGTGGACGGTGACGGCGTCCATCCGGGATCCCTTGACGGGCCGGGTGGTCGCCGGACCGTCCCGACGCAGATTTCTTCCCGCCGCCCTTGCAAGAAGGCGGATGTGGTCGTTCCGAAAGACTTCGCGAAACAATGGACCGACCCTGCATGGCGTGATCGAACGCCTCTGGCTGGAGACGGAACACCCCCTGGAGGAGCGCTTCGTGGACGGATCCCCCGAGGAGACGTGGGCGCGCTTTGGCCGCTGGGCCCGGGGGGAGTTTGCTCCCCGGGATGCGGCTTGGACGGACGAGGTGGACGAGGCCCATCTCGATGAACTGGCCGGCTTGGCCTGGGCCCGTCTGCGGTGGAAGGCTGAGGATGAGGTCACGCTTCCCGTGGTGAAGGCCGTCGTCGTCCTTCTCGCGGATCTCCTGGAGGAGGAGGATCGGGCGTGGAAACGCCGGGCCACCCCCAGCGGACGAGGGTGGGAGACGAACCCCAAGGTTGTTCGTCTCCTGGCCTGGGTGGAGAAACTTTTTCCGCGGCTTCGGCGTCGCATCGTCGAGGACCGCGGGTGGAAGGATGAGGACTTGGCGAAGGCCCTGCGGCGGCTGGCGTCCTTCTTTCCCGACCTCCGGTACCCCCGTGTTTGCTCCGGCTACGACATGGAGGATCTCGCCCGGGTGCTGTCGGGGAGGTGACGAGGGCTCAGTCCCCGACCAGGCGCGCCGCCGCGTCCTCCAGGATGACGTCGTGGTCGAAGGCGAGGGGAGGGCGCGTCTCGAGGGGGAAAAAGCGCGCCGTGGTGGCGTCGTCGCCGCCGCGGGGTTCCCCCGTGGACGCCTCCGCGAAGCCCGTGTAGGCCACGGAGATGGTGTGCCCCCTGGGATCCCGCCCAGGGGTGCCGTAGGCGCCCACCTGGATGAGATCCCCGGCCGCGAGCCCGGTCTCTTCTCGGAGTTCTCGCCGTGCGGCGTCTTCCAAATCCTCCATCGTGTCGACGAACCCCCCGGGCAGGGCCCACGCGCCTCGATACGGGGGACGGCCTCGTTCGATGAGAAGGACTTCCAGGCTCTCCTCGTCCCGCCTGCGAAACAACACGACATCCACGGTCACCGCCGGGCGAGGATGGTCGTAGCAGAATCGTCGCGTCGCTTTCACCACGAGGAGGGGCCCCGGGGCGGCCATCGGCGCGGTTGCGAGAAGAACGAGGTGCGGCGCCGTCGCTCCTTGTGCTCTTGCGTCTCCAGGAGTTTGACGAGGAGCAGGCCCGCCGCGAAGCCGCCCACGTGAGCCCAATAGGCGACGCCGCCTCCCGTCATGCTGCCGCCGAGAATCCCCAGGAATTGCATCGCGAACCAGATGGGAAGAAAGACCAGGGCCGGGAGTTCCGTGGTGAACCAGATGTAGCCGAGGGGCACCAACGTGACGATGCGCGCCTTGGGATAGAGGAGAAGATATCCACCCAGGACTCCCCCGATGGCCCCCGAGGCGCCGAGCGTGGGAACGAGACTCTCCGGCGCGCTGAACACGTGAGCCGCCGCCGCCACGAGGCCGCATGCCAGATAGAAGATGAGGAAACGCACCTTCCCGAGGGCGTCCTCCAGGTTGTTCCCGAAGATCCAGAGGAAGAGCATGTTCCCAATGAGGTGCATCCAGCCCCCGTGCATGAACATGGACGTGAAAAGCGTCAGCCAGGCGGGGGCTTTCTGACGGGCCAGGATCTTCACTCCGGGAGGAGGCGCCATCGTGTCATCGAGGACGAGAAACGTCAGGTCCCCTCGCATGCCGGGGGTGCGCCTGGAGACGGGGATCGCCCGCATGTCCTTGAAGGCCATCACCGGCTCCCCCTCCTTGCCGAGGACGCGATAGGGGACGACGGCATACTCGAACGCTTTCACCTGTTCTTCGAGCGGGCTGCCCATCGACTGCCAGAGGAAGATCAGGACGTTGAGCGCGATGAGCGCCACGGTCAGATGGGGAGAGTGAAGAGTTGGATTCTTGTCGCGTAGAGGAATCATCGTGCGACAAGCCTAACGCGATGGCGGGGGTTCAGATACCGGCTGGATCGCGGATATTGGGATGACGTGGGGCCGGTGGTACGCTCCGGCCGCTCGAGGAGGTGTCGACATGCGGAAACTGAAAAACTACATCCAGGGGCGCTGGCAGGAAGGCGAAGGCCGGGAAGCGGTCCTCGTCAGCCCCGCGAACGGCGAGGCATTTGCCGAGGTCTCGGCCAAGGGGATCGACCACGCGGCGGGTCTGGCCCATGCACGGCAGGTCGGAGGGCCGGCGCTTCGCTCCATGAGCTTTGCCGAAAGAGGCGCCCTGTTGAAGGGATTGAGTCAGGCCCTCCACGCGAAGCGCGAGGAGTTGATCGCCCTGGCGGTCGCCGAACTCGGCAACACCCGGGGCGACGCGAAGTTCGACCTGGACGGCGCCACCGGGACTTTGGCGTGGTATGCCTCCCTCGGCAAGAAACTGGGAGATGCCCGGTATCGTCTGGATGGTGAACCCGAGGAGTTGGGGGCGTCGTCTCGGCTGCAAGGTCAGCATGTCTTCGTGCCCCGCAAGGGCGTGGCGGTCCTCATCAACGCCTACAACTTTCCCGCCTGGGGCATGGCCGAGAAGATGGCCACCGGTCTTCTCGCCGGGATGCCGGTCTACGTGAAGCCCGGCACGGCTTCGGCGTCGCTGGCCCACGCGGCGGCCGAGATCATCGTCGACGCCGGCGTGCTCCCGGACGGCGTGTTTTCCTTCATGTGTGGACGCGCGGGAGATCTGCTGGATCACCTGGAGTTCCAAGACTGTGTGGCGTTCACGGGCTCGGCGGCCACGGGACGAGTGATCCGCTCCCATCCGCGCTTGCTCGAGAAGGGCGTGCGCGTGAACGTGGAAGCGGACAGTTTGAATTCGGCGATCCTCGGGGCCGACGTCGAGGAGGACAGTGAGACGTTTGATCTGTTCATCCGCGACGTGGTGAACGACCTCACCCAAAAAGCAGGGCAAAAGTGCACCGCGATTCGTCGGATCGTCGTGCCCGTCGATGCCGTGGAGAGTGTCAAGACGCGTATCGAGGACGAGTTGGCCCGGGTTCCCATCGGTTTGCCCTCCGAGAAGGGGGTACGCATGGGGCCGCTCGCGGGGGCGGATCAGCTCGAGGAGGCCAAGGCTCGCCTCGGGGATCTCCTCGAGTGTACGCAGGTCGCCGTCGGAAATCCCGAGGATCTCTCCGGGCTGCGAGGCGACGTTTCGCAGGGCGCTTTCATGAAACCGCTCCTCCTCCAGGCGTCTTCCGCGGAAGGCGCCCCCGCCGTCCATGGCATCGAAGTCTTCGGACCCGTCAGCACGCTCGTTCCCTACGATGGCTCGGCGGCGGCCGCCGCGGAGATCCTCGCTCGGGGGGAAGGGTCCCTCGTCGCTTCCTTCTACTCGGACGACCGGGAGTTCGCCGCGGCTCTCATCGAGGAGGCGGCCCCCTACCAGGGGAGGCTCGTCTGGGGGTCGAAGCGCGTGGCCGGGTCGGCGCCCACGCCGGGCACCGTTTTCCCTCAGTTCATCCACGGCGGGCCGGGGCGAGCGGGCGACGGGGAAGAGCTGGGAGGCGTCCGCGGACTCGATTTCTACAGTCAACGGGTCGCCATCGAAGGCTTCGGGCCACTCTTGGAGCGCATCCTCGGGCGCTGAATGGGGATGGTGGGAAAGAAAATGGCGGGAGCGCATGGGAATCGAACCCACCAAACGGGTTATTTGCCCGTTCCTCCGGATTTGAAATCCGGGCCCGGCACCAGCTCGAGAACCGCTCCCCCGAGGCGCAATGTATAAGCGTCCGGCTGCCATTGTGCAAGGCGCCGACGCCGTCCCCTCAGATCACCTCGAGCCGAATGTCCGCTTTCCGGTCGACGGCGTGACCGATGACGGTCGCGTGTTCGAGCCCACTCTCACGCAGCTTGCGACATAGATCGTCGGCCCCGGTCTCTCGCACGGCGATGAGAAGCCCGCCCGACGTCTGCGGGTCGAAGAGCAACTCCTCGTCCCAGCGGTCGATGGTGTCGGCAACGTGGACATAGGGGGCGTTGTAACGGCGATTCCTCGCGGCGCCTCCCGTGAGGTTGTCTTCGGAGAGGTACTCCTCGATGCCGGGGAGTTTGGGGATCGAGGCGGCTTCGATGACGAGGGTGGCGTGACCGCCCTCGGCGAGCTCCCTCCCGTGACCGACAAGGCCGAAACCCGTCACGTCGGTGACGGCGCTGACGGAGGCCGCCTTCACGTGCTCGATCCCCACGCCGTTGAGAGTGCTCATCCATCGGATGGCTTCATCGACGGCGGGGCCGGTGGCCGCGCGCGACTTGATGGCGCTCGTGACGAGGCCCGTGCCCAGCGGTTTCGTGAGGATCAAGACATCCCCCGGTCGTACGGCGCCGTTGCGCCAGATGTGATCGGGGTGGATGCTCCCCGTGACGGCCAGGCCGAATTTCACCTCGCTGTCTTCGATGGTGTGGCCCCCGCCGACGACGGCCCCGGCTTCCGCCACTTTGTCGGTGCTGCCTTGCAGGATCTCGCGGAGCATTTCCAGGGGAAGCGTCTTCGTCGGGAAGCAAACCAGGTTGAGCGCCACCAAGGGTTTTCCGCCCATGGCGAAGACGTCCGAGAGGGCATTCGCGGCCGCGATGGCCCCGAAGGCATAGGGGTCGTCGACGATGGGGGGGAAGAAGTCCGTCGTGGCCACGAGGGCGAAGTCGTCCGAGATCTTGTAGACGGCCGCATCGTCCGCCCCGTGGAAACCGACGAGGAGGCGCGGGTCCACCGCCTGCTCGAGTGCGCCCAGAACCTGGGCGAGGGTCTCCGGAGAGACCTTGGCCGCTCAGCCGCCGCCGGAAGCGCAGCGGGAAAGTCTCTTGACCTCGTTGGGGTGAGCTTCGCTCATGAATCCAGATCCTCGACGATGTGTTTCAGAGATTCGGCGATCAGCGACACGTCGCCGTCGCCGATCGTTCGGGCGTCCAGAAGGACCAGGTCGCCCTTGATGCGGCTGAAGACCGATGGCCGGTGTGTCCGCAGTCCGTGGGCCAAGTCGGTCGCCCCGACTCCCTTGACCTCGAGGGCGACACAGACGGTCGGGAGTCCATGAGTGGGAAGGGTTCCCGCGCCGAGTTGACTCGTGTCCTCGAGAAGGAGGGCCGCTCCCATGCCTTCGAGAACCTCGTCGAGAGCGCGTTGCAGCTTCGTCGCCCGCCCATGGATCGACTCCAGGGACTCCGTGAGCGCCTTCAAGGTAGGCACATCGTCGAAGAGGGAACCCGGTTCCATGTAGAGCTTGAGTGTGGCTTCGAGAGCGACGCAGGTGACCTTGTCGATGCGGAGGGCGCGGGCGAGAGGATTCTTGCGGATCTTCTCGATCCACTCCTTCTTGCCCACGATGATGCCCGCCTGTGGGCCGCCGATCAGTTTGTCGCCGGAGAAGCAGACGATGTCGGCACCGGCCTTGACGCTGGCCTGAACGGGCGGCTCGTCCGGAATCCCAAGCGGCGTCAAGTCGATGAGCGAGCCCGACCCCACGTCGTGAATGACCGGGATGCCGCGTTCGCGTCCGAGGGTTACGAGTTCGGGCAGGTCGACGTGCTCGGTGAAGCCGACGATGCGGTAGTTGCTCGTGTGAACGAGAAGCAGGGCTGCCGTGTCGTCTGTCAGAGCCGACTCGTAGTCGCGCACGTAGGAACGGTTCGTCGTTCCCACCTCCTTCAGGCGACAACCGCTGGCTTCGAAGACGTCGGGGAGACGAAAGGAGCCGCCGATCTCGATCATCTGAGATCGCGAGACGACGATCTCTTTCCCGGCGCCCAAGGTATTGAGAATGATGAGGGTCGCCGCCGCGTTGTTGTTGACGACGAAGGCGGCTTCCGCGCCGGTGAGCTCGACCAGAAGATCTTCGCAGAAGGCGTCGCGGCGCCGACGCTTTCCTTCCTCCGCTTCGACTTCCAAAAGACAGTAACGGCGGGTGGTTTCCAGGGCGTCGAAGGCTGCCTTGGGCCAGGGGGCCCGTCCCAGCCCGGAGTGGAGCACGACACCCGTGGCGTTGACGACGGGATGGGTGCGGGGGCGGTCGAAATCAGCGAGCGCCCCGTCCAGATGACGGGCGAGAACGTCCAGGCCGAGGGGCGCTGGCGCTCCGCCGCGCTCGGCCTCCTCCCTGAGTCGGCGCCGCTCGGCGTCCAACACGATTCGGGCCAGCCGGGTGAGCAACTTGGCGTCCCGACTGCCCTCCCGGTCACGTCCCTCGCGGTACGCTTCGAGAAGCTCGTTGACCGCGGGGAGCTGTCGCATGAGGTCTTGAAGAGTCGAGCCCACCCTGATTCCTTTCCATGTTCAGATTCCCCATCATGCGAGTCCCCGCCCGGGATGCCAAGGGTGACACCCTCGTCCAGCTCTGGGGGGGCTCGGGGTCGGGGCGAGATGGGCCGGCCTTGCGGGTGAAAACCCCTATTCCATTCTCGAGCGATCACGTTACGCTTGGCCCCTGACGAGCCTGAAGCCCTACCTCCCCGACCCGCGTGGGTCGTCACAACTCGCTTTTGAACTGCTCGAAGTCGGCGGGATCGGTCCGCCCGGGAGAATCTTCATGATCCATGTCACGTGCAAGATGTGCGGCCACCGCTACCGCATGAAGGAGGAGCGGAAATCCGATCGTATCGTCTGCAAGAATTGCGGGCAGCGCATCTTCGTGGAGCGTCCGAGCCGGAAGGCCTCATCGAAGGATTCCGGTTCGATGCGAATGTCGGGAACTCCCACGCGGCATCCATCGACCTCCATCAAGAAGATGGTCGTCGTCGTGGCGGTCCTGCTCCTTCTGGGCGCCGCTTTCTTCGCCGTCGCCTGACAGTCGGGAAGCGGTCCTCCGCGAGGGGGCGCTCGAGAACGGGGAAAACTCGAGGGAACATACAGGCCGAGGGTGCTCGAGCGCCCTCGGCCGCACTTTTTTGCGCTGAACGGCGGTGGGTCAGAACGGATCGGGTATTCTTGCAGGAGGCCCGGTCTCCTACATATGATCCCTCTCAGCGGACGATAAGGCCCCGAGGAAAGGGTACGCTCCATGAATGCTGCAAGGCTCATCTTGATGGCCGGCCTCCTGGCTCTGACTTCCTGTCGATCGAGTGGTGATCGCCTGGAGGTCCCCACCCCGGAAAAGGGTGAGTACGTGGCGATGCGCCTCAACAGCGTCTTCGCGGCGAACGTCAACCACATCTTCCTCGGCGGCTATCTCACCCGCCTGGACGGGCGGACCGAAGGGGTCTTGCTCATGAGCCAGGACCGCGGCGAGACGTGGTCGCGCATCGGCTCCGAGACCTACCCGATGGTGGGCTTCATGGTGCAGGCGATTCACTTCAATGACCCCGTTCGCGGGTGGATCGCCGGCGTGCGTGTGCGCCAAGGAGAGACGATTCCGGTGGTCTTGAAGACGACGGATGGGGGCGGTCACTGGCGCGAAACCGAGATTCCGGAAAACCGGGCCGCCGTAGTGGAGAGTCTCCGCAACCTGGATTTCGACAGCGATCGCATCGGCAGCGTGGAAGTGGTCTTCCAAGAAGAGGGTGCTCAGGACCTGACGGGTAACGTCTACCTGACCCGTGACGGTGGACGGAACTGGACCTTGGGCGATTTCGGCGGCAACCCCTCTGAAACAGCGACGGACCCGGGAGAGATGTTCTTCTCCGAGGCTCAGGGGTACAGGATCCTTCCTCCCATCGAGGATGGGATTCAGATCCTCCAATACACGGGCTCGGGGGGGAAGAACTGGGTTTCCAGGGCACAGCTCTCCATCGCCCAATTCGATCAGTTCTATTGATCGTGATCGGTGACAAGGCCGAATCCGCTCCTTGCGGGTCCGCACTCGCCCTCCCATAATGCCGGCCCACGGGGCGTGGCGCAGCCTGGTAGCGCGTCTGCTTTGGGAGCAGAAGGCCGCTGGTTCGAATCCAGTCGCCCCGACTTGAAAAAACGGTCCAACGGGATCGCTCATGAGCCTTTCGCCTCCGCACGGTTGATCACATCGCCTTCCCTTTTTGCTATGATGACAAGATCTTCGGTGCGTCGAGGTCTCTCATGTCCCCAGATCGGTCGTCAGCATTCACCCGTTTTCATTCAGCTGAGGAGCGCCCTCTCAGAATCGCTCTCGTGAACCTGGCGTCGGAGCGTGACAACTGGGAGATCATGATGGTCCCGCTGGGGCTTCAATACCTGGCGGCGGTGTTGAAGGAACGCTTCGGCGAGGCCGTCCAGGTTCTCATCGGCGACATGGGATTGATCCCCCGACAAACCCCGCTGGATCAGGTCGCCCGCGCCTACCTCAACGACGTCCTTCCGGACGTCGTGGGCCTGCGCGGGTTCTCCAATCAAGCCGAGATGTTCCACGTCGTCGCAAGGGAAGCCAAGCTGGCATGTTCGGGTGCCCTCGTCATCGCCGGCGGGCCCCACGCAGCCACCCTGTCCATGGGGCTCTTCGACGACGAGAACATCGACCTGGTCGTGCCTCTCGAGGGGGAAAAGACGCTTCCGGAGGTGATCGATCGCTTTCTCGCAGGGGAAGAGATCCGCCAGGTGCCGGGCGTCGCCTGGAGTGAGAAGGGCGAGAAACGGTTCGCTCCGGCGAGACCTCTCATCGAAGACCTCGACGCTTTGCCATTTCCCGACTATGCCGACATCGATCTCGACGCATATCAACAATTCAAGACCATGACGGGCCTGCGTCCGAAAGGAAAGGCGACCTCGCTCTTCACGACGCGAGGATGCTTTTTTCGCTGTACGTATTGCCACGACCACTTCGGCAAGAAGGTGAGGAAACGATCCCTCGACAACGTGATCTCCGAGATGGACTGGCTCATGACGCAAAAGGGGGTCACGGAATTCCAGATCATCGACGACATCTTCAACGCGGATCGGCCGCGGGCCATCGAGTTTTTCGATCGCATTCGGAAGCTGGGCTGGAAGA
>CAZLGG010000001.1:40134-142973 GCA_964559135.1 uncultured Planctomycetia bacterium
AACGGTCTTCGGGGCGACATGCTGACGGAGGAATTCATCGCGGCGGCCAAGGAAGCGGGTGCGTACCACTGGGCTCTGGCCATCGAATCGGCGTCTCCGAGGATCCAGAAGCTCGTGAAGAAACACAACAAACTGGATCGCCTCATGCGGGCCATCGAGCTCTCCGACCGCTACGGCATCTTTACGTCGACCTTCACCATGTTCGGCTTCCCGACGGAGAACCGGGAAGAGATGCAAATGACGGTGGACTATCTCCTGGCGTCGCCGGCGCACTGCGCCCTCATGTTTCAGGTCCAGCCCTATGAGGGGACGGAGATTCGCGACCAGGTCGGAATGCTGACCTCCGGTGCCATGGAAGGAGAATTGACCTTTTCACCCGCTCCCGGAAACCCGGACGAGTGGTTCACCGAAGTCCCGCAATCCGAGATGCGGGCACTCATTCTCGACACGATGAAGCGGTTTCATTTCAATGAGACACGTTTGCGCCGCGTCATCGAGCTCACGGAAACATGTCATGCCAAACCTGCCCTGGCGGAGTATCTGCATTTCACGATGTCCGAATGCGGGTTGACCCTGCGCGACATGCCGGAATCCCCCGTCCGTCGGATGCTTGCCGACCTGCTTCGTCACGAGGGTCCCGTCCCCTATGAGCGCTGGCAGCCTCCTTTTATTCCAGAGATCCACGCCCTGTCGGTCTGAATCGATCGCGCCCGGGACGAATCCGCACATGTCGAGGATCGCGCAGGGAGGTGGGGTATTTCCTGTCATCGGCGGGGCCGACGACCGGGCCATGGCGAGACGGTTGCAAGGGGGAGTCTCCCCAGTCGCGGGCCAGGCGCGCCCTGGAGATGTTCCGGGGTTGCGGAGGGGTTAATCGTCGCAGATTCGTTCAACGGCCCGGGGGTTGCGGCTCCTCTCAATGGCTGTGTTTCTCGGCAACCGGCTCGCGAATGCGGCGGCCGTGTCAGCGAGCCGATAGGCGCAGAAGTGACTGCGCACCCACCTCTCAGGCTATTCGTGGCGAAACACAGCGGAACACCGAAACCAAAACGGGGGGCGTTGACGGGACGGTCGACGTCCGTCGAAAGGAGCAAGCCATGAGATTCTCGCGTCCCACAATCATCGTCATAGCGGTTGCATTCCTGTTATCTCTTGCGGCCGCTGGAGGCGCTTCCGCGCAGGTGACCCGCCATGTTCCCTCCGACTATGCGACGATCCAGAGTGCGATCGATGCCAGCGTCAACGGGGATACGGTTCTCGTCGCGCCGGGAACGTATTTCGAGAACATCGACTTCGTGGGTAAGGCCATCACCGTCCGCGGCGCGGATGGACCCGAGGCCACCCTCATCGACGGCCAGAATCAGGGGACGGTCGTCGTCTTCCAGAACAGTGAAACCAGCACATCGATCCTGCAGGATGTCACGATCCTGCACGGTCGGGGCGCCGATGCCTTCGGATTCGGCTTCGTGGCGAAGCCTGGGGGCATTCATCTTTTCTGCGCGTCACCGATCGTCCGGAACTGCATCATCCGCAACAATCACGGTGGAGACGCCGGTGATGCCGCCATCGCGGGCGCCGGCGGCATCGGTTGCGAGGGGCCGTGCCCCGAGAACGGTTTCCAGATTCTCAACTGCAAGATCCGGGACAACACGGGCGGGTCGGCCGTGCCGACTCCGTTCGCCATGCCCATCGGTGAGGCAGGAGCGGGCGGCATCCACTGCGTCGAGGCCGTCGGCCTGATTCGCGCCTGCATCATCGAGAACAACCAGGGCGGCACGGGTGCCTTTGCCCAACTCACGGGCGGGGCCGGCGGCATCGAATTCAGCGCTCCCCACGGCATCCCCGTCGTCGAGGACTGCGACCTCATCGGGAACTGGGGCGGCACCGCAACGGACGGCGTCCCCTTTGCCGGCGCCGGCGGCATCCACGGCGGTTCTCCGGAGATCCGTTTTTGCCGCATCTGGAACAACCACGGCGGGATGGCCGCCGGGATGAATTCCGGAACGAGCGCGGGTGCGGGCGGCGTCTTCGGTGACGCACCGACGATCACGAACTGCCTCATCGAGCAGAACGTGGGCGGCGACTCAGGACTCGAGTCTCTCCGCGGCGGCGCGGGAGGCGTGTACGTCTTTGGGGACGCCACCATCATCAGCACACTCATCGACCGGAACTTGGGAGGCCTCGACGGCGGAGCCCCTGGGTTCGGAGGCGCGGGGGGCGTCGAATCGCTCGGCGGTTCGATCGTGATCCTCTCGTCCACGATCGCCGACAACATCGGCGCGGTGGGGTTCGACGGCAGCGGCAGCGGTGGGATTCACCTTGCCGCAGGTTCTCTCGTCCTCGAGAACGCCATCGTCTGGGGCAACGTGGGAGGCGGTTTCGGCCCGTTCCCGAGCGCCGACGAGATCGGTGGCCTGGGGTCGTTCTCGGCCACGTACTGCAATGTGAAGAACGGGTATCCAGGCGTCGGCAACCTCGCGTTGGATCCCGACTTCGAGAATCCGGCCGGCGGCGACTACCACTTGAAGATGGTGTCCCACTGCATCGACGCGGCGAAGCCGGACAGCCCGGCTCCGACTGTGAAGGACGTGGATTGCGATCCGCGCCTGCTGGGTCTCGAACTGGACATGGGTGCCGACGAAGCCAATGCCCACATCTATTCCGGGTCCGGTGAGGATCTGATCCTCGAGACCATCGTCAACGACAGCGGCGACCCTGCGGCGTCGGTGCGATTCCTGACGATGGGAGACTTCCTGAAGATGACGGTGCGGTCGCCCGCGGGGACGTTCCCGCCGTCAACCATGCTGCTCTTGGGGCAGTTCTTCATGACCGGCTCGCCCCCCGCGCCGATCCCGGGTTTCCCTGCGGTGCGCATCGACCCGGTCTTTGTCTTCATCATGGCACCGGGACCGATCCCCAGCTGGCAAGTGCCTTCCATGGGCGGGTTCACCTGGGGTTTCTACGTCCCGATGACCTATCCGGGTTTCAGCATGATGCTCCAAGGGTTCGCCATCACGCCGCTGGCGACCAACGGTTTCTTTGCGGCGACACAGGGCCATGAATTGCGCTTCGAGTAGGGGAAATGTGGTGAAGAGATGGAGGCTCACGGTGCCGATGCGACAATGAGTTCCGAAGTTTCTTCTTCCGTTGACACCGGTGGGGACCCATTATAGAATCGAAGGAGGTACCCCTGACGCCTTCCTCGTTGCCCTTTTTCCCAAAGAAATATGAATGGAGACCCCCTCATGCATTGGACCAAGACACTCATCACTCTGATGATCCTCAGCGGTCTCGCCTTCGCGCAGCAACCGGGTTGTGATCCCGGCCATCCCAACGCGGCCCTGGATCTCAACGGCGCCGTTCCCGGCCCGGGAAGCAACGACGTCGATCTGGCCGGCTCCCTGGTCGTCGGAATTCACATCGATACGGCCTTGGCGTCCCAAGAAGACGTCATTCTCATCCTCGGCACCCTGGGGTGCGGCGCCCTGCCGACCCCGTGGGGCGGATCCATCGACATGAGTGCGGGGGAGGTCGTGGCCGACGGTCTCGGCTTCACGACGGGGACCTTCCTCGACTACCTGGCCCACACGCCCTTCAATCTCGCGATCTCCACGAACGGCATCAATCCCCCCACAGCCGCGCTCGGGACGACGCAGGCCATCGTCACCGACCCGACCAACACGCCGTTCACTTTCCGGAATACCATGGCGATCCGCGCCACCTTGGGGGCCGCGGAGTCCGTCTACACCCTTGGCGATGACGACTTCATCCAGCACACGCTGGTGTCGGCGCCGCCGATCGAGTTCTGCGGAGCGACATACACCCAGTTCTACATCAACTCGAACGGCTTCGTGACCTTCAACGCGGGGTCGGGCGATTTCTCGGAGTCCATGACGGAATTCTTCGATGGCTGGGGCAGCGCTCCCAACCCGGGCGTCGCCGTGGCCTGGACCGACTTGAATCCCGGTGGATTCTCCAGCGGGGCCACCTATGCCGTCCAGGAAACCCCCGCCGGCGACGTGGTCGTGGAGTTCCGTGACCAGATCCACTGGAGTTCCGGCGAACCCGCGGGGAGTTTCTCCGCCACCTTCAACAACAACGCGTACAGCGACACCCGGATCGACCTGGGAGGGTTCATCCCCGGCACGACGGCGACGGACGACGTCATCGTCGGCCTCACCGACGGGGATGCGTCGATCGGGAACGACACCGATCTCTCCGACGGGATGGGTACCGGAATCTCCAGCGTCATCGGGAGCTACACGAGTCCTATCGGCAGCCCCGACTCCGTGGGGGAGTTGATTCCCGCAAACACGGCCCCGGGTTTCACGACCGTGCTCTTCTTCGAGTTGGGGTCGTCATCGGCCAATTCATGTCGGTGGAATCTTCTGCCCTGACCGCTGTTTGACGGATCCTCTTTGAACATGACCCAGGCCCGAGCCCAACGGCTCGGGCCTTATTCGTGGAGAGAGGGGACGTGTCGCGAATTGTTGTAGAATCCCGTGGAATCGTCTCTTCGTGTTGGTCCAAACGACTTTGGAGTCCCGATGCGCGATCCTCTCCACTGGATGCCCATCAAGTACAAATTGCCCCTGGCCTTCGTGGTCCTCGGCTTCCTGGCGTTCGGCATCGGAGGATTTCTGGTCTCGCGATTTGCCAGGAACGCCCTCGAGGAAGAGATCCACCATCGACTCCAGGTGACGAGTTCTCTTTGTTCGTTGGCGCTCGAGAACGAACTGATTCTTCTCCGGTCACGTTGCGAGGACTTCGCGTCCGACGGACTGATTCGCGGAGTGCTCGAGCACGCGACGCCCGGCGACCGGGGACGATTGGCCGCCCACCTACGACGCAACAAGGTGCCTCTCGTCGCGGCCTTCGTGGATTGCATTGCCCTGGACGGTCGAGGGCGGCCGTTTGCAAGTGCAGCGGGAGCGACCTGGCCAGGGCTCTCGGACTTCGAGGGGACCGTTTCCGCCTCGAGAGTCGGACCGATCGATGCGGGCGACGGCGATCCGGTGGGCCCGAGCTTCGGAATCGTCGTGCCGGTCCTCAGCCTGGATGGCTCCAGGCCCGTGGGGCGGCTCGTTCTACGAGTTCGCATGGGGCGATTCCTTCATGATGCCGTCGCCAAGGCGGGGCGAGCGATCGGCCTCGAGGACGATTCCCTCGAGTTGACGATTGCCGATGAGGTGGGACGGCGCATCGTCGTGCCGACCTGGCTCATCCGCGGTGCGGCGTCGGGGGTTGAGATTCAGTCCCCCCGCGAAGACTGGGGGCTTCGCGTGGAGGAGGGAAAGGGGAGAGCCGGGACCCCCAGAGCGAGGCCCGGTTGGTTCTTCTCGGAGAGTCGGCTCACCAATGCCGGGTGGACGACGGTCACATCGCTGGATGCCGAGGCCGCCTTGGCTCCGGTTCGCGGTCTCGAGAGCCGCTACATTGCGGCCGGACTTGCGACGGCCGTCGTCTTGGTCGGAGGCCTCTCCCTCGTGGTGAAGTTCCTCATCCTGCCCCTCGGGCGCATGCAGGACATGGCGCGCCGGATGGCCGAGGGTGACTACCGTGTCCGCGTCGCCGCGACGTCGGCGGACGAGATCGGCGATCTCTCTCGATCGTTCAACGCCATGGCGGAGGCCGTGGACGAACGGACGCGCCGTGTCGAGGCCGAGCATCGTCGGCTCGAGGTCGTCGTCAACGCCATGCAGGATGGACTCGTCCTGCTGGACGGTGACGGCCGCATCGTGATCTCCAATGAAGCGGCCCGACCTCTCGCGGACATTCTGAAGGGGCGATTCGGTGTCGTCGCCCAGAAGGAGTGCCCTCGCCACACAGCCCCAGATCGCTGTGTCCACTGCCTCCAGGACGGGCGGAACGAGTTCCAGCAGTGCGTTCTCGAGATTGGCGGAAAGGTCTTCGAGGTGATCGAGACCGCATTGCCCGAGGATGTCGACATCCCCGGCAGCCGTGTTCTCGTGGCCCGGGACATCACCGAACGAACCATCATGAACGAACTGCAAGCCCAGCAGGAGGGACTGACGGTGCTGGGCGAGGTATCCGCGGTGATCGCGCACGAATTGAACAACCCCCTTGCCGTCATCTCCATGTTCAACCAGATGATGGCGGACGGTCTGGATGCGGACTCCCCGTTCCGCGAAAACGTCGAGGTGATCGCCCGCAACACGGAGACCTGCAAGCGTGCCGTCAGGGACATCCTCGATCACATTTGCGCGGAAGGCGTCGAGGTCGAGGACCTCGATCTCGAAGAGGTCCTCGAGGATGTTTTCCGGTTTCTCGAGCCCTTGGCCAGAAAGAATGGCGTGCGTCTCGAACTCGATCTTCCGGAGGACGGCGAACTCGAGACCACCGGCGACATCGTCAAATTGCGGCAGGTCTTCGTGAACTTGGTCTTGAATGCCATTCAGGCGTTCGAGGGCGGCGAGGGGCGCGTCGTGATTCGAGGGCGTCGTCGGGGGACGGACATCTGCGTGGACGTCGAGGACGACGGGCCAGGCGTCGACCCGGCGCACGCGGACAAGATTTTCGAGCCCTTCTTCACCACGAAGGAAGGGGGGCGGGGAACAGGGCTCGGGCTTCCCACATCTCGCAGAACCGTGAGGACGCTGGGAGGCGAACTCTCCTATCTCCCCGGTCCTCGAGGAGGGGCGTGTTTTTGCGTCGTCCTCCCGGTCAAGCAGATCGTCGTGGGTGAAGGAGCTTCGTCATGAACTCGAAGGTCCCCACGCCATGCCTCGACGGCCTTCGTGTCCTCGTCGTGGACGACGAACCGGATCTGAGACTCGGCATGCAGCGGCTGGTGAGCGATCTCGGCGCCACGGTCGTGACGGCGAGTCGGGGGGACGAGGCCCTGCGCATCCTGGAACAAGATCCCGTCGAACTCGTCGTGAGCGATATTCGGATGCCGGGACTCTCCGGGGAAGAGCTGTTGCGTGAGATCAAGACCCGCTGGCCGGACGTCGGGATGATTCTTGTGACGGGTTTCGGAACGATCGAGCAGGCCGTCTCCTGCATGAAGGAGGGGGCCGCGCATTTCATCACGAAGCCGTTCGACAATCACGACTTTCAACGGACGGTCTCCTTGGTGGGCAGCCGCCAGTTGGCGCGAGCCGTCGGTGCCGGTCATGCGATCGTGGCCGGTCCGGGCCCCATGCGCAGGCTCTTGGATCATCTTCCCCGTGTCGCGAAAACATCACTGCCCGTCCTCATCGAGGGTGAGACGGGTACGGGCAAGGAACTCGTCGCGCGGGAGGTCCATCGCCTGGGCCCTCACCCGGAGCGCCCCTTCCTCGCCGTGAATTGCGCGGCACTTCCCGACACGCTTTTGGAGTCCGAGCTCTTCGGCTATCGGCGGGGTGCGTTCACCGGGGCCGACCGGGACCGAGACGGCCTCTTCGTCCAGGCCCGTGGCGGCACCGTGTTTCTGGACGAGATCGCCTCCATGTCGCTGCCGTTTCAGGCCCGGTTGCTGCGAGTTCTACAGGAAAAGGTCGTCCGGCCTCTTGGAGCGGACGTCGACGAGATCGTGGACTTCCGTCTCGTTGCCGCCACGAATCGCGATCTGACCGATCTCGTCTCGAAGGGAGAGTTTCGTGATGATCTCCTCTTCCGTTTGAAGGTGCTCGAAGTGAAGGTGCCGCCGCTGCGAGAAAGGCGGGACGACATTCCCGCCTTGGCCCGGCATTTCATGGAGACGATGGGGCGGGAGTGCTTGCCTGACGGCGAAGTCGTGCCCGTCTTGGACGCGAGCGCTCTGGATCGGCTTCGGCGGTACTCGTGGCCGGGAAACGTTCGCGAGTTGGAGAACGTCATCTTGCGCGGGCTCGTCGTCGGCCACGACGGCCGTTTGCGGGGCGACGATCTCGACCTCCCGGACGAGGACGATGTCGCCCTCGATCTCGATATCCCCTATGAGCGGGCGAAGTCGAATGCGGTGCGCAGATTTCAGCAACGGTTCGTCGAGGACGCGCTCCGCCGAGCTCGAGGGAACATCTCTCAGGCCGCCCGGGACTGCGGTATGACGCGCGCCGCCCTTCAGCGCATCCTTCAAAAACTCGAGATCGACCGCACCTCCTTCGAGTCCTGAGCGCCGCGTCCGCGCGCGTTGTTGTCCTCACCCTACGAGAGCCCTGGAACCGGAGAGAGTCGGGGTGCCTCCGTCCGTAGGCAGCGTGGAAGTCGCGGCCCGACTTCGACTTCGGGCAATCGGGCTCGCGGGGCGGATACAGGAGTATGCGGTCGGGGACTGAGAGGCGGCGGAGTTCTCGACGACGGCCGCTCCTAAGTTATTGACAACAATACGGTTGAGAGAATATCGAGTCAGAAGGCGGTGGGGCACGTTGCGTGCTGAACTCCCCTTGGCCCCGTGGTCCGAAGGGGGATGGAATATGACGCCGTATCGCCTGAGTCACATGGTTTGCTTGGGAGTGTTGTGCATGGCGACGGTCACGTTGACCGCGCAGCAGGACACGGACGAGTTCTTCAAACAAAACTGCACGAGTTGCCACACCATCGGCGGCGGACGCCTCACCGGTCCCGACCTCAAGAACGTCGAGAAACGGCAGGACCGCGCTTGGCTCATGCGTTTCATCCAGGACCCCCAGGCCATGATCGCCAGCGGCGACCCGGACGCGCAAAGACTCCTGCGCGAAGCGCGCGGCGTCGTCATGCCGAAGGTCGTCGGCATGACCAAAAAGCGCGCCGCGAAGATCCTGGATCTGATCGCCGCGGAATCCAAGCTGGAGAAGTCGCGGTTCGCGGGGCTCTCCTTGTCGGATCGACCGTTCACGCAGGAGGACCGGCTCATCGGCCGGGAGCTCTTCCTCGGCACGCGGCGCCTCAAGGGTGGCGGTCCTCCATGCTTGAGTTGTCACACGGTCAATGGGTTGGGTGGGCTCGGCGGCGGAGAACTCGGTCCGGACCTCACCGACGCCTACGCGCGTCTGGAGGGGCGGAAGGTCCTGGGAGCGTGGTTGGCTTCTCCCGCCACGGAGACCATGGCCCCCGTCTTCAAGAAACACCCCATCGATCCGGAAGAGATCCTTCCCCTCCTCGCCTTCCTGGAGAAGGAATCCAAGGAAGGGACTCCGGCCACGACCGGATCGAACATCAATTTCGTGTTGCTGGGAGTCGTTGGGGCGACCGCCCTGCTCTTCCTCTTCGATTACTTCTGGCGGCGGCGCTTCACGGGAGTGCGCGCCCGCCTGGTGAGAGGGCAACGATGACAAACAACGGCAAGAAGGATGCGTCCCATTGGATCCAAGACGAAGTCGCTCCCGCGACGAGGACCTGGGAGGAATTCTACCGCAACCGTCACCAGTACGACCGGGTCGTACGCAGCACCCACGGCGTCAACTGTACCGGGAGTTGCACGTGGGACATCCACGTGAAGGAGGGGATCGTCACCTGGGAGATGCAGGGGTTGGACTACCCCCGGATCGATCCGGAGATCCCGCCCTATGAACCCCGAGGTTGCCAGAGAGGAATCTCCTACTCCTGGTATCTCTACAGTCCTCTCCGCGTGAAATATCCCTACATCCGCGGCGCCCTTCTCGATCTTTGGAGAGAGGCCAAGAGTGAATACGCGGATCCCGTGGAGGCCTGGCACTCCCTCGTCAAGGACAACGCCAAGCGGACGCGCTGGCAGAGGGCTCGCGGCAAGGGCGGTTTCAGGCGCACGGACTGGGACACGGTTCTCGAGATCATCGCCGCGGCCTGCATCGACACGACCCGGACCAAGGGCCCCGATCGCGTGGCCGGTTTCTCGCCGATCCCCGCCATGTCCATGGTGAGTTACGCCTCCGGCGCGCGCTTTCTCCAGCTCATGGGCGGCATGTCGCTTTCTTTCTACGACTGGTACTGCGACCTTCCCAACGCCTCTCCCGAAGTGTGGGGCGAGCAGACCGACGTGAACGAATCCGCGGACTGGTATCACGCGAAGATGCTGGCGGTCATGGGCTCCAACCTGAACATGACGCGGACTCCCGATTGCCACTTTGCGGCCGAAGCGCGCCACAACGGTTCCAAGATGGTCGTCTTCTCGCCGGACTTCAGCCAGGTGGCGAAGTACGCGGACGAGTGGTTCGCCGTGAACGCCGGCCAGGACGGGGCCTTCTGGATGGCCGTCAATCACGTCCTGTTGAAGGAATTTCACCACGAGAATCCGACGGAGGCGTTCCTGGAGTACCAGAAGCGCTATACGGATTCCTGTTTCCTGTTGAAACTCGAGGAAGCGGAAAGCGGACTTCGCCCGGGTCGGATGCTTCACGCGGAAGAGATTGCGCAATACGACGGCGTCGAGAAGGGCCGCTTCAAGTTCCCGGTGTGGGACGAGAAGGATGGTCGACTCCGTCTGCCCAAGGGTTGCGTCGGCGATCGCTGGGACTCGACCAAGGGTACATGGAATCTGACGCTCACCGATTCGACCGACAACGCGACCATCGTGCCGGCTTTGACGTTCCTGAAGAACAACGACGGCGCGGTCATGATTTCGCTGGACGACTTCGGCGCCGGAACGATCACCGAGCGCGAAGTGCCCTATCGCGTCGTGGAGACGAAGGACGGCCCTGTCAAGGTCACGACGGTCTACGACGTGTTGATGGCTCAGTACGGCGTGCCTCGCGGTCTCGGCGGGAGTTATCCCGAGAGCTACGAGGACGCCGACAAACCTTACACCCCCGCCTGGTCAGAGCGCTACACCGGGGTCGATGCCAAGAACCTCATCAAGTTCGCCCGAGAGTGGGGGGTGACCGCCGACAAGAGCAACGGCGCTTGTACGGTGATCATCGGCGCGGGCATCAATCACTGGTACCACGCCAACCTCATGTACCGAGCCGCGATCCACGCACTCATCTTCTGCGGATGCGTGGGCAAGAACGGCGGCGGTCTGGCCCACTATGTCGGTCAGGAAAAACTCGCGCCCGCCGAATCCTGGGGCTCGATCGCATTGGGCAAGGACTGGAGCGCACCTCCAAGGTTGCAAAACGCTCCGAGCTGGCACTACGTCCACACGGATCAGTGGCGCTACGAGAAGAGCTACCTCGATTACCACGTGGTTCCGAAGGATCAGCCCGAGGGGACTCTCGTCCACGATCACACCATGGATGTCCAGGTGCGTGCGGTGCGCAACGGGTGGTTGCCCTTCTATCCGCAATTCGAAAAGAACCCTCTCACCATGGCCGAGGAGGCCAAGAAGGCGGGATGCAAGACGGAGCAGGAGATCACGGATTGGGTCGTGAAGGGTTTGAAGTCGCGAGAGATTCGTTTCGCGGTTGAGAACCCCGACAGCGAGGACTGCTGGCCCCGAATCTTCTTCATGTGGCGGGGCAACGCTCTCATGTCGAGTGCGAAGGGCCACGAGTACTTCCTGAAGCACTACCTGGGGACGCACACGAACGCGATCGCTCGGGAAGCCGCCGAGAACCACGTCCACGAGGTGGACTGGCGCAAGGTGGCCCCCGAAGGAAAACTCGACCTCGTGGTCGACCTCAACTTCCGCATGGACACGTCGGCGCTCTACTCGGACATCGTCCTCCCGGCGGCGACCTGGTACGAGAAGGCGGATCTCAACTCCACCGACATGCACAGCTACATCCACCCGCTCTCGAAGGCGGTTCCTCCGTGCTGGGAATCGAAGAGCGACTGGGACATTTTCCGAGCCATCGCGAAGAAGTTTTCCGAGCTGGCGGAGCGTCATCTCCCCGAGCCGGTGACGGACATCGTCACGGCTCCCCTGCTCCACGACAGTCCCGCCGAAGTGGCCCAGCCCGAGATGAAGGACTGGATCACCGGCGAGGTCGAGGCCATCCCCGGCAAGACCATGCCGAACATCAAGGTGGTCGAGCGCGACTTCACCCAGGTCTACGAGCGCTACTGCGCTCTCGGCCCCAACGCCGGCAAGAGCCTCGGCGCCCACGGGACGTCGTACTCGACGGTCGACGTCTACGAGGCCATGAAGGTGACGCATCCCACTCGGAAGGTGAAGGGTGAGATCTATCCGTCGCTCTATGACGCGGAGCACGTCTGCGATGCGATTCTTCACCTCGCCACCGTGAGCAACGGAGAGTTGGCCTATCGCTCCTACAAGGACATGGAAGAAAAAGTCGGCCTGAAGCTGGCGGACCTGGCCGAGAAGACGCGCGGCGTGCGGTACACCTACAAGGATCTTCAGGCCCAACCGCGTCGCCTCCTCAACAGTCCCATGTGGTCCGGCTTGGTGGATCACGGACGCACATACTCGCCGTTCACGTACAACGTCGAGCGACTCGTGCCGTGGAGGACTCTCACCGGCCGACAGCACCTCTACCTCGATCACGAAGCCTACATCCAGTTCGGCGAGCACCTGCCGACCTACAAGCCCAAGCCGACAGCCCAGGAGTACGGCGACCTGGACGTGAGCGAAACGGATGGCGACATCCTGATGCTCAACTACCTCACGCCTCACGGGAAGTGGCATATCCACTCCACCTACGGGGACAACGCCCGCATGACGACCCTATCGCGGGGGTGCGATCCGTTCTGGATCAACGAGGAAGACGCTCTGAAGTTGGACATCCAGGACAACGACTGGGTCGAGGTCTACAACGATCACGGAGTCGTCGTGACGCGGGCCAACGTAAGCTGCCGAATCCCGAAGGGGATCTGCATCATCTATCACTCGCCCGAGCGCACCTACGGCGTGCCCAAGTCGCCTCTCCGCGGCATGAGGCGCGCGGGAGGCCACAACAGCCTCACCCGGGTGCGTTTGAAGCCCAATCTGATGGTCGGCGGCTACGGGCAGTTCACTTACCACTTCAACTACTGGGGCCCCACGGGCTGCAACCGTGACACCCACATTTTCGTTCGGAAACTCTCGCGCCTGGTCTGGTAGAGGCGCTCGCCAAGGAGACATCGCATGGACGTGCGCGCACAAATCTCGATGGTGTTTCACCTCGACAAGTGCATCGGATGCCACACGTGTTCCATCGCCTGCAAGAACATCTGGACGGATCGCAAGGGCGCCGAGTACATGTGGTGGAACAACGTGGAGACGAAACCGGGCACCGGCTTCCCCACGAAGTGGGAAGATCAGGACTCCTACCGCGGCGGATGGAAAGTGGAGAATGGCAAGCTCGAGCTACGTTCCACCGACAAGCGGGGGACCGTCGCGAACATCTTCCACAACCCGTCGATGCCGAGTCTGGACGACTACTACGAGCCGTGGACCTACGACTACGGCGAGTTGTTCAACGCGCCCGAAGGCGCCGACCAGCCCACCGCTCGCCCCATCTCGATGATCACCGGGAACCCGATGGACATAGAAGCCGGGCCGAATTGGGACGACGACCTCTCCGGGTCTCCCATCTACGCCAAGAACGATCCCAATTTCGATCACCTCTCGGACGAGCAGAAGTCCCAACTGTTCGCGATCGAGCGAATGGTGATGTTTTACTTCCCTCGGATCTGCAACCACTGCCTCAATCCGGCCTGCGTTGCGGCCTGTCCCTCCGGGGCGCTCTACAAGCGCGGAGAGGACGGCATTGTCCTCATCGACCAGAATCGGTGCCGGGCCTGGCGTGCTTGCGTGGCCGCCTGTCCCTACAAGAAGACCTACTACAACTGGCAGACCGGCAAGTCGGAGAAGTGCATTCTCTGCTTTCCACGGTTGGAGACCGGGCAGGCGCCGGCGTGTTTCCACTCCTGCGTGGGCCGTATTCGGTACCTCGGGGTGCTCCTTTACGATGCCGACCGCATCGAGACCGTGGCCTCGATGGACGACACCGAGCTCGTCGGCGCGCATCGCGACATCATCCTCGATCCCAACGATCCCGACGTCATCGCGGCAGCGAGAAAAAACGGCGTTCACGACTCCGTGATCGAGTCTGCGCAGGCTTCCCCTGTCTACAAGTTCGTCAAGAACTGGGGCATCGCACTTCCTCCGCACATCGAGTACCGCACCTTGCCCATGCTTTTCTATGTGCCGCCTCTTCTTCCCGTCATTTCCTCCCAGGATGAGGGCGGGCTCATGAACGATATTGACGCGCTCTTCGGAGACATCGAGAAGGCGCGGGCACCGATCAGCTACCTCGCAAAGATCTTCGGCGCCGGGAATGAGAGTTACCTGCGCTACGCGCTCAAAAAGCAGATGGCCGTTCGCCTCTGGCGTCGCGCCCTCACCGTGGGTGACATCACAAGGGAGGAGGCGGAGAAGGCGCTCACGGCGGCCGACACGACTCCGGAACAGGCCGACGAAATCTATCGCATGACGGCGCTGTGTACCTTCGACGACCGCTTCGTCATTCCGCCCAGCCATCGGGAAGAGGCGATCGAAATGTTGGAGGACCCCATGGAGTACAAGCAGTCCGCGGGCTTCGGGTTCCGGACCGGACCGAGGAGGGGGCTATGACGAGGACGCGGCGTTCCGATCTGGAAGTCCTCCAGGCGTTCCTGAGTTACCCCAAACCCGATTTCGAGGCGGCTCTCGATTCTCTTCGGGAATTGGGCCAGAGCCGAAGCGACGAGATAGGCCGAGCCCTCGTCCACTTCGTGGATGTCATGAGCTTGGTAGGCCGGGACGAACGGGAGGAACTGTACACCCGAACCTTCGATCTCGACCCCGTCTGCTGTCTCGAAATGGGCTGGCACCTCTACGGGGAGTCCTATGACCGAGGCGGCCTCATGGTCGAGCTGCGTGCTCGCATGCGGGAGCTTGGCGTTCGGGAGACCGAGGAGCTGCCCGATCACATGGCGAATGCCCTTGCCCTTCTCGCGCGCATGGAGCGGGATGAGGGGGCCGCGTTCGCCGCGAGCCGGGTTCTGCCGGCGATGGCGAAGATGATTCAGGGGTTCAAGGAGGAGACGAATCCCTACCGGGGACTGCTGCTGGCCAGCCGGGGGCTCATCGAGGAGCTCTTCGACTTGGCCGGCGTGGTGAAGGAGCAAGGTCATGTCTGATCAGATCATCACCTTGGAAGATGTGCACGTCCTACTGTTCGTGGTGTTGCCGTACCTGGCGTTCGTCATCTTCTTGCTGGTGACGATCCAGCGCTATCGACGGCAGACATTCACCTACTCGAGTCTCTCGTCCCAGTTTCTCGAGAACAAGCACCACTTTTGGGGGATGGTGCCGTTCCACTACGGCATTCTGACGGTCCTTCTCGGGCACTTCGTGGCGTTCCTCATCCCGGGAACGATTCTCTCCTGGAATTCGTCGCCCATCCGTCTGTACATCCTCGAGGTGACCGCGCTCATATTCGGCATTCTCACGCTGATCGGATTCGTCAACACGATGGTGCGGCGCTATTTCGATGACCGCGTCCGACGGGTGACGACGGCCGCCGACTGGATTCTCTATGGAATCCTCCTCTTCCAGATCGCCACCGGAGTCTGGGTCGCCATAGGGCACCGTTGGGGCAGTTCGTGGTTCGCATCCAACGCGGCCCCCTATCTGTGGTCGCTGCTCAAGTTGGACCCGCAGATCGCCTACGTGCAGCCGCTTCCGTGGGCCATCAAGCTCCACATCGTCAGCGCGTTCACGCTGATCGCTTTCTTCCCATTCACCCGACTCGTTCACATTCTCGTCGTGCCGAACCCCTACCTCTGGCGAAAGACCCAGGTCGTGCGCTGGAATTGGGATAAGTCAAAGCGCCGCGTGTCCTGAGTCGAATTGGATCTTTGGCCCTGCGCAAGGAGAGCATCGGATGATGCAAGACAAGCAGAGAGCTCTGCGAGTTCTGATCCTCAATACCTTCGCCTTCACGGTTTGCTTTGCAGCCTGGATGATGAACGGCGTGTTGATCACCTTCTTGGTGGACAACGGCGTCTACCAATGGGACAAGGCTCAGCTCGGATGGCTCATCGGCATCCCTGTCCTGACCGGCTCCATCACTCGATTGCCCGTGGGGGTTCTCACCGACAAATACGGCGGCCGCAAGGTCTACGCCGCTCTCATGCTGCTGGCCGCCTTCTTCATGTTCATGGTCAGCTACGCGGACTCCTACTCCGGATTCCTGCTCGCGGGCCTCGGTTTCGGAGTTTCCGGAGCCTCCTTCGCGGTGGGCATCGCCTACACATCGGTGTGGTTCCCGCCTCAGTACCAAGGAACCGCCCTGGGCGTCTTCGGGGCGGGAAATGCCGGCGCCGCGCTGACGAGCATCTTCGCCCCGACGCTTCTGAAGAGCCTCACGAACGGGGGTCAGAACCTCGAGGGCTGGAGGATGATGCCCAGGATCTACGCGGCGCTCCTCCTCGGAACGGCGGTTCTCTTCTGGTTCTTGACCTATGAGAAGAAGGTCGTGCAGTCCAAGACGATGACTTTGGGCGAACGCCTCTCGCCACTTCGTCACATGCGTGTCTGGCGTTTCGGCCTCTACTACTTCCTCGTCTTCGGGGGGTTCGTGGCCCTGTCCCAGTGGTTGATTCCCTACTACGTCAACGTCTACTCCATGAGCGTCGTGACGGCCGGTCTCCTGGCCTCCATCTTCAGTTTCCCATCCGGTGTGATTCGTGCCGTGGGAGGGTGGATGTCCGACAAGTTCGGCGCCCGATCGGTGATGTACTGGGTCCTCGGAGCCATCGGCATCTCCGCCGCTCTGCTCTCGATCCCGCGCATGGACCTTCAGTCGCCGGGCGCCGGCGTCATGGCGAAGCGGCCGGGCGTCGTCACGGAGGTGGCCTCCGACAAGGTCGTGATCGAAGACACGGTTTACAAACTGATTCCGCCGGCGACCGATGCCGACTGGAAGGATCAGGACGGCTTCCAGCCGTTCCCGAAGTCGCGATCCTGGCAGGTTCCGGCCGTCAAGGTCGGCGACAAGGTCAAGAAGAAGGAGCTGGTGGCCCGTGGCGTGACCTACATCCACTTCCAGTCGAACGTGTGGATCTTCACCTGTTTGGTCTTCGTCGTTGGTATCGCAATGGGCATCGGCAAGGCCGCCGTCTACAAGCACATTCCCGACTACTTTCCGAATGAGGTAGGCGTGGTCGGCGGGATGGTGGGCGTCCTCGGCGGCCTCGGCGGTTTCGTCTGCCCGATCATCTTCGGCTACCTCCTCAAGGGGACGGGCATCTGGAGCACATGCTGGGTGTTCTTCCTGATTCTCACGATCGTTTGCCTCATCTGGATGCACCTGGTCATCCGCAAGATGCTTCACAAACGCGCGCCGCGGTTGGCCCGACAGATCGAGGATCAAGCCGCCGACGTCTTCGCCCATGGGGAGGAAGATCGATGAGCAACAAGCCCAAGAACCTCACCGCTCCCGAGACCCGACCGGGACGATCTCTTTCCCATTGGGACGTCGAGGACGACGCCTTTTGGACCGGCGGCGGCAAGAAGGTCGCGGTCCAGAACCTCATCGTCTCCATCCCCAATCTGCTGTGCGCCTTCGCCGTATGGCTCTACTGGGGAATGCTGGCGAAGTTCATTCAGAAGGCGCATTTCTCCAATCCGGAACTCTTCAACTTCACCTGGGGTAACCATGGTCAGGCGTTCGGCGGGGACGCGTATCGCAACGTGTTGTTCACGCTGCCCGCGGTCGCCGGCCTTGCCGGGGCGACGCTACGGATTCCGAATTCATTCATGATCGCCCTCTGCGGCGGCCGCAACGTCAAGTTCATGACGACGGTCCTCCTGCTGATCCCGGCCGTCGGCGCCGGCATCGCGCTGCAGAACCCGGATACCCCGTTCATCGCGTTCGTGATCCTGGCGGCTCTTTCGGGCGTCGGCGGCGGGGCCTTCGCATCGTCGATGTCGAACATCAGCTTCTTCTTTCCGAAGAAGATGCAGGGGCTGTCTCTCGGCTTGAACGCCGGGCTCGGCAACGCCGGTGTGAGCGTGATGCAGTTCCTGCTGCCTTGGATCATCACCTTCGGAGCGTTCGGAAAACTGGGCGGCGACCCCTACACGGTCGCCGGCCACTCGGTGTGGATTCAGAACGCCGCGTTGGTTTGGGTGCCCATCCTCGCTTTTCTCGCGATCCTGGCCTTTTTCCTCATGCACAACATGCCTCAGCACACGTGCGGACCGACGCCCATCGCCGTCGCGAAGTACCTGTGGTTGACGCTTCTGGGGTTCATCGGTGCAGGCGTCGGAATTGCTCTTTTGCTGACCGATTGGGGTGGATTCCCTTACCTCCTCAAGATACTCGCCATCCTGGTCGTGGCCGTACTCGTGACTCTCTTCGCGATGAAAAAGCTCACCCCGAAGGAGACGAGGAAGAATCTCGAAGGTCAATTCGCGATCTTCCACAACAAGCACAATTGGGTCATGACTTGGCTCTACACGATGACGTTCGGTTCCTTCATCGGATATGCCAACGCCTTCCCAAAACTGATCGACGACGTCTTCGGTGTGATCCGCGTCGCCCCCGACGGGACGCACCTTGCAGAAGGTTTGGTCAATCCCGCCGCGCCGCACTCGGCAACGTATATCTGGATCGGTGCCGGTGTCGGCGCGCTCATTCGGCCGGTCGGAGGTTGGCTGGCGGACAAGTTCGGAGGGGCCAGGGTCACTCACTGGGACACGATCCTCATGATCCTCTCGACCATCGGCGCCGGCTACATGGTGTCGTTGGCGAATCAGTCTCCCCATCCCGAACAGTATTTCATGCCGTTTCTGTTGCTCTTCATCGTGCTTTTCGCCACGACGGGCATCGGGAACGGATCGACCTTCCGCATGATTCCGATCATCTTCCCGAAGGAGCAGGCGGGGCCCGTTCTCGGATGGACCTCCGCCATCGCCGCCTACGGAGCCTACATCATCCCGAAGGTCTTCGGTGCCCAGATCAAGGCGGGGCAGCCGCACTACGCACTGTACGGTTTTGCCGTCTACTACCTGAGTTGTCTCGTCGTGAACTGGTGGTTCTATGCCCGTAAGAACGCCGAGATCCACTGTTGAGAGTCGAAGCATGACACGTCGAACAGCCTTCGTCATCTTCTTCTGCGCTCTGTCTTTGACAGCGCTGGTCGTCCTCGAAGGAGCCGACCTGCGGACGACGGGAGACGCACGCGGCTATGCGCCGAAGCAGCCCATCGCTTTCTCTCATGCATTGCACGCCGGGGAGATGAAGATCGATTGCCGGTACTGCCATTTCGCGGCGGAGCGCAGCCGGCATGCCGGAATACCCGGCCCTGGGCTCTGCATGAATTGCCATCGTTTCGTGTCCGCCCCCATCCTGGACGTCCGGCAGGAGGAGGCCAAAGCGAAGGCCGAGGGGCGGGAGGTGAAACCGGTGATCTCTCCGGAGATTCGGAAGATCTATGACGCCCTCGCCCTCGATGACGCGCTGAAGCCCGTCGAGGGGGCGACGCCCGAGGGCGTCGCCTGGGTCAAGGTGCACAACCTACCGGACTTCGTCTTCTTCGATCACTCGCGCCACGTGGGTGCGGGTGTGGACTGCGCGATCTGTCACGGGCCCGTCGAAACCATGTCACGGGTTCGGCAGGTCGAGGATCTTTCCATGGGATGGTGCGTGAACTGCCATCGCCAAGTGAACGAGGAGGGTTGGAATGGGCGACGGGACCTCCACGCCTCGACCGACTGTTCGGTCTGTCATTACTGATCACGAACGCCAAGACGACGGGCTGGCCAAGACCGGCGGGTGGCGGAGGGCCGACGGGGTCGAGGACATCCATCTCGGCGAGAGCGATCGTCCGCGGGATCTCGTGTTCCCAGACGGCGGATTCTCGCGCCGAGGCTTCCTGAAACTCGCGGGCTTCGGGATCGCCGGCTCCTTTTTCGCGTGTACGCGGGCGCCCGTACAGAAGGCGATTCCGCTTCTTTACCCGATCGAGGAGGTGGTTCCCGGGGACACGGTCGCCTATGCGTCGACCTGCCGCGGATGCAGCGCGGGTTGCGGCATTCTCGTGCGTTGCCGCGAGGGACGCCCCATCAAGATCGAGGGCTACCGTTCCTTCGAGGGTACTCCGGATCATCCGATCTCCGGGGGAGGGACGTGTGCCATCGGGCAGGCGTCGCTCCTGGGACTCTACGATTCCAAGCGCATCGCTGGCCCGCTCCGGATGGGAGAGTCGACCACCTGGAAGCAACTCGACGAGGCGATGGCCTCCGCGCTCGAGAGCACGGTCGAGGCCGGGAAATCGGTGCGTCTTCTTTCGAGGACGATGAACGGGCCCACGACCCTCGCTCGCATCGAGCGCTTCTTTGCGAAGTTCCCCAACGGGGGCCACGTCCAATACGACGTCCCCTCCGCCACGGCGATTCTCGTCGCGCATGAGACGACGCACGGCGTGAAGGCGTTGCCTCGATACCTCATCGAGAACGCCGAGGTCCTCGTTTCCTTCGATGCGGATTTTCTGGGGGCGTGGATCACCCCCGTCGAGCATGCGAAGGGTTGGGTCGCCGGTCGCGATCTCCTCGCCGGTGAGAAGACGCCCAAGCGGACGTTTCACCTCCAGGTCGAGAGCCGTCTCAGCTTGACGGGCTCCCGCGCCGACCGACGCTGGCTCGTGAAGCCCTCCGAGCAGGGCGCGGTCCTGGAGGCGCTGGTCGCCAGGCTCGCCCGGTTGGCCGGTCGGTCCTTGCCCTTCGAAGTCGCGGAAAAGGATCTTCCCGTCGCGGACGTCGATGGCGTGGCCGAGCAGCTGTGGGCCGCCCGGGGGAGTGCACTGGTTTTGGACGGATCCAACGATCTGAGGCGTCAGCTCCTGGTCAATCTGGCCAACGACATGCTGGGCGCCTACGGAAAGACGCTGGACCTGGTCCGAGCGTCTCGCCAGCGTCGGGGCGACGATCGAGAGTGGCTCCGCCTCGTGGAGGACATGGAGAGCGGTCAAGTCGGCGTTCTGATCGTCCACGATGCCAACCCCATCCACGAGTCGGATCTCGGCGCCCGCTTCGCGAAGGCCCTCGAGAACGTGGACCTCGTCTGCGCGACGTCGTCGCATCTGGACGAGACGTCGGCGCGAGCGCACTGGGTGGCGCCCGACCATCATTTCCTCGAATCCTTCGATGACGCGGAACCGGTGGACGGCGTCATCACGACCTCTCAGCCCGTGGTGCGTCCGATCTTCGACACCCGCGCCGTTCGCGAGAGCTTGGCGACGTGGATGGGGGAGACGAACTACGACGACGAGGCGGCCAGGAAGTCCCACTTCGTGTCGGCCATCCACTCCCGTCGGGACGAGTCGTCCGATGCCGAAGGAGCCTGGAGCATGCTCCTGCAGAAGGGCTATTGCGTCGTTCCGCCTCGTCGCAAGATGAATCCTTCCTTCCGCATGCCGAAGTCCTGGCCCGCCTTCGCCGCGCCGACCGGGGAGGAAGGACTGGAACTCGTCGTGCACCCGAGTCTCACGATGTTGGAGGGACGAAGCGCCCACAACGCTTGGCTCCATGAGCTTCCCGATCCCGTCACGAAGGGGACTTGGGGGAACTGGGTGTCCCTCGCTCCGGAGACCGCGGCCAGGTTGGAACTCGAAGAAGGCGACGAGGTCGAAGTCCGTCGCAAGGGCGATTCCAGCTCTTTGAAGATGAAGCTTCCCGTACAGATCCAACCGGGTCAGCATCCTGACGTCGTCGTCGTCCCGCTCGGTTTCGGCCGCATGGGGACCGACCGCTTCTCGAAGGTGGGGCCCCAGTGGCTGGAAGGGAATCTCACGGTCGCCGAGGGCGGCGTGATCGGGGCCAACGCGGCGCCGTTCATGATTCGGAGCGGAGGCCTCCTGAGCGAATGCTGCGGCGTCGTCAGGATCAAGCCGACTGGTGAACATCCCGGGATGGCCTGCACGCAAACCCATCACACGCTCACGGTTCCGCCGAATCTGGCGCCGAAGGGCGGCGAGGTGCGTCACGCGGTTCGCGAGATCAGTCTGACGGCTCTCGCAGCCGGCGCGACCGTGCGCGGGGAAGAACATCATGTCGAAAGCGAACTGTGGTCGGAGGACCACCCCAAGAGCCCGCACCACTGGCAGATGGTCGTCGACCTCGACCGGTGCACAGGCTGTTCCGCTTGCGTGACGGCCTGCCAGGTCGAGAACAACGTTCCCGTCGTCGGTCGAGATGAGGTGATGAGACGGCGCGAGATGCATTGGATTCGCATCGACCGCTACTACAGCGGCGAGGGCGAAGACGTGCGCGCCGCTTTCGAGCCCATGATGTGCCAGCAGTGCGACCACGCTCCTTGTGAGACGGTTTGCCCGGTTCTCGCGACGGTCCACAGCGAGGAAGGCCTGAACGCTCAGGTCTACAACCGTTGCGTGGGAACGCGCTACTGCGCCAACAACTGTCCTTACAAGGTGCGCCGGTTCAACTGGTTCAACTATCCCCACCGGGATGGGTTGGAGAACCTCGTCCTCAACCCGGACGTCACGGTGAGAAGTCGGGGCGTCATGGAGAAGTGCAGCTTCTGCGTGCAGCGGATCCAAGAGGCCAAGGCCCAGGCGAAGCGGGAGGGAAGACCGCTCCGAGACGGGGAGATCGATCCAGCCTGTGCCCAGGCCTGCCCGACGAGGGCCATTCGGTTCGGCGACGGATTGGACCCCAAGAGCGAGGTCTCTCGTCTGACAGGCGATGCCAGAGGCTTCCGAGTCCTCGAGGAGATCAACGTGCGTCCTTCCGTGACCTACTTGGCGCTGGTGGTCGACGACGAGACCGGAAAGGGAGAGTGAATCGATGAGTGACGAGGCTGCAGCCGTGCAAGTGCCCTTGATCACCGGCGGGAAGACCTACGCCGATGTGACGGAGGACGTGTCGGGCATCTTGGAATCACGCCCCACCGGGCTGTGGTGGATCGGTTTCCTCATCGCTGCATCGGCCCTGGCCGTCGGGACCTTCGCCGTGATCTACCAGGTGATGACGGGCATCGGCACGTGGGGTCTGAATAAGACGGTCGGATGGGCGTTCGACATCACCAACTTCGTCTTCTGGGTCGGAATCGGTCATGCCGGAACGCTAATCTCGGCGATTCTCTTCCTGCTGCGACAGAAGTGGAGGACCTCTTTGAACCGCGGAGCGGAGGCCATGACGATTTTTGCCGTCATGTGCGCCGGGTCCTATCCCCTCATCCACATGGGGCGTCCCTGGTTGGCGCACTGGGTGTTCCCCTATCCCAACATGAGGGGGTCGCTATGGGTCAACTTTCGATCCCCCTTGCTCTGGGACGTCTTCGCGATCGGGACGTACTTCCTCGTTTCTCTCACGTTCTGGTACTTCGGGTTGATTCCCGATCTCGCGACGCTTCGGGACCGGATGAAGAAAGGCTGGCGGCGAAGGGTTTACTCGGTTCTTTCCCTGGGGTGGGACGGGAGCCAGAGAACGTGGTCTAGATATGAATGCGTCTACCTGCTCTTGGCGGGCTTGGCGACGCCTCTCGTGGTGTCCGTGCACAGCGTGGTGAGTTTCGACTTTGCGACGGCGGTGATCCCCGGATGGCATACGACCATTTTTCCACCTTACTTTGTGATCGGCGCAATCTTCTCGGGTTTCGGCATGGTGTTGACACTCATGCTGGTCGCCAGGAAGGTCATGAGGCTCGAGAACTACATCACGCCCCGCCATATCGACGCCGCTTGCAAGGTCCTCTTGCTGACGGGTTCGCTGGTCGGGTTCGCGTACGCCACAGAGATGTTCATCGCCTGGTACTCCGGCAATCCGGAGGAAGGATTCACGTTCCTCAATCGCGCGTACGGCCCCTTCGGGTGGGGTTATTGGATCATGGTGTGTTGCAATGTTCTCATCCCGCAGTTGCTCTGGTTCAAGTCGACCCGGCGCAACATGGTCTTGGTTTTCTTGATTTCGATCACCGTCAACATCGGAATGTGGTTCGAGCGATTCATCATCATCGTGACGTCGTTGCATCGGGACTTCCTGCCGTCGTCATGGACCTCCTACGCACCGACGCTGATCGAAATCGGAAGCCTGATCTTCGGGTTCGGTCTCTTCTTCACCCTCTTTCTCCTCTTTTGCCGCAGCCTGCCGTTCATCGCCATGAGTGAAGTGAAGGGCGTTCTGACCCGGAAGGAGGCCTCGAAATGACACGAAGGATGGAATCCATGCAGCGCTACATCCTTGCCAGCTTTCCCGATGATCACGGTGTGCTGGAAGCGGTGCGTGCGGCGCGCGAAGCGGAGTTGAGCGTCGTGGATGTCTATGGACCCTTCCCGGTTCACGGGATCGAAGGGGCCATGGGAATCCGGCCGACGCGACTTCCCTGGGTCTGTTTGGGATTGGGCGTCCTCGGCTGCGGCATCGCGTTCTGGTTCCAATTCTGGTCGTCCGCGGTGAGCTGGCCCCTCGATGTGGGCGGCAAGCCCTTCAACAGCTGGCCCGCATTCGTGCCGGTGGGTTTCGAGCTGACTGTCCTGTTCGCTTCGCTGGGGACCGTGGCGGCCTTCTTCTTGCGCGCCAAGTTGCGGCCTGGGAAAAGGGCTGGAATCCCCTCGAAGCGAGTCACCAACGATCGGTTCATCCTCGTCTTGCGCGAGGGTCTCGGGGGGTGGGAGAGGAATCGCTTGACGGAACTGTGGCAGCCCTTCGGGCTCTTGGATCTGGAGGAGCGCATTGTGGAGGGACAACGATGACGCCGCGGAACCTCGCTGTGGTCTTGGTCGTCGCTTGGGCCGTTTTCAGTCTCCTGCTGGCCCACGCGGTGGAGCCGGACCCGGAACAGACCGCGCTCGAGTACGCGCCCAACATGGCGCGCGGGCCGGACCTGGACGCCTACGCGCCGACGGATGTGTTCGGCAACGGACACCTGGCTCAGACGCCCGTTCCCGGAACCTCTGCGCGGAAAGGACTCATGCCCTGGCCCTTCAAGGGCGACGACGCCGGTCGCGCAAGGGCCGGCCGCGTCTTGAATTCACCTCTCGATCCGAAGGACCCCAAGGTCCTCGCAAGAGGCCAGGATGTCTTCGCTCACATGTGCGCGCATTGTCACGGACCGGGAGGGGCCGGTGACGGCCTCGTCACGAAAAGAGGCGTGCCGCCCCCACCTTCGCTCCTGGCGCAACCCGCGAAGGATCTGAAGGACGGAGAGATGTTTCACATCATCACCTTTGGGCGAAAGAACATGCCGCCCCACGCGGGTCAGATTTCGAGAAAGGACCGTTGGTACGCCGTCGCATGGGTGAGAAGCCTCCAGGAGAAAAAGCCATGAACTTGACCTCCGAAACCAGGGATTCGCGGCTGACGCGGCTCCTCTTGGGTCTCGTGGCCGCGGGCATCCTCATCTTCTTGGTGGGGTTGATCGTCGCCCCGGAACGCGCCTGGGGCGGCTGGCTGGCCGCCTCCGCGGGACTCTTGTCATTGGGTCTCGCTGGCCCGTTTTTCATGGCGATGTTCGCCCTCACCCGCGCTCGCTGGGCCGACCCGCTCCGGCCGATTCTCGAAGCCATGGGCCGCTTGGTGACCCCGGCCGCGATCGCACTCTATCTGACCCTTTTGGGGTCCTCGACGCTCTACGCCTGGGCATCCTCCGATGCCCAGGGCGTCCGCCACAATGGTTGGCTGGGCGTCGTTCCCGTCGCCATCCGCCAGGCCGTCGTCCTGGCCGCTCTCGTCTGGGTCAGCCGACGGATGATTCTGGGGTCGGTGAGGCGTCGCGAGGGCACGGAATCGGAGGACGCCGAGTTGCTCCGCAGTGGATTGTTCCTTTTGGCCTTTGCGTTTCTCATCTCACTTGTCGGAATCGACTGGCTCATGTCCCTGGACCCCCATTGGTACAGCACGATGTACGGCGTCTATCTCTTCTCAGGAACCATGGTGGGCGGGATCTCTCTGATCGCGATCCTGGCCATCGTTCCTTCCCGCCCACTCACACTCGGTCGCCTGCGGGAGAGTCAGATCCACGACCTGGGCAAGTTGCTCTTCGTCTGGGGTTTCTTTTGGGCCTACATCTGGTTCTGCCAGTGGATGCTCATCTGGTACACGGACATCCCCGAGGAAGCCTCGTGGTACACGATTCGGATGCAGAATGGCTGGAAGGGCCTTTTCTATCTGGACCTGATCCTGAACGGCGCCGTGCCGTTCCTCGTGTTGCTCTCCGCGGGGATGAAGAAGAAACCCCACGTGGTCGTTCGCGTGGCCGCCATCGTTCTCATCGGCCGTGCGCTGGACCTCTTCATCCTCGTGACTCCCGTCATCGTGGACCGCCCACCGTCCGGCCTTTGGGAACTCGGTCCCGTTCTGGCCGCGGGAGCTTTCCTCTTCTGGAAGGTCATCGTCCCGGCTCGCTCCTCGGCGTCGCTCCTCGCGGACGCTCCCGCATCGTCCTGAGACCGCGCCCCACCTCGATCCATGGAGTGATCGTCTGCGGAAGGGCATTCTCCCGACGCGCGGGAAACGATGAACTAGGGGGTGTCGGCGGACCCCTCGAGCGAGGGGGCGGCCAACCTGATGAGAAGGCTGCGGCCTCGGGTGCAGGCTTCCGTCGCGAGGGCCGCCTCACCGTCCTCGAGAAGGCGGGTCGGCGATTCGGGACGATCCTCGGGCGATTTTTTCAGGAGCCAGACGAGCAGGTCGCGCAGCGCATCGTCGATATCCTCACGCAGTCTGCGGATCTCGGGCGTGGCGGCGTCCAGGTGTTTCTCGAGGATCTCGAAGCGGGACGCACCCGTGTAGAGAGGCTTGCCCGTCAGCGAGAACCACAGCAAGACGCCGAGGGAGTAAAGGTCCGCGCGAATGTCCAGTTCGCCCCGTTCACCGAGGACTTGCTCGGGGGCCGCGTAGGAGGGTGTGCCGAGGAAAACGCCGGACTGGGTGAGACGCAAAGCCGCGGGGTTGGTGGGGCGGGCGAGGCCGAAGTCCGTGAGCATGGCGCGCCCGCCCGCGTCCACGAGCACGTTCTGGGGCTTGACGTCGCGGTGGATCGCGCCCGCCTCGTCGAGGGCCTGCAGGGCCAGTGCCAGATCTCTCACCAGGCTGCGACAGGCGTCGAGAGGGAGGGGGCCTCGGTCCTCGACGAGATCCCATAGGTCCACGCTGGGGACATAGCGGGTGGCGAGGAAGTGGCGTCCTTCGACCACGCCCGCGTCCAGGGCGGGGACGATGTGGGGGTGGCGCAGTTCTCTGGCCAGCTGCGCCTCGCGATGGAAGCGCGCCACCATGTCGGACCTCTCGTCGACCTCTTCTCGCAGCACCTTCAGGGCGACCCGCTTACCCTTCGGCGACCGGGCGAGATAGACGATGGCCATGCCTCCTTGACCGAGCCGGCCGAGGATCTCGTAGGGTCCGAAGTGGTGTTCTTCTGTGGCGGATAGCGGCATGGCGAGCACGGATCGTACAGCAATCACCTTCTGTCCGCCAGTTTCCGGCCGAGGACGGGGTCTCAGTAGTGGACGGTGGCTAGACGGCTGAGATCCGTGCGGTCCGTTCCGATCATGTAGGCCATGATTCCAAGCTCGAGACCCGTCGGCGGACCGGGGATCTGGCCGATCAAGATCCCCGTGCCGGGGTAGGCCGACAGGTTGCCGAAGACGGCGGGATCGACGGCGCCGATCAGGCTCCATCCCGGAAGGAGACCGTAGGCGTAGGGTTCTTCGACGAATGCGTAGATCATCCCCAGATCCTGAGGGTGGCCGGCGATACCGAGTTCCAGGCCTCCTTGAGCGCTGGGTTTGACCCACACCGCAGTGTCGCGACAGCGGGAAAGCAGATCGACCTGAAGGGGTTGCGGCGCGCCCCCGTTGAGGGAGACGGGAAGATCCGTGAAGCTCGATCCGAGGATCTCATCGAAGATGTTCTCTTGGATACCGACACCGAAGTCGGCGCGCAGCGCCTTCGTGACGAAAAGTGTGGTGACGAGGTGCTGGTCGGCTCCGTGCATCGCTCCGAGGGGAAGAGGGTTCGTGCAACCTGGGAAGGGAATGGGTTGATTGGCGGCCGTGATATCGAGCGAGCCGAAATGACCCAGCCCCACCACCGTCGCCAGAATGTTGCGGGCGGGATGATGATCTCCGAGTTCTCCTTGATCACTCCAGTAGGCGGCGGCCGCGGGGGACGTGATGGCGTCATCCGTTCCGGCCAACTGGTAGAGATTGCCCGCGTAGCCCTGCGCAGCGGGGATGGCGCCCTGCCATCCGAGAATGACGCCCCACGGGACCGTGCCGCACAGAGGAAAGAGGCCCGCGAGCATGTTGCCCTGATAGGCGTTCAGTTGCACCATCGTGCGAATGTCCTCCTCGGCGGCGCTGAGGTAGAAACCCGACACCGTGCCCATGGAGTGACCGACCAGACTGATGTGGGCATTCGGGGCGGGATCGATGTTGACGACACCCGGAAACACGCCGGTGGAGAAGATGGCTTCCTCGCGCATCTTCTGAAGCATCAACCAAGCCTCGTAGGCCTGCTCGACCGGGGCCTCGAAGCCCGGTTGACGAACGTAGCGCGGGGCCAGGACGACGAACCCCCAACTGGCGATGGCCGAGAGGAATTCCCCGTAGTCCTGGGGATGACCGCCGTAGCCGTGGAGGAAGACGACGATCGGGAAGTGGGGGCCACCGCCGGGGGGCGCTACGAAGAGCGAATTCGGCCCCTGGGGTGGAATGGGATAATAGACGTCGGCCTTGAGCGGCAGGACCGCGAGCGCCCCGCTGAACGCATTCGGTGTGGGGGCATTGGGAAGATCCGCCGCATCCATCGTGGCCTCGATGAGCGTCCCCACCTGGAAAGGGCCGCTTTGGGCGGTCGAGACGGATGCGAGGAGAAGGAGCGGGATCAGGGCGGCAAGCAGGACGGTCTGTAGACGGACCGCCGCTTCCGCCGAGTGGGTTGGCACTCGGTGCATGTTCATTCCTGCCGGGTTGTCGGATCGATTCTTGGCAAAACGGGCACGATGCCCGCTGTCCCGACTATCGGTCGAACATGCGCTACCGCTCAACTGCGGTTAATCATGAGGCGCGGGTCGGCGATGTGTCCTAGAGAAGTCGAAGGATGCGGGCGATCCGACGATGCATGGCCGGGGTGTGGCGGACGAAGAGTTTGCGGCCATGGATTTCGAGGCTCGTTCCTTCGCCTTCCCAGGCTTTCTCTCCCGTGACGCTTCGGATGAGAGAAAGGATTTCCTCGGGGTCGCGCTGCTCCGGCTGTTCCTCTTCTTCCTCGAGTTCATCGCCGGAGCCACTTCCGTTGAGCCCGATCTTTGGGCCCGGAAAATCCTTCGGGACGTAGAGGACGTCGGCGATGTCGAAAACACCGAGGACGAGCGCCCTGCGCTGCGCGTCTTCCTTGCTCGTCACCACGATGACGCCGTGGCGGTGCTGGAATGCGACGCCCGTGACGTCGGCCAGGAGATTCAGGACTGTGCCGGCGGGAAGCCCTCGGAGATTCAGACTGAGCTCGCGGTCCAGTTGGTCCTCGACCCGTGAGCGGAGAATCACGAGATTGATCCCCGTCATGCGTCGAAGATCGCCGAGGGCGTCTTCGAGTCGGCGTTCCTTCCACATGACGCGCACACGCGTCTGACGGAGCTTCAACACGACCTGCCGATAGGTCTTGACGTCGCGGCGTGTGCGGAGAGGGATCGTGTCGAGGTCCTGCGCCAGCGCCTGGACCGCCGTCAAGAGAAGAGTGAGCAGAAGGGTGCGCATGCCGGTGAACTCCAGTCTTGCAGGTTGTGGGAGGCGGCCGGGAAGGCCTCCGTCGGTCTTGGCGGTCGAAAGGACGAAACCGGACAGCATTTTCGCGTTTCGCGCGGGTTTTCTTCGATCCGTGCGATTTCGCGCCCGCGTGGGGGTGGGGCCGTCGCCGTTGGAGTTAGGATGGTCCCATGTCCCGTGTGACCGCCATCGGCCTCGTCTCCTTTTTCTTCGCCGGATTGCTGGCACCTTTCGTCTGGGACGTGGGTGTCTATCCGGATGTCGTCGCGGAGGTTCCCTCGAGGATGGGGACCGCCCTCGACGGGACCGCTCAGGCCCACTTCGAAGAGGTCCTCGCTGAACGCTCGCCGTTCATGCGGGCCTTGCGTCCCTGGTGGAATGGAGCCGTCTATGAGCTGTTCGCGGAGACGCCCTCGCGGCTCGTCGCCGGAAAGGACGGCTGGCTGTTCTACGCGCCGGCCATGGCGCCTGTCGTGGAACCTCTGGCCTCGCAGACGTTCCAAGAAACCCTGGCGCAGCTTGCCCGCACGGCCGCGACGCTGAAAGGGTCACCGGTGCGCTACCGCGTCCTCGTCATGCCCAGCAAGTGGCGTCTCTACGAGGATATGCTGCTGCGTTCGCGCATCGGGGCGAAAAGACGTGACGTGCTGGGGCATGCCGTCCGGGCCCTGGCCGCCGCCGGAATCGACGCGCCGGAACTTCTTCCGAGGATGGAACCCCTGAAGGGCCCGGAGAGGCCCCTGCTCTACCCGCCGGTCGACAGCCATCTGTCCCAATACGGTTTCGGGTGGCTCGTCACCGACGCCGTGGCGCCGGCCTTGGGGCTCGATCCGACGGAGGCCAGACGCCGCCTCGCCGCGCTGCCGACCGATCCCGATTACCTCCATGGGGGGGATCTCGTGGAGCTCATGGGTCTGGACCTGTCCACTCCCTGGGGGCGACGCTTGGCCTATCGGGAAAAAGGCTTCAAGTTGCCGCCGCCCGCGAATCGGCCCGGGTCCGAGGTGATCCTCTTGGGCGATTCGTTCACCGTACACATGGAGGCCGTTCTGCCGCGCCTCATTCAGGCCGTGACGGGCCTCACCGTCGATGCGCGCTACTCCGACGGAAAGGACCATGGACACGAAGACGAACTTTTCGCCGAATATGCGGGCCATGCTCCGAAACTCGTCTTGGTCGTCCTCACCGAGAGACGGTTCGCCAACGAATGAGTCGCCCCACGCCCCATGGATCGAAACACTTTTTCCACGTCCACCGAATGGTCTCGCAATGAGAATCCGCGTCTACCTGATTGCGATGATCTCTCTGGTCTTGGCCGCGTGTCGCGGCGAGCCCCCGAGGGATCTCGGCGAGGCCTGGCACGTCGTGGGCGGACACGGATTCACCCCGGGACTCTTCCACATCCCCCGCGGACTCGCATTTTCGGGGGACCGTCTTTGGGTCGTCGACCGCTCCGGGCGAGTCCAGGGATTCTCCTCCGACGGGGCGTTTGTCATGGACGTCAAGGTCATGGACGCAGACAAGGGGTTTCCTCTGGGGCTCGTGGGGGAGGACGATGGCGGGTTCCTGCTCATCGACACCCATCGAGGGCGTCTTCGTTGGTTCGACGGCCAGGGCCGCCCGGGGCGCGTCGTTCGGCAACCGAACCCGGATGATCTCCCCCAAAGGGGCGTTCGCGGTCCCCATGGGCGACTCTACGTCTGCGAATTCGGTGAGGGCGATGCCAACCGGATTCAAGTCCTCTCGCCCGACGGCCGCCCGCTGTTCAGCTTCGGAGGGTATGGCAGGGAACCCGGGAAGCTGACTCGGGCCATGGATGTTCTTATTCACGAGCGCGAGGTGTACGTGGCGGACGCTTCGGATCGCATCCTCGTTTTCGACCTGAATGGTGCGTTTCTGCGAGAATGGGGAGAAAGCGGCGTCGGCCCCGGTCAACTTCGGTATCCTTACGGTCTCGCATGGAGAGGCGACTTGCTCTACGTCTGCGAATACGCGAACAACCGCATCCAGTGTTTCGATGCCTCGGGACGAAGTGGCGGAGTTTTCGGTCGACCCGGAAGCCGCGAGGGGGAGTTCAAGAGCCCTTGGGCGATCGTCACCGGTCCGGCCGGAAAGCTGTGGATCGCGGATGCCGGGAATCACCGCGTCGTCATTCTCGATCCGGAAGCCGTGCGGTGGGAACGAGGGCCATGAGCGATCCTTACTCTTTGTCGGGAAGCTGTCGCACAGCACTCGCTCGTCTCGCCTGCGTGGCCCTTTTCCTGGCGGCATCGGTGGGACCGGCGAACGCACAGACCCTCGAGGTCCGGGTGCGCGCCGGCTTTTTTGGCTACCTGATCCAAGGGCATCCGTTCCCGATCACGGCGACCGTCGAGAACGGCAGCGGGTTCGCCCTGGAGGCTCGTCTTGTTCTCGAAGACGGCGTCGGGATTCTGCCGACCGAGATCGTTGGAAGGAAATTCAGTCTTGCGGCCGGGGCGGGCCGACAAATCACTCTCCTGGGCCCGCCTTTTCGCGGACAGAGTCTCGGATTACGGCTGTATCTGTCTCGTGCCGTGGACGTCGGCGTGGAGTGGCAGGGTGGAGAACGAGAGGAAATCCTCGCGGTCAAGGAGGTGTCGATTCGTCTCGAATCCGCCCAATTCTTTTCCACCGTCCCGAGTCTCGGGCTTGTTCTGGGAGATCGAGGTCGGCATGTGGCGGATGTCCTTTCCACCCGCGGCGGTCGCCTGGGCTCGGCCAATTGGCTTTTCCATGCCTCCGATCAGTTCGTCCCTCTCGTGTCCATGGACCCCATCAGTTTCCCGGATTCTCATCTCGCGTTGGACGGGGTTCCTCTCATCTTTTGGTTTGACCCCGAACCCGGCGCGTGGCAGAACCCCGCACAAGCGGATGCCCTCATGGATTGGGTCCGATTCGGCGGGATTCTGGTCATCTTCACGGCCGACCGAGCGGATCGTCTGCGCGACCCGAGCCTCACGCCCTTCCTCCCCGTCCATTCGGCGGCGGTGGGCGTCATGGCCTACCCGAGGTTGCGATCCGCCTCCAGGGTCGATCCGGGACGCGGGCCGGTCCTCCGGGGGGCTCTGCGCGCCGACGCCGTGTGGAAGAGTGCCGCGTCACGATTCGAGAAAGGGACGACCGCCGACGTGGGGCTTGGTCGGTACGAGTGGAGCGTCGGGCGGGGACGGATCGTTCTTGCGAACTTCGACCCTTTGAACTGGGACCAGGGAGACGGGACGGCTCTCGCCTGGGCCCTGGCCTCCTCGGCCGGAATCGCGGTCCGGAACGGAAGCGTGCGAACGGGAGGTTACGTCGGTCGAAGGAGCGTTGCCTTCGCCGCCCCGATGCTCGACGGCGTGCTGCAGAATGGCAACATCCTCGCTCCCAACGTCGGACTCTTCGTCTTCCTGGGCCTCGTGTTCGTCGTTCTGATCGGACCCGTCGACTACATGGTCCTCAAACGGCGGGGCAAGCTGCATTGGAGCCCGATCACGCTTCTCGTTTACTCTGCACTCTTCTCAGGGGGGGCATTCCTCGCAACCATGCTGCTCTTCGCTCCCGATGAGGAGGTCAATCGCGTGGTCGTCCTCGATCTTTTGCAGGACGAACAAGGTCGGGAGCTGGCCGAAGGATACCTTTACCAGGGTGTCTATGAACCCCTCGGCGCCACCGTGCCTTGCGATGTGCCCGCCTGGCGCATCTATGGGCTGACCGCGACCGGCAACGAGTTCAATCGGCTGGGGGGATCCGGTCGGCAGGTTTGGGACGGCGCGGGAAGACAATTTCCCGTCATGGAGATCCCGTTCAACGGTTTCCGATTGTCGGGAAATCGTATTTCGGGAGAGGTGTCCGAGACCGTGACGTGTCGGTGGGAACGGCAAGAGGACGGATCCTTCGGCCTCGTGGTCCACAACGGTTTCGGGAACGCTCTGGAGAACATGCGTGTCGTCAAGGACGGGAAGCTGTACCTTTTTCGGGGCACCCTGAGGGCCGGCGAATCCAAGACGTTCGCTCTGGTGAGGGCTCGCGACATCCGGGGCGGGAATCTCGCCGTGCTCAGGGGCTCATCGCAGCGCGATGCGTTGGAATTGAGCCACGCGGCTCGAGTGCTCCTTCGAACGATGAGTCGTCGAGTGACGGATTCGGCGGACGACCGACATCGGTATCGTCGCAATGTCAGCCCGCCTTTCCCCTGGGTCAGCCCGCCCGGCGGCGAGACGGGGGATGCGTTTTTTCTGGCGTCCACGACGGCGCCTCCGTTCGAAGACGCTTTGGTCGGAAGGCGTCATGGTTTCGATCTGGTCATCGTGAGGCGACGGGTTCCCTCTCGAAATTCGGAGTGAGTGGATGACTGCGATTCTCGAATGTCGTCATTTGAGCAAGTCCTACGGCAGACTTCGCGCCGTCGATGACTTCACGGTCACCGTCGAGGCCGGAGAGATCCTCGGTTTCGTGGGCCCGAATGGCGCCGGAAAATCGACGGCCCTCAAGATGATCGCCACGATCTTGAAGCCCTCGAGTGGTGACGCGCTCGTCTGCGGGTACTCGATACGTAGGGATCCCCAGGAAGTCCGCCGACGGATCGGATACATGCCCGACGTCTGCGGTCTCTATGAAACCCTTACGGTCGAGGAATACCTGAGCTTCTTCGCTTCCGTCTACAAGATCTACGGGGAAGCGCGCAAGAGAATCGTCAGAGAAGTCCTGGAGCTCACGGGTCTGGAATCGAAGTCGGCCGCCCGCTGCGGCGCCCTATCGCGTGGGATGTCCCAGCGTTTGCACCTCGCACGTGTCCTCATCCATGATCCGTTTCTCTTGCTCCTGGACGAGCCCGCTTCGGGGCTCGATCCCCGCGCCCGGGTCGAGTTGAGGGAACTCCTCACCACCCTCAAGGACATGGGGAAGAGCATCATCATCTCCAGCCACATTCTGTCGGAGCTGGGTGAGATGTGCGACACCGTGGCCATGATCGAGACGTCCAAACTCGTCTACGTGGGGCACGTGGACGACGCGGGGCGCGGCATGGCGCATGAGGGCAGGGTCTACCGGTTGAGGTTGAGCGCGGCCGAAGCGACACAAGGCGTTCAGGGCGGCTCGCGAGCGGATCTCGTGGAATTGCTCAAGGGAATTCGCGGAGTCGACGGGGTTCGGGATGGCGAAGACGAGCAGACGCTGTTGCTCCGTCTCCTCCCGAGCGAGGCCCGTCCCCACGCGATCCTGAAGTCTCTTCTCGACCGGGGTTTTCCCATCGAGGAGTTCGCATCGGAGCGTTTGGGTCTCGAGGACGCTTTTCTTCATCTCACCACCGGAAAAGTCCAATGAAGGCGATCTTCCGGCAGGAATTCATCCTTTACGCCCAGAGCAAGGCGTTTTTCTGGTTGAGATCCGGGGCCTTCGCCTTGCCCCTGCTTCTTTCGACGGCTGGAATGTCGGAGGCGAGGACACCCGACGAAAAAGGGTATGTCCTTTTCATCACCACTTACCTCTCCCTGATTGCGGTCGTCTTGTTCATGGGGCCCGCGCTCTTGGCCCCGGTCATCGCCGAGGAGCGAAAGAACAATCGTCTCGACGTGCTGCGCAGTGCCCCCGTCGGGAGCTGGGGAATCGTGTTCGGCAAATGGTCGGCCCGCGGCGCATCGCTTGGCGCCGTCGTGCTCGCCGTCATGCCCTTGGCGGCGACGGCGCTCCTGTTCGGCGGTGTCGCGCCCGGGCAATTCCTCGAGGGTGCCGCGATCACCTTGGCCACGCTGTTCTGGGTCACCGCGTGCGCATTCTGGATCGGGAGTATCGTTCGAGACCCGTCGTCGTCGGCTCGGATCGGCATCGTGGCGGTTCTTCTTTTCGGAAGTGTGACAGCTCTCGGTCTGGCCGCGGGTGAGATCTATCGGGAATTGACCGGGTCTTCGTCGTGGGCCGTCTCGACGGGGGGAAACCTTTTGGCCTTCCTCAATCCTTTCGTCGTGTTTGTCAACGTCTTCGAACCCCTACCGATGAGCTTCGCGGTCTCGAGTGTGACCGGCCTGAGTCCCCTTGCGTTCTATGCCGGTGCATCGACGGCGGCGGGGGCGGGTTTCCTCGTGCTGGCTCGCCGCGCGATCGGCCGCGAACCCAGGACCTCGGCAGGGAAACGAAGGATGCCGTGGCGTCGTCCCGAATCGAAGACGGCCTTGGCGAAGATCTGGATCTTGGACTCGCATCCTCTGGTGTGGCTGGACGGGATGCTGTCCGGCCGGGGGAAAGGAGGGCTTCTGCGGAGAGTGTTCTTTCTCGTCGCGGTCGTCGGCGGTGAGATCCTTTTCGCGAGTCTCTATTCCACGATTCGAGACAGACGGTTTCGCCCGGACGAGATTCTCGTCCTCCATGCCTTTGCCGCCGGCATCGCGCTGTTCTTGGCTTTCGTCTCGGTGGCCAGTGTGGGGGCGACCGTGTTTCACCGGGACAGCGAAGCCCGATCCTTGGAGGTCCTCCACGCCGCACCTCTCGACACGCGTTCGATGGTGATGGAACGGATGGGCGTCGTCTTGCGGGCCGGAGGCCTCTATTGGTTCCTCAGCGTTCTGCATGTCGTCTTCGGTTGCGCCGCGGGGGATCTCGCCCCCTGGGTGCTGCCCATGTACGTCACCTACTCGGGGATTCTCGTCTTCGCCTTGGCCGTTTTCGCCGCTGCCGTCTCTTTGCACCGGGAATCGGCCCGTAAATCCGTGCTCTGGGTCTTCGGCAGCATGGTGGCGTTCACGGTGGTCCTGCCGATTTTTCTGGGTCTCATGGTTTCCGGCAAGAGTGTGAACGAAGTCGGCGTTCTGCTCTTGTTGGGCCATCATCCTTATCTGATCGCGATGGACCCCTTTGTCCTTGCCTCCCTGTCTGACCTTCGAAATGACATGGACTGGGTGATCGCACCTTTCATCTACCTGGCGCAGTATGCTCTCGTAGCCGGCTATCTGTGGAGAAACATGTCGAGGCAATACGCGAAGAGGCGAGCGGCGAATTGGGAATTGAAATGACGTATGCGGACCTGCATCGCCGCGCCGCGGCCCGGATTCTACGCGGCCGCGCGTGGGATCGATCGACTCGGGGATTGTTTTGGGGAGCAGCCTTAGGGAGTCTGTTGTCCGTCGTTCACGCCTTCATGGGGTGGCCCATATTCTGGCCCCTCGTATTCGCGCCTCTGAGCGCGCTGGCGGGCGGCGCCGTCGCCCTGTGGCGAGGCCGTCCGACACGAGACCATGTCGCCCACGAATTGGATCGTCGTCTCGGCTGGAAGGAAGCCGCGCTCACGGAGTCCTGGTTGGCGGCTCGTGGTGCGTATGAAGAGTCCGACGAAAGCTTGGCTCCCCTGGTGAGCGAAACTCTGGAGGGCAAGCTCCAGGCGATCACTCCCCGCAAACTGAGAGACGTTTTCCCTCTTCCGAGACGTGGCCGCCGCGTGACGGCGGCTGTCGTTTTCCTGGCGATCGCCGCGGTCGTGTCGCCCGGAATCCCTTCCCTTCGCGCCGACGACCCGGCCGCGCGGAGGGGCAAGCAACAAGCCGCAGCGCGCCGCAAGGAAGACGCCGCCGCTCGGAAACTCGTGGCCAAAGTCAAGAAGGCAGCGAGCGAGCTGGAGAGGCTGGCCGCGCAACGCAAGTGGAAGAAACTGCTTTCTGCCGCCAAGGCTTTGAAGACCCGAGCGGTGGGGTTGGAGAAGCGATTCCCCGGGGCGATCCGTGCAAAAGTGCGGATGGAAGCATGGTCGAAGGAAGCGGCCAAGGCGATCACGGACGCAATGGACGGTCCTGGCGGCACGGGTCGCGGTCGGGGGGCAGCCAAGTGCTCTGAAGATGTCGAGGAGATGACCGCCATGGCCCGGGCACTGGAATCCCTGGGCCTCGAGAGCTTGGCCGGCGACTTGGAAAATGCCGCTCGCGACCTCCGAGAGTTTGCCGACGGTCAGCGAGACGCGGGGGAGATCGAGGAGCATCGCGGTGACCTCGATGCACGTCGTCTCGAGGACCTGAAGGAACGCTTGGAGAGCGCCGCGCGCCGACTGGAAGATCTACGGAAACTGCTGGACGCCCATCCCGAGTTGAAGAGTCTCCTCGGTGGACTCACTCGAGAACAATCGGAGAAGCTGAAGGAGATCGTCAAGGAGTTGGACCGTCTGCTCGCGGGCATCGAAGCTGATCCCTCCGGCACGATGCCGACCCCGGAGGAATTGCAACGACTGGCGAAGCTGATGAAGGACCTCTCGGTCGATGACCTCCAACGAATTCTCGACACGCTTCGGGAGCTGGAGGCCCTCCAAGCCCTGGAAAACCTGGCCGATGCGGCCGCATCCGGGGCGCCGCTGCCGTCCTTGGAGTCGCTGCTTCAGGGGATCTCATCCGGGATGGGGCCGGGGATGGGAAGCGGGGCTCCGCGTCCCAAGGCGGAGACGGCCAACACCGAGGCGAAGACGGAGCACCTACGCGGCTCTCTCGACCCCGAGGGGCAGGTGATCCGGAGACAACGATTCCGGGGACTCCCGCGAACGGCGACCTCGAAGGAGGAGTTGGATCGCTTGGCGAAACTTGTGGAGGGGGCCCAGGAGGGAGTGATCCGCCGGGGGCTTTCTCCGTCCGCTCGTCCGTGGGTCAAGCGCTACTTTGAGGCCCTGCGAGCGGCGTCACATGGCGGGGACAAGCATTGAATTGGGTCTTTCCGGCATGGCTTTTCCTTCTCGTCGTTCCCCTCGCGCTCATGGTTTGGGCAGTCCTCGTGCGACGTCGTCTGGGCCGTCGCCGTTTCGTCTCATTGATCCTTCGATCGTTCGCCTTGGCGGCGCTCGTCGCGGCGATCGCCCGTCCTCGACTCGTCGATACGGTCGAGGACTTGGGGCTCGTCTTCGTCCTCGATGTCTCCAAGAGTGTTCCCGTCGAGGCGAGAGATGACGGTTTGCGTTGGGCTCTCTCCGAGATGGCGAAAGGCAAAGGGAACGACCGTGCGGCGCTCGTCGTCTTCGGGTCCAATCCCGCCGTCGAGATTCCGTTTTCGGCGCCCCCCAAGGAGCCAGGGAGCGATTCCGAGGCCGGCCCCCTCCTCGAACTCGAGAGCCGCGTCGATCTCCAGGAGACGGATATCGCCGAGGCCTTGGCCCTGGCTCGCTCCCTCGTCCCCGAGGAGTTGGCGGCCCGTGTCGTTCTCATCTCCGACGGCAACGCGACCCGTGGGGAGACCGATCTCGCGATTCGCGAATTGGGCTCATCCGGAGTGAGTGTCGATGTCCGTCCCCTCCACTACGTGCATGACGACGAAGTCATGGTGCAAAGTCTCGAGGCATCGCCGCGCACCCATGTCGACGAACCTCTCGAGCTGGTTCTCGTGGTTCGTGCCCTCGGCGAGGGTGCGGCCACGGCCCAGGTCTTCGAGGATGGTCGCCCCGTGAGCGAACCGGTGAGGCTGCGCGTTCGCTCCGGAGACCAGGCCTACCGCTTCGTCGTGGCGCCCCCCGAGCCGGGATTCCACACCTACCAAGTGCGTCTCAACCCGGACCGGGACGGCAACCGCCGCAACAACGTCGGGCGGTGCGGTGTCGTCGTGCAAGGTCGTTCGTCCGTCGCGGTCGTGTCGTCCTCCGATCACGACCAGCGTCTCACGGGAGTCTTCCGGAAATCCGGGCTCGACGTCGCCCATGTCTCGGCCTCCAACCTCCCTCGCCACCCGGCGGATTGGATCGGTCGCGGCGCGGTCGTACTCGACGATCTGCCGGCCTGGGACATGGATCGGGAGCAGATGCTGGCCCTTGCCGTGGCCGTGAAGGATTTGGGAATGGGGTTGTTGGTCGTCGGCGGGCCCACTTCGTTCGCCCCGGGCGGCTATCGGGGGACGCCCCTCGAGCCCGTTTTCCCGGTTCGCCTGGACGTCCTCAACGAGAAGCTCACCCCCAAGGGCGCTCTCGTCGTCGTGTTGCACAGCGTTGAGTTCGATCAGGGCAACACGTGGGCCGAGCGAATCTGCGAGACGGCTTTGAAATCCCTCTCACCCCGTGACGAGATGGGAATCGTCTACTTCGATCCCTCCCAGGGCGAGCGCTGGCTGTTCAACCTCGGTCCGGTGGGCGATGGCGCGGCGCAGAAACAACTCATCCGAAACGTCACGGTGGGGGACATGCCGTCCTTCCACAAGTGTTTTCTGCTCGCTCTCAAATCGTTGGCTCGAAGTCGGGCATCGGTCAAGCACGTCGTCGTGATCTCGGACGGCGATCCACAGGCGCCGTCCCCTCAGGTTCTTCAGACCCTGAAGACAATGAAGGTCACCGTCTCCGGTGTGGCCGTCGCACCTCACGGCCTCAATGTTCTCGAGGACTTGGCAACTTGCGGAGGCGGCCGCTACATCCAACTCGATCGCAGTTCGGCGGACCTTGCGAGGATTCCCCGCTTCATCGTTCGTGAAGCCTCCAGGATCCGGCGGCCCAGCGTCGAGGAAAAGCCGTTCACACCCCTCGTCTCTCTGCCGGGCTCGATCCTGATTCGGGGAATCGATTCGGGATTCCCCCGGCTCCTCGGGCACGTCGTGACGTCGGCCCGCGCCGAGGCCGACACGGTCCTCTTGGCCGACGAGAAAAGGGGCGACCCTCTCTTGGCGACATGGAATTTCGGCCTGGGGAGGGTGACCGCCTTCACCTCCGATGCCACGTCGCGGTGGTCCAAGGAATGGCTCTCCTGGGACGGATTCACCCGATTCTGGACCCGACAGATTCGAGCGGTCCTCCCCGCGTCCGAGGGCAGTGGATTCCCCCTGCGTGCCACGTGGAGCGGTTCGCGTCTCGATCTCGAAATGGAAGCCGAAGACGGGCAGGGGCGCCCGCTGACGGCCTTGGAACCGCGCGTCGCTCTTCTCCGGGAGGGTGGGGCATCACGGGACATTTCCCTCGTGCAATCCGAGCCTGGCCGCTATGTCGCGTCCGTCGCGGTTGTCGAACCCGGGGACTACCTCGCCCGCGCCCGGTACGACGTCGAAGGAAAGCGACGGGTGAGTCTGGCCGCGGCCTCTTTGTCTTTCGGGCCGGAGGACAGGAGTCTTCGCAGCGCCGATGACAAGCTCGCCTATTGGGCATCTCTCGCCGGCGGCATCGACCTCTCTTCGGGGGGAGACCCCTGGCGTCACGACATGGTGAGCGTCCGATCCCGCCGGGAACTGTGGCGAGACCTCCTCGTCGCAGGTCTCCTGCTCATGCTGCTCGACGTGGGAACGCGGCGCATCCAGCTCGGCCGGACACCTCGTGCCGTGAGATCCGCGCCGTCCGCGGCCTCGCCGCGCCGGGCACGCGAATCTCGAGCCCCGCCTCTCCCCGAGGCGGAACCCGAGGCCGAACCCTCGAAGGATGAGGTCGTGACCGATCCGGCGGCGACCGAAGAACAACGCATGCGCGCTCTCAAGTCCGCGAAGAGGCGGGCGCGCAGAAGACAGGAGTGGCAATGATGGATGCGGTTCTCGAAGAGTTTCCTCGACGGTTCCAGGCCCTGAAGGAAGCGGTTGGTCAGGTCATGGTGGGGCAGGCGAACGTCGTCGACCTCGTCTTGACGGCTCTTTTCTCCGACGGGCACTGCCTTTTGGAAGGCTTGCCCGGGCTGGGAAAGACGCAGCTCGTCAAGACCCTTTCGGAAGCGTTGGGACTGAAGTTCTCGCGTATCCAGTTCACGCCGGATCTCATGCCCGCGGATGTGACGGGAACAAACATCATCGAGGAGGACGAGAACGGGAGGAAGCGCTACGCGTTCCGCAAGGGCCCTATTTTCTCGCAGCTCGTCCTCGCGGATGAGATCAATCGGGCCACGCCGAAAACGCAGTCAGCTCTGCTGGAAGCCATGCAGGAGCGGACCGTCACGTCCTGGGGAGAAACCCGTCCCATCGAGCGGCCCCTTCTCGTCTTGGCGACGCAGAACCCCATCGAAATGGAGGGGACCTACCCGTTGCCGGAGGCCCAGCTCGACCGCTTTCTCTTCAAGGTCCTCGTACCCAGACCGAACAGGTCGGAATTGGTGGAGATCGTGGAACGGAGCACGCGCAGTCGAGCGCCGCGGGCGGAGGCGGTCATGGACCGGGATGAACTCCTACGGTGGCAATCGACGGTTCGCGACGTGGCGGCGGCGCCGCAGGTTCTGGATTTTGCGGCCCGTCTCGTCGAGGCAAGCCATCCCACGGGCGCCGGTGCCCCGGAACTCGTGGACCGCTACGTGCGTTTCGGCGCCAGCCCCCGTGCAGCCCAGAGTCTCGTGTTGGCGGGAAAGGTGAGGGCGCTCGCCGACGGCAGGCCGCAGCTCGCCTACATGGATCTCCGCTGGGCAGCCACCGCGGTCTTCCGCCATCGCCTCGTCTTGGGCTACGAGGCCCAGGTGGATGACGTCACCCCGGACACGATCACCGCGGCCCTTCTCGAAGCCGTTCCCGATCTCGCCGAGGACGCGGCATGACGGCGGTGTTGGGGGGAGATTTGAGGGCGAGGTTGGCCCGGCTCGACTTCGTCTTGCGTCGTTCGCTGACCGGGACCCTGCGAGGGGACCGGCGTGCGCCCAGACGAAAGGGGATCAGCCTCGAGTTTGCGGACTTCCGCGCCTACGCCCCCGGTGACGACGTGCGGCATCTCGATTGGGCGAGCCTGGCCCGGCTCGATCAACTTCTCATTCGGCTGTACCACGATGAGGAGGAGCTGAATCTGAACCTGGTGATCGACATGAGTCGGTCCATGGCCTACGGGACGCCCCCGAAGCGGGAGCTGGCCATCGGTCTCGCCGCGGCGCTCGCCTGGATCGGGAGGATTCGGGGACATCGCGTGGAGACCTGGCTTCTCGGAGAGGAGTTGGAACATGCCGAACCCGGCGCGTCGGCGGGAGCCTTCGAGGCTTTCCTCGATCGCCTGGAGGCCATGCCCGCGACGTCGACCCGTCCCCTCATCGAACACCTCGACCAACTTCGTCTGCGAACCCGACTGCGGGGACTCACGGTCCTGATTTCGGACCTCTTCGAGCCCGCCGGGCCTCGCGCCGTGCTGAAGCGACTCCTGGGACCACGTAGGTCCCTCGACATCCTCCAGATCCTGGCGCCCGAAGAATTGGAGCCCGATCTTGAGGGCGATCTCCTTCTCGAAGACATGGAAACCGGGGAAGCGGTCGAGATCACATGGACCAAGGCTTTGGCGGAGATCTATCGACGTCGTCTGACCGGTCATCTTGCGTCTTGGGCGGAGGCCGCGCGTCGCCGGGGGGCGGCCTGGACGCACCTCAGCTCGAGGCTCACCCTGGAGGACGCCGTTCTGAACGAGTTGGCGCCGAAAGGGTGGCTCGCATGACCGCCGCCCTCCCCTTGGCTGTCGCGTTTTCTCACCCTCAGCAGCTCTGGTGGCTCCTGAGCCTCTTCCCGCTCATCATGCTTTTTTTGATGAAACGCCGTCGGCGGGAACACCAGGTCGGCAGTGTCATGCTCTGGCAGGCGCTGTTGAAGGAGGATGTCGTCCAAAGTCCGTTCCGGGTTCCCAGGGAGTGGTTGAGCCTGCTGCTTCTCGTCCTGGCCGTCCTGGGTCTCGGCTTGTCCCTGGGAGGCCTCCGCTGGGGGAGCACTCGGCAACCCGGGAGCCTCACGGCCATCGTGCTGGACGCGAGCGCCACCATGGCCTCCCGCGACGGTGATGCGACGCGATTCGAAAGGGCGCGGAATCTCGCGCGGGACGAATTGGACGCGGCCGGCGACGACGTGGGCGTGATCGTCATTCTTGCAGGCGCGGAGCCCCTCTTGCTGGGAGATTCCCGCGACGATCCGGCCCTTCTCCGCAGCCGACTCGCCGCTGCGCAGCCGGAGCCCAGATCGAGTGATCTTCTTCAGGCGATGGACCGGGCCGTCGGCTTGTTGTCCGAAGGGAGGAACCAAGGGGCGGCCGCGACGGAACTCCGTGTTCTCTCCGACTTCGCGGGGGGAAGTCCGGACATGGGGGGATTGGACACCGGGGGCGTGAACGTGAAGCTCGTCGCGTTGGGAGATCCTCGACCGAATCGCGGCATCGTCGGCCTGTCCCTGGGAGGGCGGAGCGACGTGAAGCGTCTCGTCGTGCGCGTGTCGGCGAATGCCATGGCTTCCGGAAAGGTCATCGTTTCCCTCTATCGCGACGACCTCCTTCAGGCCGCACGCGAGGTGGAACTCGAGCCAAGCAAATCGAAGACCGTGCTTTTCCCGATCGAGCTCGAACCAGGCGCCGAGGCATCCCGTTTTCGTCTGCGTCTGAGCGGTGAGGATGTCTTGTCCCTCGATGATGAGGTGATCTTCGGTGTCGCCCGGGCGCCCTCGCCCCGCATCCTCGTTCTGGGGGAAGCCTCTCCCTATCTCGCGGCTCTCGGGAGCGTCTTTCCTGAGTTGGACATCGTGCGCGCATCCAGCGAAGCGGAATTGCCTCCCGGAACGTCGTCCTTCGATCTCATGATCACGACGAGGGCATGGACGGCGAAGGAGCCGCCTCCTGCTCGTCGCGTGTTCTGGTGGGGCGTCGTCCCGGACGGGCTCATCGAGCGAGGGGACGCCTTGCAGCCCGTGGTCTTGGGTGTGGAGCGGGGAGACCCCGTTCTGCGGCAAGTCGATCTGGGTGACCTCGTCGTGTTGCGTCAGCACCGCGTCGAGATCCCCGGCTCGGCCCGCAGACTCGTGAGGACGGATGCCGGTTCCCAGTTTTTCGCCTTCTCGAGACAGGGGCGTCGGCACTTCGTGTGGGCGAGCCCACCCACCGACAGCAACTTGGCCCTCCTTCCCGCGTTTCCTCTTCTCGTTCGCAACTTGCTCGCGGACCGCCTCCGGGGCCTCGAGTTGTGGAGCTTTGCGGGCGGTGAGCCGGTGCGTTTTTCGGCTGGGTTGGGGCGGCTGTTGGGGGAGGTGGACCTGCACGTCACGGGGCCGGAAGGAATGGACATTCGCCGCTCCCTGGAGGGCGGCGCACTCTGGGTGTTGGGGGAGCGCCCTCGGCTCGGGGCCTACACGGCTGAGGTCACACGGGAGGGGCGGCGCATGGTTCGTCCCTTCGGGGTCGGGCTTCTCGATGAGAGCCTCACGACGTCACGGCCGACGGCCTCCCCCGCCCTCGAAGCGCTGGCGAAGACCGCGCCCCGTGTCGCCGTGGAACGCGCCGGTTCCACCCCCGACGGGCGGCCTCTTTGGCGTCCGCTCGCCCTGTTCGCATTCCTCCTCCTCACCGCCGAGATTCTCTGGGCCCATTCCCGCCAATGACCCATGGCGTGACGACGTCCGCACGCGAAGGGAGGGGCGAAAGGCTTGGGCCGCGTCACGGGATGGCCAAGACGACCCGCACGTGCCCACCCCAGGCGCTCAACGCCCGTGGGGCTGGGTGTCGGGGAGGGGGGCGCGGTCGCGGACGAAGCGGTCGAACCAGGTGCGAGTGAGCGCTCGAGCCTCGTCGCGCTTTTCGCTGAGCCCGTGGTCGGCGCCCTCGAAAAGGACGAAGCGCAGCGTGCGGTGGAGGGCTTGCAGCCCCTCGGCGAGTTCGAAGGCCGAGCCCGGCGGGACGCGCCAGTCCGCGCCACCCTGCATGAGAAGGATGGGCGTCGTCGGGCAAAGTCTCTCCGGCCAGCGTGCGGGCGATCGGGGCAGGAGGACGGCATCGCCCTCCTTGTCGTAGCCGGGAATGAGTTCCTCGTAGACCTCCTCGATGCCGGGACGATCCTTCTTCCAGCGGATGAGGTCCGTGACCGGTCCCTCGAGGGCGAGAGCGCGGAAGCGATCGGTGCGGGAGACGGTGAGCAAGCTCATCATGCCTCCCCGGCTGGACCCGTAGAGGGCGATGCGATCGGAGTCGGCCTCGGGGAGAGCGTCGAGGAGCGGAAGAAGAGAGAGCACGTCGTTGACTTCGGCGCCGCCGAATTCCTCGAGGCCTTCGCCTCCGGCCACGCCCCGGTATTGGCTCGCCACAACCACGTAACCCCAGCGGGCCATGGGGAGGAGTCGGCCGAGAACGCGCTTCTCGTCCAGGGCTCCGAATTCCCGGTTGCCGCCCCGGCAGTAGACGATGGCGGGATGGGGGCCGGACGCGTTCGGCGTCAACAGCCACCCCTTCACCCGGAGTCCATCGGAAAGATAGGTGATGCGCTCGATGCGCACTTCGTTCAGCCCCGCCACCGACCCCGCCTCCGCGGACGGCGTGAAGGCCTCTCTCTCCACGATCTTTCCGTCCTTGGGGAGGGTGAGCAGTTTCTCCCGGTCGAGGAGATGGCCCGCGAGAACGATCGTCGAGATGGACCGAATGGCGCGGATGTCCACACGCGGATCCTCGTCGAGAACGAGAATGTCGGCACGACGGCCAGGACGCACCTCGCCCAATTCCTTCCAACCGAAGGCATCGGCGAAATTGCTCGTGGCCGCCGCCAACGCCTCGCGGGGTGAGAGTCCATAGCGCACGAGAGCATCCAACTCCCACACGAGGGAAATTCCAGGCATGGACCCCCAGACGTCGCAGCCGCTGCCGGCGAGGTACCGCGCCCCGGCGGCCCGATAGGCCTTCTCGACGATCTCCGTGGCCGCGGCGAGACGAGCGTAGGCCTCCACGTGAGCGGCGTCGTGGTCCTGTTTGCCCGTCTCCGGGTCGGCGGGTTGATTGATGTCTTTCGGATCGAGGAGGACAGCGGCGGGCTCCTTCCACGGGTTCTTGCTCCAGGGGTGGTGCAGGGCGAGGAGTCCGGCCGTGGGCAACAGATAGGTCTCGGAGTGCGCCAGGGACTTCGCATAGCGGGCGAGCCGGGGATTGTCGGGTCGGATGGCGGAGAGCCACTTGTACCACTGCCACTTCGGGCTCGCGAGGTCGTCGCTGAAGGGCTCTTTCGCCACGCCGTGTCGGTGTTCCTCCGGCGCCATGCCGAGGGAGTAGCGGGTGGTGTGGACGAAGGCGTCCAGGCCGAAGTCCATGCCCTGCTCGTAGGTGGTGAGGGCCAGTTCACCGATGGTGGCCAGTCCGCGTTCGCGACAATGGTTCGCGACGCGTCGGAGTTTGTCGGGGGTCAGACGATACATGAGGAGAGCCACCCTTGCACCCTGATCGGCGACGGTGTCGATCCGTGCCAGGAGATCCTCGATGGGGGCAGGCTCGTAGCCCACGTCTTCCAGGGGATACAGATGGGGCGATGGTCGGGCGCGGGTGAACAGGGGCCCCCGTCGTCCCCCGGACACGGCGAGGATCGACGTCACGCCGGAATACAAAAAGGCGTTGGCGTAGGCCTGGTTGTTGAGGACGGCGAAGCCGTCGATGAGGCCGGGGACGAGGTATTTCCCCGTCCCGTCCACGATACGGAATCCATCGGGCACCGTGATGTGATTCTTCGGGCCCACGGCGGTGATGATGCCGTTCTCGACGAGGACGACCGCGTTCTCGATGTCCCGGGCGCTCTGCCCGCGGTCTGCTGTGTCGATGACGACGGCGCCGACGATCGCCAAGCGGTCCTGGGCTGGAAGGAACGTGGAGAGCAGGGCGAGGACGCACGCGAGGTTGAAGGCTGAATGTCTCATGGGGAGAGTCTACCCCAACTCCGGATGGAGTTGGGGATGCGAGGCTGCGCCGCGGACGTCAAAGGATCGGGTCGGATCAGTGAGCAGGGGGGTGGAGCATGTCGTCCTCCTTCTCCCCGATCTTTCGCCCCTTTCGATTGACGACCTCGTCCCAGGGGACCAAGCGGCGGTTCTTCACGTGATACTTGAGGGCCACCTTGCGATTGATCCACTCATAGTAGTCGTAGAATTCCTTCTCGAAGGTCTTCCACTTGGCTTCGTCGCGTTGGCCGTCGGGTCCCATGAGCCCCATGCATTGCAGGAAGAAATCGCGACCGGTCTTTCCGTCCAGTTCGCCGCGAAAATACTTGAGCCAGCCATTGCGGTACTTGCCCGGCTTACCGATTTGAACCACGCCTTCGGAGTCCACGCGGAAGTTGTTGAGGAAGTACACGAGGAACCACCCTTCGGAGTACGCGTAGAGATTGAAGTCCTCGTTGCCCGAAGCCTTGTTCTTCTCGCGGTCGCCGTAGGTGAGAGCCAGGAGATCCCATAGGGGATAGGCGTTGCGCTCATTCTGGCGCCACCAGGAGAGTCGTCCCTCTTGGAGTAGACCCATCGTGTATTTCCACTGTTTGGTCTCCGGGTCGAGGGAAACCGACGTGGCACCGAAGTATTCGGCGACGCCTTCCTGGAACCAATAGGAGCGGTTGAGGAACGCGACCTGAAGACGTCCCTTCGTGTTGTAGGCGATGATCTGGTGCGTGCCCTCGTGAAAAAGCGTGTCGCGATCCGTTTCGTCCGAGACGAGGAGACGGCCGGTGTCGTGCTCGAAGTGCCCGACGGCGCCGCTGTCCGCTCCTCGTTTCGCGGCATACTGTTGGTAGGCCTCGTGTTTGCGGAAAACGACGACCGGTACGGGGTCGGTGATGTCGGTGAGGCCGAGGGGCTCCCGGTATTCGCTATAGAACAGGTCGTAGAGCTGAAGCACCATCTCCGATTTCTGTCGCGCGACCTGGGCCTCGTCCCAGGCCTTGTCTTTTTCCACGAGGAAGAGGTACGGCTTGAAGATCCGGGCCATCCACTTGTACGACTCGTTCAATGCCTTGGCCAAGTCGGTTCGGGTCGTGTCGGCGATCCTTCGAGCCTCCTGGAAGAACGGGTCCTTGCCGCGCTCCTCCCATTCCTTCTTCCGCTGGGCGACCAGCTCGACGAGCGACGAAACATCCCCCGCGTGCTTCCATGCAGGTGGAATCCAAAGGGTGCCGTCGGGAGCCTTCCAGGCGTCTTTCGCGAGGTGAGTTTCGAGAGCGTCGACGAGACGGATGTCGGAGTCGGTATCCAGGTAGGGGGCCGTGCGCCAGGCGTCCAGGTCGATGTCGACCGACTTCCAGCCGGCTCGGCGACGGAGTTCCTGGTCGTCGGGGTGCGCTTTCAATGCGGCCTTGGCGAGCGACCGGAAGCCCGGCTCGAGTTTCTCGACGAGGTCCGCGGGCAGCGTGTCCTTCAAGCCGCGGGCCCAGTCGCGAAACGTGTCGACGCGAGCCGCCTCGGATCTTTCCATCTTGCGTGCGATGGAGGTGAAGGCACTTACGATGGCGTTGTCGACCTTCTTCTGGAAAGACTCGAGTGCGACGACGTCGGCTCCGTCGTCGTGGAGGCGCTGATCCACCCATCCGCGCAGTTCCACGAGCTTCTTGACGTTTTGCCCGGCGGTTTCGAAACGGCTCCGCGCCTCGGAGATGACCTGAAGGCTCTTCTCGGCGTCGTCGCCCTTGTTGTCGCCGCACGCCGGCAGGAAAGCCAAAGCCAGGACGGCGAGGGACGCGAGGAATGAACCCGTGAGAAGCTTCTGCATGAAAGGGAACTCCGATGTGAACCCGGGGATTGTATCCCCAGGTCCTTCGTCACGCGAGAGAGGGAGACGATCGACGGCGGCTCGTTGTTGGAGCCGCCGTCGTGGGGGCGGAAGACGCCTCAGGCGAGGGTTTCCTGGAATGCCTTCGTGAGAGCCGGGACGACTTCGAAGAGGTCGCCCACGATGCCGTAGTCGGCGACCTTGAAGATGGGAGCCTCCGGATCCTTGTTGACGGCAACGATGACCTTGGCCGTCCGCATGCCCGCCAAGTGTTGGATGGCCCCGGAGATCCCGATGGCGAGGTAGAGATTCGGGCTGACGACCTTGCCCGTCTGACCCACCTGGCTGGCGTGGTCGATCCAACCGGCGTCCACGGCGGCGCGCGAGGCGCCCACCGCGGCTCCCAGGACCTTGGCCAATTCCCGCAGGGGCTCGAAGCCCTCGGGCCCCCCCACGCCGCGGCCTCCGGCCACCACGATCTCGGCCTCCGCGACGTCGAGGTCGCCCTTATCGCCTCGGGTGATCTGCTTCACGACGGCGCGGATCGTCGAGGGTTCGAAGGCGAGGGGCAAGGCTTCGACCGCGCCTTCGCTTCCCGGGGCGATCTCCTTGGCGGCCATCGTGTTGGGACGCAGGCCGAGGAAGAACGGTTCACCTTCTCCGTGGGTCCAGGCCAAGGCCTTGCCGGCGAACACGGGGCGTCGGACGCGCAGGGCTCCATCCGCAACTTCGAACCCCGTGCAGTCCGAGGCCAGAGGAGCCCCCAGCTTCGCGGCCGCCCAGGCAGCGAGGTCCTTACCCATGATCGTTGCGGGGACGATGACCGCTTTGGGAGAGACCATCTCGATGGCCTGAACCAGACAGCGTCCGTAGCCGCCCGTGGAGTAGAGCGCCAGGAAGTCGTGGTCGGCGGCGAGGATGCGATCCGCACCCCACGCGGCGAGCCTTGCGGCGTCGTCCTGGATGCCGTGGCCGACGACGAGGGCGGTCACGGGTCCTCCCAGATCCGCCGCGAGATTCTTCGCGGCGGTGATGGCTTCGAAGGCCGCTTTCTTGCAGCGGCCGTCACGCACTTCGCAAAATGCCAGAACAGACATGGGGATCTCCTCTCAGATCACTTTGGCTTCGTTACGAAGCAACTCGACGACCTTGATCGCAGCTTCGGGGCCCTCTCCGACGATTCGGCCTTCGGGGCGGGGAGGAGGCAGCTCCAGGGAGTCAATGACGACGATCGGCGCGGGCGCGTCCACGGGTTTTTCTTCCATGGGTTTTTTCTTCGCGGCCATGATGCCCTTCAGCGAGGGGTAACGGGGCTCGTTCAAACCCTTCTCCGCACTGATCACCGCCGGTAGGGTGCCCTCGACGACCTCGACGCCTCCTTCAATCTCCCGCTCGGCACGGAACGCGCCGGATTCGATGGACAGACTCGAGACCTTGGTGACCACGGGCCATCCCATGGAGGCAGCCACCTGGGAGGGCACTTGGGCGGAGTCGTAGTCCACCGACTGCTTGCCCATGAAGATGACCTCGGGTTCAAGAGCCTTGATTTCGGCGGTGAGCAGGGCCGCGACGGCGGAGGAATCCAGATGCGATGTGTCCGCATCCAGGATCACGGCCCGGTCGGCGCCGCGAGCCAAACCCTTTCGGATCTCCTCCTTGATCGTCGCGGGGGTTCCCACCGAGAAGAGAACCACTTCTCCTTCGCCGACGGACTCTTTCAGCCGAAGAGCTTCCTCGATGGCGAATTCGTCGTACGCGTTCAGTTCGAGCTTGACATCGCTCATGTCGATCGTTTTTTCATCGGAGCCGATCTTCACCTTGGTATCGGTGGAAGGGGCCACGACGACGCAAACCGCGATTTTCATGGGAGGGTTGCTCCATTGTTGGACGTGGAGGGGGATCCGTGGATCGAGGACGCGGAATCCTACGGACGGCAACGGGGGGGATCAACGGGCGACGTTCGGGGAGAAGGGAAGGGGGGGCCCTTTTTCCTCGGGGGACGTCAGATGGCGACGACGGTGCGCCTCGGGTGGTGCATCTTGATGAACACCTCGGAAACGAGCGGGTCGAAGAATGCTCCTTTTTCGTCCGAGATGATCTCCAAGGCCTGTTCGAGGGATGCCGGTTCCCGGTAGGGCCGCTTGGACGTGATGGCGTCGAAAAAGTCGCAAAGACAAAGAATTCGGGCATCCAAGGGGATTTCGTCGCCGGCCAAACCGTCCGGATACCCGGCGCCGTCGAAGCGTTCGTGGTGATGTCGGATGACCGGAGCGATGTCCTGGAAGGCGGAGACGGGCTTCAGGATGTACTCCCCGATTTCCGAGTGTCGCTTCATGACGGTGTATTCCGCGGATGTCAGCCGGTCCGGCTTGTTGAGGATGGCGTCGTCGATGCCGATCTTGCCGATGTCGTGGAGCTTTCCGGCGAAAGCGAGCCGTTCCAACCGCGCTTGTGTGAAGCAGAGGCCCCGTCCGATCTCGACGGCGTAGGCGGCGACGCGGCGTCCATGGCCGATGTTCATGCGATCCCGTTCCTCGGCCGCACGGGCGAGCGCGAGGGTCGTCTCCTTCTGCATCTGCGACTCGCGGCGTATCAGGAGTTGGCGCACCTCGTTCGCCTTGCGATTCTTGAGATCACGAATGCGTTCGACGGTGAAGGCGACTTTCTTCAAGTCATGGGGCCTGAGAAGGAAGTCGACCGCGCCCTCGTGCATCGCGGACACGGCTCGATCCAGATCGATCAGGTCGGCGGTGACGACCACGTCGATCTCGAGGCCTTCGGTCTCCAGACGGGCCGCAAGGTCGAAGAAAGAAAGCTGGGGGAGATCGATGTCGAAGAGGATCAGATCGTAGTCGCGCTCTTGGAGAGCGCGCTTCACCTGAAAGGCCGTCGGCGCACAATCGACATCGAGATTGCGATGGGCGAGGAAGCGTGCGAGCTCCCTGCGCGTGCGTCCCTTGTGATCAGCCAAAAGAATCCGGAAGGCGCTTGTCCGGCTCATCATGTCCCCCCTGCGAGATCGCGTAATGAATCGCCGAATCCCGTCGGCGATGCAACAACCGTCCCCATTTAGGGGGAGAGCTCGAGGTTTGGGAAGAGGGAAAACGCCAAAATTGGACAATTTGTATAAGCGATCCTGGGGACAACGGCGCGAAAAACGTTGATAACTTTTCGGAAGACTCGGAAGGAACGAGGAATTCGAGGGCGGATCGTGGGATTCAAGGCAGGTCACCCGTTGCGGGCGGCCCGGGACAACATGTGGAGATCTCCGGGAGAAAATGGGGAACAGGGGGGAAAACCCTACGGGGCGGACTGGTCGACCAAGAGTCGGGCGCCGGGATTGAACGACGAACGCGGTCGTCTTCCCCACGTTTTCCACAGACTTCCCAGAGGTTCAGTCAGGATCGCGCTCGGCGAGTTCGGGCATGACGAAGCGACGGCCGAGGTAGGCGCGTCGGACCCTCTCGTCTTCGATGAGGCGCCGGGCCGGACCGTGCTGAAGGATGCGTCCTTCGTGGATGATGTAGGCGCGGTCGGTCACGTTCAGGGTCTCACGAACGTTGTGATCGGTCATGAGGATGCCCATGCCCCGCTCCTCGAGTCCCACCACGAGTTTCTGGATCTCTTCCACGGCGATGGGATCCACCCCGGAGAACGGCTCGTCCAGGAGAAGGAGTTTGGGTTCGGTCACGAGAATCCTGGAGATCTCCAGTCGGCGGCGCTCTCCACCCGAAAGCAGTGCGGCTCGGCGTGTCGCCAAGCGGTCGAGGTGCATCTCGGTCAGGATGCGATCGGCGCGGTCGCGTCGTTCGCCGCGGCTGAGGCCGGGAATCCACTCGAGGACGGCCAGGATGTTGTCCCGGACGGTGAGGCCCTTGAAGACCGACGGTTCCTGAGCCAGGTAGCCCATGCCCAGGCGAGCTCGGCGAGCGACGGACTCCCGGGTGATGTCCTTGCCGCCCAAGTGAATGCGTCCGCGGTCCGCACGGATGAGTCCCATGACCATGGAAAACGTGGTCGTCTTGCCGGCGCCGTTGGGACCGAGCAAGCCCACGATCTCGCCGGTGTCGACTTCGATGGAGACGTCATGGACGACGATCCGTCCCCCGTACCTTTTGTGCAGGCCCTCGGCGACCAGAAAGCTCACCGAATCACTCCGATCTGCAGCGGCGGCCAGAAGACCAGATAGGCGCGGCCCAGAACGAATTCCTTGGGTACGTAGTGGTCGTACCAGGTCTCGACGGGCACGGGACCTCGTTCGGGATGGAAGGGGTCCGGAACCATTTCGATGCGGTCGGGATCGATTTCCCTCAGGTTTCCGAAGACGTCGATGAATCGGGTGTTGTCGTCGAAGGGGTTGTGCATGGGGCGCAGCGCCAGCTCGGAAGGCGTCGACCCCTCGTGGTGGCGGTTTTCCGCGCCGACACCCTCGAAGTCGCCGCTCAGGACGGCCACATCGCCGTTCTCACCCCGATAACGAAGATCCGCCCTCTGAAAGGCGCGGCAGTCGAGGCTATTGGGCGAATTGTCTCCCAGCATGAGGTAGTGGTCCGCAGGAATGGAAAAGTCCGTGACGCCCGAGAAGCTGTAGTAGAGATCGCGAGCGAGATCGATATCTCGCATCCGTACACGGCCGCCGGCACAGCCGAAACTGACCCCGTTGTCGTAGGGCAAATCGTGCGTGGGCTGGACGGGGACCTCCCTCGGCTCCACGGCCGGAGGCGGGCTGGTTTGGCTGCTTTCGGGAATCGCCCCGACGACCGGAATCATCGGATGCTCGTAGGTCTTCGAGAAGACCTGGTCGCCATCCACTTCCACAAAGATGGCGTCGTCCACGTTGGCGAGCGAAACGGGGGTCCAGCTGTCGGTCTCGAGCTTGGCGTCGATGGGGAATGACTGGTCACCGAAGACGAGGCGGCTGGAATCGTCAGACCCCTTGGAGGCCAACTCCAGCCGAATGACTCGGCCGTGCGTGCCGTCGCGAATCTCCATCACGAACCGTCCCTTGTCCTCTCGGGGATTCACGTCCATGGCCAACCGAATATCTCCGACCTCCGCCTCGTGCCCGGGGACGGGCCCAGTCCCCTGGGCGGGGCCTGCAAGGCCGAGCATGAGACCGATGGACGAGCGAGGGGGCACGATGGGCGCAAAGTCGTCGAAACGGCGGTTGCTGATGGCCGGGCAGGGCTGACCTGCTCGCACCGCGTAGCGGGCTGGCAAGGTGAACGAGACGAGATTCATGCCGTTTTTCGCGTCGAATTCGATCTCTTCGTCGTCCACGAGAACACGCACGTCACCCTGACCGCGATCGCCTTTTTCCTGTTTCCAGTAGCGCCGGAATGCCTGCGTATTTCGATCCTCGGGGGGGATGCACTTCAAAAGGTCGAAGAGTTCCTCCTGGACGTTGGCCGGCTTGCGTTGGATCTTGGCCTGCTTCAGCGCTTCGTCGTGATCCAGCTCCGCGGGCGCCGTGTAGATATCGCCGTTTCGGATGAACAGCCATTCCGGACCGATTCCGACGAGGCGCTTCACGTAGTTCATCAGCCGTTCGAGCGGGTACCGGAACACGACGACTTCCCAGCGGCGAGGATCGCGCACCTGGTAGACGTACTTGTTCACGATGAGTCGGTACCCCCCCTCGGGTCTGCCGATGATGACCGGCTCCATCGACTCGGTGGGCACCTGGAAGGCCTCGAACGCGAATTGCTTGATGAGAAGAGCCATCACGACGGCCACGGCCAGGGATTCGATCGTTGCCCTGTACCGCCCGCGTTCTTCGGGTTTTGCGCTCATGAATTGCCGTCCTTCCGAGTCACCGAATGAATGCCATACGTTCCCAGGGCAGAAACACCACGAGAGCTCTTCCGAGGATGAGCTTGCGGGGGACGAAGGGAAAGCACGTTCGCTTCAGCCGTTTCCACGGCCTCGCTCCTTGCCCCAGGTCATGTATGTTGCCGAACCGATCCAGAAACCTCCAGCGCGACCCGGAGGCGTCTCCGAGTTGGTCCTCGCGCCAAGGATTGTCGATGCGTACGGAGAGGTTTTCGGGGTCCGGAATGGCCTCCGCGTCGCCCTCGTAGACTTCCCCGTCCTTGGTCTCGATTTCCATCCGCACCCATTCTCGGCTGTCCTTGCTGGACGGTGAGTTGTCGCCCAGGAAGAAGTACGAGCCTCGAGGGATGTCCCACGAAAAATGGCGCATCCCGCTGCAGTTTCCGCGGCGATAGTAGATGTCCCGGTAGACCTGCGGTCGACGGAAACGCGCCGCGGCGTCCTGGAGACCGAATGCGATTTTCTGCTGGTCGTTGAACCGATTGGACGTGGCGCGAGGCATGTGCCGGTAGGTCGCTCGGGCGACGATTTCGCCGTCGACCTCCAAGAGGACTTCGTCGTCCACGTTGGTGAACGCCAAGTTCGTCCATGTGTCGGGGGAGAGGTGGAAGTCGCCGAGGTCCGCCAGCTGCTCCTCGTCGCGGAGCAGGACTCCCTGCCTGGGTTCATCGCCGATGGGCACCCTTGCTTTCAGCCGTCCCCCGTGTTGCGGATCGATGATCTCGAACACGATGAATCCGCGGTGGGTCGTCGGCTTGGTTTCGACTTCGACTTGAACGTCTCCGACGACATACTCCCCCCAGACATTGTTGGGCGAGAGGTCCTCGAACTTGTTCCTTTGATCCCTGACGGTCTCGCGAAAAATCGCGAACGTCGGCTGTTGGGACGCGGCCAGAACTCCTCCCTCATCGAACTCCCAAGTCTTGTGGTCGGGAAGCGGCGACCCTTCGAAGTGCCACGACTTCCGGAGAGTCTCCTCGTCGGTGCGATCGAGGGTCTCGGGGTCGATTTGCGGGTATCGGTGGAGCATGGCCTCTCGGACGGCATCCGGTTTTCGGGCGATGTGCAGGCGGTTTTCCGCGAAGAGTTTTTCCGGGCGCTCTCCGGCCGCATTCACCGGTCCGGTCCAGATGTCGCCGTCGATGATGAACAGGGACTCGGGCCCGATACCGATGACGCGCTTGATGTAGTTCACGCGCAAATCGTTCGGGTAGCGAAACACCCAGACCTCGAATCGCCGCGGATCGCGAAGGAGTCCGGTGATCTTGTCCACGAGGATGCGGTCTCCGTCGTCCTCGGAACCGTGGATCGTTGGCTCCATGGAGCCCGTGGGAACCTTGTAGGCCTCGCCCACGAATTGCTTCACGAGGAGGGCGAAGATGATCGCCGAGACGAGAGCTTCGATCGTTTCTCGAAAGACCGGAGTGCGGTGGATGGATGAGGCCCTGCCCCCCTCCGCGTCGCGGCCGGCCTCCACGGCATCATTCACTCGTCACGGTCCAGCTTCAGGGCCGCGAAGAAGGCGGACTGGGGAATCTCGACGTTGCCCACCGACTTCATGCGTCGCTTGCCTTCCTTTTGCTTCTCGAGCAGCTTGCGTTTGCGAGTGATGTCGCCGCCGTAGCACTTGGCCGTCACGTTTTTCCGCATCGCGCGGATGTTCTCGCGGGCGATGATCTTCCCGCCGATCGCCGCCTGCAACGGAATCTCGAAGAGGTGGCGGGGGATTTCCTTTTTCAACTTGATGAGAAGCTGCCGCCCCTTGCGCGTCGATTCGTCCCGATGGACGATCATGCTCAGCGCGTCCACGTCCGTCCCGTTCACGAGGACTCTCAGCTTCACGAGATTCGCCGCGCGGTACTCCTTCACATGGTAGTCCATGGTCCCGTAGCCCTTCGTCGACGATTTCAGCTTGTCGTAGAAATCGAAGATGATCTCCGAGAGTGGGATCTCGTAGTGGAGAAGGACCCGCTCGGTGCCCAGGTATTCCGTCTTGACGTAGGCGCCGCGGCGCTCTTCGCAGAGCCGCATGATCGCTCCGATGGCCGTGCTGGGGACGATCATGCTGACTTCGGCGATGGGCTCGCGGATTTCCTTGACCGTGCCGTCGTCCGGAAACTTCGAGGGGCTGTCGATGAGGAATTCGCGGTTGTCGGTCGTCTGGAGTTCATACGTGACATTGGGGGGCGTTTGGACGAGGTCGATTCCCGATTCCCGTTCCAGGCGCTCCTGGACGATCTCCATGTGGAGAAGGCCCAGAAATCCGGCGCGGAATCCGAACCCCAGGGCATCGGACGTCTCGGGTTCGAAATTGAAACTGGCGTCATTCAGGTGCAGTTTGTCGAGGGCCGCGCGCAGGTTCTCGTAGTCGCCCGGGTTGCTGGGATACAGCCCGCAGTACACGAAAGGCCTCGGTTCTTCGTAGCCGGGTAGAGCCTCGACGTCGGTCTTTTGATGAGTGACCGTGTCGCCGATCTTCACGTCATGAATCGTCTTGATATTGCAGATGAGATAGCCGACCTCTCCCGTCGAGAGTTCATCCACGGCCACCATGTCCGGGCGGAACTTGCCGAGTTCGAGCACTTCATAGGCCTTGTGGGCGCCGAGCATCCGGATCCGATCGCGCTTTTTCACGCGGCCGTTCACGACTCGGACGTAGACGATGACGCCCCGATAGTCGTCGAAGACCGAATCGAAGATCAATGCCTGGAGTTCTGATTCCGGATCGCCGCTCGGCGCGGGGATGCGGTCGACGACACGGTTCAGCAACTCGGCCACGCCGGCTCCGGTCTTCGCCGAGATGTGCATGACCTCTTCGGCGGGCAATCCCAGGACCGACTCGATTTCCATGGCGACTTCGTCCGGTCTGGCCACGGGGAGATCGACCTTGTTGAGGACCGGAATGATTTCCAGATCGGAGTCGACGGCCAACCACGTGTTCGCGGCCGTTTGCGCCTCGACGCCTTGAGCCGCATCGACGAGCAGGACGGCGCCTTCGCAGGCCGCCATGCTGCGGGAAACCTCGTAGCTGAAGTCCACGTGTCCCGGCGTATCGATCAGGTGCACGATGTAGGGGATGCCATCCTTCTCCCAATGGATCTCCACAGCCTTCGCCTTGATGGTGATGCCGCGTTCACGCTCGAGATCCATGTCGTCGAGGAGTTGGTCCCTCCGATTGCGTTCATTCACGGTACCCGTGATCTCCATGATCCGGTCCGCGAGGGTCGACTTGCCATGGTCGATGTGCGCGATGATGCAGAAATTCCGAATCCGCGCTGTCTTGTTGTTCGATTCTGGCATCAGAAGTTTTGTCGGTTCTCGATGATGGAAAGGAGACTGGGGAACGAGCTTTTCAGTTGCTCGAGAGCGCGGCCTCGGTGGGAGACCTGCGCTTTGCGCGGCCCGTCCACTTCGGCGAAGGTCTCTCCCCATTCAGGGTACAGAAACAAAGGATCGTAGCCGAACCCCCCTTCGCCCCGAGGACTTTCAAGAATTCGGCCCCGGACCACGCCCTCGGTCGTCAAATGAACCTCCCCCGGACTGGCCACCGCAATGACGCATCGAAACTGGGCGCCCCGCTGCTCCTCGCAGATGCCTTCCAATTCTTCCAACAGCTTGGCGTTGTTCGCCGCGTCGTCCCCCTCTTTTCCGGCGTAGCGCGAGGAGTGGACTCCGGGTGCGCCCCCGAGGGCGTCGACTTCGAGGCCTGAATCGTCCGCGACGCAAATCTCACCGCATTGCTCCGCATACCACAGAGCTTTCTTTTTCGCGTTTTCGGCGAACGTGCGGCCGTCTTCGACGGCGGTTTCCACGCCTGGACGGACCTCTTCCACGGAAACGATTTCGCAACCCAAGGGGGCAAGGATCTGCTTCATCTCCGAGAGCTTTTTCGGGTTTTTCGTCGCGATGACCAGCCGTCGAGCCATGGTGTCTCCTCAACCCAGGCGAATCAGGGCCCGGTTTTGAATGGACGCGATCGTCTGAATGCCCTGTTCGGCCATCTCCAGACACGAGAGGAATTGGTTTCGGGGCAACGGGCGCTTCTCGGCCGTTCCCTGGACCTCGATGATTTGCCCCTCGTGGGTCATGACGAAATTGAGATCCGACTCTGCCTGGGAGTCCTCCTCGTAGGTGGGGTCGAGCAGGGGTTTCCCGTCCACCACCACCACGCTCACCGCCGCCAAGCCTCCTCGGAGGGGGTCTTTCTTGAGAACTTTCTCCCCGCGGAGTCGATGCACCGCGTCATACAGGGCGATCCAGGCTCCCGTGATCGAAGCGGTCCTCGTCCCGGCGTCCGCCTCCACGACGTCGCAGTCGAGCCAGAGCGTGCGAGGCCCCAGAGCCTTTTGGTCCACGATCGTGCGGAGCGATCGGCCGATGAGCCTTTGAATCTCCACGGTGCGCCCGTCCAGGTTGACGCGGCGACCGTCCCGAATCTTTCGTTGTCCCGTGGAACCCGGGAGCATGCCGTATTCGGCGCTCACCCAGCCCAGTCCCTTGTTGTAGAGGAAAGGAGGCACCTGCTCCTGGACGGTGGCCGTGACGATCACCCGTGTCCGTCCCCATTCGATGAAAACAGAGCCGGCGGCGGAGGGGACGAAGTCCCGGGTGATCTTGATGTCCCGGAGTTGGTCCGGGGCGCGGCCATCGGAGCGCGACATGACGTATCCTCTTGCTCTGTATATATTTGAGACTCAGTCGCCAAGGCTGCGCATTATAGGGGCCCTCCCGGTCGCGAACAAGCGCTCCTCGCCCAGGCCCTCCGGGTGGAAAACGAGCGGATGTGAACGAACGCAGGCCGGGTGGGCGGAGCCCCACGAGCCTCGAGATTCCCCCAAAGGGTGAGAATCGGCGACACCCGGTTGACGGTCGCATTTGCAAGGTGTCACAACATTTATCTATGTCATGGGTTGTGTCGCCTCCTTCGATGGGCCGGCCGACTCGGTGCCTGGGAACGGCGCGGACCCATTTGGTGCCACGATTCGGTATGAGGCTTGCGTACATCATGTTGGAGCGTCTTTTGTAGCTCGGTTCGGAACGGAGTCGACACGATGCGTCGATCACAGTCCTCGATCTTTTTGATCCTCACCTTTCTCCTCGGTCTGGTCGCAACGGCCTCGGCCCAAGTCCGTCCCGTACGGCCGGTGACGTCGACTCCCCGGGTCGGTCCGACGGGCAACGGCGGGACCCATCGTCCGACGCGCCCGACACCTCCCGACGGCCGTCCTGGACGGCGTCGGTCCAGGCCGCAGTCGACGCCGACGCCCGCGGGCGGGGGGGCGCCCGGGTCGTTCACTCCCTCCGGAGTCGGTGAGGCCAGTCCGCGCCCCGTGGAGGGCGTCGGAAGTCCTTCACCTACCGGCCCCGTCCCCGGAGGGAGCGGCGGGACCACGCCCACCCCCGTCTCGACGCTGCCCACGCCTCCGGGGCTCGCGGGTTTCGGCATTCCCCGGGCCGCCGACCCCTCGCCTGCGCCCTTGCCCAAGGGGGGCGAGACCGGGCCTTTGGGAGACGCGAATTCCGAGGACAGTTGGCTGAATTGGTGGCGGCTCAACGAGGCCTGGTATCTCGACCTCGAGCGCCGCTATCTGTCGAGAAACCGAGAGCGCGAGCTCGATGCGGATCTCTTCACTCCCGCGGACACTCCGGTCGCCCGTCCCGCGGATGCCACTTCGGAAGTTCTTCGCTCCCGAGTTCTTCCCGTCTTGAAGCGCCTGACGGCTCACAGTCATCCCGGCGTTCGCGCCGAAGCCGTCTTGGCTCTCGGCAAGATCGGGCAGCGCATCGATCTCCCTTTGATCACGCCCTTGCTCTCGGATAAGGACAAGAATGTTCGGAAGGCCGCCATCCTGGCCCTGGGACTCTTGAAGACCCCGGCGTCGCGGCCGTTTCTTTCGTCGATCCTCAAGAGCCGTCGGAGGCAGGATGCGGAGATCGCCTATGCGGCGGTCGCCCTGGGCTTGCTGGGACAAAGAAAAGCTGTTCCTGTTCTGATCCAGCGACTGAAGCAGGGTCGGGGTGTCCGCGAAGTGGAATCGTCCATCCTGTATGCCCTGGGGCTCCTCGATACGCCCCGGTCGCGCGCCTTCCTCGAGTACTACGTTTTGTCGCCGTCGCGGGATGATGTCCTCCGTTCGGTGGGCGTGCAGGCTCTGGCTCTGGGCGGCCATCCCGAGTCGATCGACGTGTTGCTCCGCGTCGTGGACGATCCGGACGTGAACATCCGCCGCAGCGCGGTCATCGGCCTTGGCCGGGTGCGGTTCGTCAGCCCCTTCGCGATGGACTTGGAGGTCGCTGAACGGGAGTTGGCGGAGCACTTCGACGGAGACGGTACGGAGCGCGCCGACCTCATCGCCGGCGACTATCTCGGCCGGCTTCGCCTGAAGGCCGAAGAGGACACGCTTCGACTTGCAGCCCTGAAGGAGGATGTCGTGGCGCGGCTCGTCAAGGACGGTCTCGGGGACAGCGACGTCATGGTGCGGAACTTCGCGGCGTTGGCTTTGGGGGAGTTGGGGGGCACCCAGGCGCGCAAGGCTCTGCAGCACCTTCTCGAGACGACGCGTCTCAACTCGACGCGGGCTTTCGCCTCACTGGGTTTGGCCGTCGACGGCGACAAGGCTGACCGCAAAGTCGTCTTCCGGCGCTTGGCCAAGGGACGTATCGATCCGTCGACCCGCGCCGCGATGATGCTTTCGCTGGGTCTTCTGGGTGAAGGGGGCGTCTCCGACTTCGCCATCCGACGTCTCCAGAACCTGGGCGACACCACCAGTTCTCGCTTCGCCGCGGTGTCGTTGGGGCTCGTCGGTGAGAAGAGAGCCCTGCCGTTTCTCCGCACTGGGGTGACTCGCAGCGGACGCCCCGAACTGAAGCGCGCCTTCGGTCTGGGCCTGGCTCTCTTGGGTGACACCGAGGTCGTGAAATCTCTCGGAAAACTATTGAACGCATCCAAAGCCAGTGAAACCCGGATTCAGACGGCGGCCGCGCTTTCCGCGATCAACGACATCTCCGCCATGGACGTCCTCTTGAAGGCCGCCACGTCGAAGAAGCACAAGGCGAAGGATATCGAGTTGGCGGCGTTCGCGCGCGCCATCGGCGTCATCGGGGAGCGGGGCTGGCGCCCCATCCTCTCGCCGGTGTTCCGGCATCTGAACTACCTGACGCCGGTTCAGGCCTTGAGGGAGATCGCACTGCTCTGAGCGGCTCGACAACGGATTTCGCCGTTTGGGCGGTCACGGTTCGACGGCCCTGGCCGCGCGAAGTCCCAAGTTGTAAAGAGGCGTCTCCGGCAAGAGCTTGTCCCTGTTGGCGGAACGGGCGCGGACGGCCAGATAACTGAAACAGCCGCCTCGAAACACCCGTTCCGCGGTGGACGATTTCAGGAGAAGCCCGGTACCCGGGGTGTGTCCTCCTTCATAGGGTCCGAAAGCGTCCTCGCACCACTCCCAGATGTTGCCATGGACGTCGTAGAGCCCGTAGCCGTTGGGGGCGAAGCTCCCCACGGGAGCTGTCATCGGAAACCCGTCTTGGATCCCCTGCTCATAGATCACGCCGGCTCCGAATCCTTCGAGGAATGACTCGTCGGCCAGGTTGGCGTACTTCGCGCACTGGAAGACGTCGTCGCCGAAACTCCAGGGCGACGTCGTGCCTCCCCGCGCGGCGAATTCCCACTGAGATTCCGTGGGCACGGCGAGCCCGAATCTGGTGAGCAGTTGTCTTGCCCTGAACCACGTGACGTTCTCCAAGGGTCGCATCAGGCATCCCTCGTCATCGAGACGTCCACCGCTGGTTTTCGCGGTCCAATAGGAGGGGTCGTGTCCCCCCGACATCCTCATCCATTGCGCACGCGTGATCTCGAACTTCCCGATGAAGTAACTCGTCAAACTCACCGGATGAGGGGGCGATTCGTCCTCTTCGGCTGAAGAATCGTAATTCGCCTTGTCGGCTGAGGAGGCCTGAGCTCCCTGCAGGAAGGTCTTGGCGGGGAGGAGAACCAGGATGATTCCCGTCGTGGCGTCAAACGGAGTCAGGAGTCCCGCCGCATCCCGATGGGGATAGGGGGCTCCTCGCTCGTGACTGGCCCAGTGGAGAAACTCCTCGTGGCCGGAACTGGGGTCGGGGCCCAGCGGAACGAGGCCCTCCTGCGGACGGACGACGAATCCCCGATACCGCTCGTTGCGTCGCATACGATCGGCGCAGGCCTTCCAGCGAGATTCGGCGTCGACAAGCGTGGCAAAGACCAGGGCTTCGGAGGCCTCTCGGCGTTTTCGGAGTTCGGCGAGGCCTCCGTCCGGGGCGTTCACGAATCGCCCGAGATCCCTCACCAACTCCGTGAGAACCTCGTGTTTCCAAGCGAGAAAATTGGCATCGGGTTCGGGGAAGGTCCAGGATTCGTGGGGGGCGGACGGCGGCCGGCCCAACGCCTCGAGCTTTCGCAGGGCGCGTTCATGCTCCGCCAGCCGTTCCACCAAGGCCCGGTAGCGGGATTGAAACGCGTCGATTCTCGGGATGAGAGCTCGTCCGAGCGGCCAGAGGTCTTCGATATCCCGCTGGGCTTCGGCCATCAGTCGCACGTCCGCCATGCGCCGGGCCTCCGCGAGGGCGCCGACGGCTTCGTTCGTCTTGGTAACGAGGAGTCGATTCGTTCGATCGAGTTCCTTGTTTTTCCAAGTCGTCCAGGCGAGTCCGGCCACGAGAAACAAAAAGAGCGCGGAACCCAGCGAGGCGATGACCGGATTGCGTCTGGCCCAGAGCGTCAATCTCGTGACGGCTCCCGTGGAGCGCGCTTGAATGGGCTCGAAGCGTTGAAAGCGTCTGAGGTCGTCGGCGAGACCCCTCGCCGTCTGGTAGCGGCGGTCCGGGTTCTTCTCCAGGCACCGGTGGACCACGACCTCGAGGTCCTTGGGGATTTCCGCATTGAGGCGACGGAGCGACGGTGTCGGCTCGAAATTGATTTTTCGATAGAGCCCTTCACGGGTGGGGGATTCGAAGGGGCGCTGAAGCGTGAGGCTCTCGAACAGGGCGACTCCCAGGGAATAGATGTCGGAGCGTCGATCCACGCGAATGCGATTGGCCGCCAATTGCTCAGGAGACATGTAGGCGGGGGTTCCCATGAAGTCGCCTGTCATCGTCAGCTGGGGCCCGTCGCCTCTCTCGTCGTGAGCGAGGCCGAAGTCGAGGATCATCGCCCCGCCCGTCGGTGTGACCATGAGGTTGCCCGGTTTGATGTCGCGGTGCACCAAGCCCGCTTCATGAGCTTCGTGAAGAGCGTCGGCCGCACTCTCGAAGAACCGCACGATGCGGAGGATTTCGGGTCTGGCAGGTCCCCCGGTGCGGCTCGCGCCCGGTGAGCGTGATGCGTCATCCCGGCGGACATCCGGAATGGCGACCGTGGAGATGAATTCATCGTGTTGGGCGGGGGCGTCGGGCCCCTTCGTGGCGTGGCTTTCCGCGATGCGTTGCTGGAGAGAACTTCCGTCCACGAGTTGCATCGCGATCCACGGCAGGCCGTGGGCTTCACCGAACTCGTAGACGGAGCAGATCCCCGGGTGGTCCAGCCGCGAGGCGACTTCGGCTTCGCGGGCGAAGCGCGCCACGATGCGGGAACGGAGGGTCGGGTCGACGAAGTCGAGGCGTCGGCTGAGCAGCTTGAGAGCCACCTTGCGGTGCAGGCGATTGTCTACCGCAAGGTAGACCTCGCCCTGCCCTCCGCTGCCCAGCAGACGGAGGAGCGTGAAATGCGCGATCGTCTTTTGGGCAGGTTCCGACGAGCCGTCGATCCCACCTCCGATGACGGTGGGCGGACTCAGGTCATCGACCGGTTCGGTCGGGGAGTTCTTCGGGGGATCGTCATTCGTCATGGCGCAATCCCCACCCTCCCCGATGAGACGGGGAGTGTCAAGATGACCCTCTTGATGGGAGTCACGAAGTCGTGGGATCAGCGGCCTCGGTCGCCATCGGCAGCCCTCCCGCGTGCTTGATGCCTCAGTCGAAAAGAAGGGTCAGATCGGGGGCGCGAACGCTGTGGGTCAGGGCTCCCATGGAGATCCGGTCGACACCGGTGGCCGCCACCTCGCGGAGGGCCTCCGGACGGATTCCACCCGAAGCTTCGAGCAGCGGCCGGCCGCCCTGGGCGTCTCGCAGGGAGACGGCTCGGCGAAGGGCGTCGGTCGGCATGTTGTCGAGCAGGACGATGTCCACGGTGGGATCGAGGGCGAGGACGGAGTTCAATTGTTCGAGGGATTCCACCTCGATCTCGACGAGCATGCCCTCGGGGCGTGCGGCCAGGAGCGCGGCCACGGTGTGCGCGAAGTCTTCCCCTTGCGATCCGGAGAGTGCGAAGTGGTTCTCCTTGGCGAGGATCTGATCGTGGAGCCCCAGACGGTGGTTGGTGCCACCGCCCATGAGGACTGCGTACTTGTCGAGGCGCCTCCACCCGGGAAGTGTTTTTCGGGTTTCTAAAAGGCGGACCTTCTCGTTCGCCATGAGCTTCACGCAATGACGCGTGATGGTCGCGATGCCCGTCATCCGCTGCAGCAGGTTCAGGAGGAGTCGCTCGGCGGAGAGGATCTCGCCGGCCGGCCCCTCGATCTCAGCCAGCACTTCGCCGGCGGTGAGGGTCCGGCCGTCTTCGACCGCCTCCTCGATATGAAAGGTCGCGCCCATGAGGTCCCGCACCCGCGATAGCAGGGGAAGGCCCGCCACCACCACGTCCTCGCGCGTGAGAATGCGGGCGTGTCCCGCGCGGCTTTCCGGGACCATGAGCTCGGTCGTCACGTCACCGCGCCCCAGGTCCTCCTCGAGGGCGAGCTGGAGCAACGTGTCCGTACTGGGGTGGTTGAGGAGGGCGAGGGGGTCGGTGGAGGTCGGGGTCATCGCGGGTCCATGTCCAACAGAGGAAGAATCGACTGTAACTGATTCTTCCCGAGACCGGGGATGAGAGACAAGTCGCCAGCGGAATGAAAGGGGCCCAGCCGTCGACGGTAGGCCACCACGCGCCTGGCGAGGGCCGGACCGATTCCGGGCAAAAGCTGGAGCCGCGCCGCCGGGTCCACGTTGGGGCGAAACGATCCAGGCGCCGACCGGCGGAGCCCGCGGGCCAGGCGCAGCGATCGTTTGACCTCGTCGTCGCGAAGCGCGGGCTCCAATCCGGCGCGGAGGAGTAGAACGGCGAGGAGGACGAGGAGGAACAGGTGAGCACTGCGGCGGGTCCGGCGTCGTCGTGCTTGGTGTCGCAGCCGGGCGTCAATCATGGGTCGCAAGTCGGTTGGCCTTTTCCCTCCTGACGTGGAGGGGCTTGCGGGGTGACGCGAATTCCCGTGTCGGCCGAGGCCTGGGTTGTCTTTTTCTCGATCCGGTGCTCACAGAAAACTTGAAGAATGGTTGATGCGGTCGACGGGGGGTGGTGAAATGGATTCGAGAAGGTCGCGAGCGCACCCGTGTCGTCGGAGGTGCCCCGAGACGGGGCCGCAGTGACATGGGACCCCTCGGCGGCCCCATGCGCGGAAGGGAAAGAGACATGGCGAGACATGCGTTTGAATTGAAAAGGGGCGACGTTCACGGGCCAAGCTGTGGGGCGGCGCGGACGAGGTATCCGTGGAGTCGGGTGGCGCTGGCGTCGTGAGTGTTGTCGCTGGTCGCCGCCGCCCAACTGCCTCTTCGGTACGAGTTCCAAGACTCCAAGACCGATGTGGCCTCCATGAGCGTTGCTCCCGTTGGAGACGTCAATGGGGACGGCGTCGGCGACATCATCTTGGGCGACCAGCACTTCCCGCACATGGGTTTCTCCACCCAGGCCACGGGAGCCGTGGCCGTTCTTTCGGGCGTGGATGGGACGCCCGACTTCGCCGCGTCGGGACCTTGGTGGGGAGATCCGTCCCTCGGGATGGATGGTTCGGGCTTCGGTTTCATCCGCGCTTACTCAGGCGTGGATCTCTCCGTCATCTTCGAGGTCTTCGGGACAGGCCTCGACCGGTTGGGTCTCGGACTGGCGGGAATGGGGGACCTGAACGGCGACGGGTTCTCCGAGATCGGGGCCTCGTTGCTGTCGTTCTCATCCACGCCCGGAGTGGCCGGCGCCAGGGTCTACAGCGCGGGCGGCGTGAGGCGCTACGGTGTGGGCTTGGGCGGACTGCAGACTTTGGATGCGGATTGGATGCCCGCTCCGGCGGGGGATCGCGCCCTGGGGTCGGTGGTTTGCACCGGGGGCCAGCCGGGGGGAGCGGGCTTGCTCGGCGTGAGTTTGGGCGAGGCCGACGCTTCGGTGATGGGGGTTCCGGTCCTGATCGATCCGAACTCCACCCAACTCTTTTTCACCTCACCCTTCGTGTTCGATGGAACGGGAAGCTACTCCGCGTCGGCGTTCCTTCGGGTTCCGTCGGCGGCCGGGCTGTTGGTTCGCGCCCAATTCTTCGATCTGGCGCCGCCCTTCGGGTCTTCCAACGGGTTGGAGTTTCTCCTGTTGCCTTGAGCCCCGGCAGTCTCCGGCGCTCCCCGGCCGCGACCGCCGCCTCGCGCCGCGGTGGCGCGGCATCGGGATAAGTGTCTGTGATTTCATCAATAGCGCCGATGAATCCTTCCGATAGAAACACGGAGCCGGTCGCCAGGGGAGCGGCCGGAGACGAGTGCACCCGTCCCGGGGCGCCGAGGGAAGGAGGCTGCAAGGATGGCCACGATCACGAAGAAGGAACTCGTCAACCGGATCGCCGCGAAGACGGGTCAGACCAAGGTGGTGACGAAGCTCATCATCCAGATGTTCCTGGACGAGATCATCGATGAGCTCAGTCGCGGTAACCGTCTTGAATTCAGAGAGTTCGGTGTTTTCGAGGTGAAGGAGAGGGCCGCCCGCAAGGCTCAAAATCCCCGCACTCTCGAAAAGGTCGAGGTGCCGGCGAAAAAGGTGGTCAAGTTCAAGGTGGGACGACTGATGAAGTCGGTCGTCGCCGGGGAGGAGAGCTTGCCCGCCCACGGAAGCGACCCGTCGCCCGCATCGCAGCCGATCCAGGATTCCAACGGCTCTCGCCCGCATCCATTCTCGGACTCCTGAAGACCTCGAACTTCGAGCATGATAGGGCATGGACGCACATGCCCTTGAAGTTCTGGAGTTCCATCGGCTCCGAGATCACCTCGCCTCGCGCTGCCAGTCGGAGCCCGGCCGCGGCGTCGCCAAGTCTCTCGAGCCTTCGGCGGACCGTGAGCGTATCCAGACGGCGCTGCGGCAGACCGACGAGGCACGGGCCCACCTGGACCGAGGCGAATCCCTTCCCCTGACCGGAATCGGCTCACCCCGCGCCCTTCTCCACCGCGTGCGCAAGGCGGGTCGCCCCCTCGAGCCCCGGGAGCTCCTCGAACTCCACCGCACGCTTCGCACGGCCCGCGATCTGAAGGCCGTGCTCGACCGTGAACGCGCTCGCATGCCCTCTCTGGCGGCCCTCTCCGATCAGTTCCTGGATCTCTGTGCCCTGGAGGACCTCATCGATGCCGCCATCGAGACCCCCGGCCGACTGCGCGATCGGGCCAGTGCGAAGCTGTGGGAGATTCGACGCGCCCGTTTGGAAGTCGAAGAGACCATCCGGGGGAAACTGAAGGAGCTGGGAGAGCGCAAGGAATACCGCAGAGCCCTCCAGAACCCGGGCTTCACCCTTCGCGGCGGACGATACGTCTTCGCCGTGAAGCTGGAAATGAAGGGGCACGTGCCGGGCATCCTCCACGATCACTCCCAAACCGGCGCCACCGCCTTCATCGAACCTCAGGCCGTCGTTCCCCTCACCAATCGCCTTCGCGAACTCAAGGACGACGAACGGAAGGAGGAGGGGCGTATCCTCTGGGAACTCACTCACGCGGTGCACAGGGAGAAGAACGCCTTCGTCCACACGGAGAGCCTGTTGGCCTGGTTCGACTTCACCTGGGCGAAGGCTCTACTTTCCAAGGAATTCTCCATGCGATCGCCCGAGGTCTCCCGTGATGGGACCTTGGTGGTCCCCGACGCCCGTCACCCGCTGCTCCTCCTCGAGCGTTCCCCGGACGAGCGGGGCGAGGTCGTTCCAGTGAGCTATCGCTTGCGGGATTCCTTCCGAATCCTCGTCGTCACGGGTCCGAACACGGGAGGCAAGACCGTCACCCTCAAGACGGTCGGTCTGCTGCAGTTGATGTTCCAGGCCGGCCTTCACCTCAGCACCGGGGAAGGCGCGCGGCTTCCCGTCTTCCGCGACGTGGGCGCCGACATCGGCGACGAGCAGAGTCTGACGCAGAATCTGTCGACGTTTTCGGGACATGTCCGCAACATCGCGCGCATTCTCGAGGGTGCGGACAAACGGTCGTTGGTGCTCCTCGACGAGTTGGGCGCCGGCACCGATCCGGCCGAAGGAGCGGCCTTGGGGCTGGCGATCCTGGAGGCGTTGCGCGACCGCCGCGCGGCGGTGGTGGTGACCACTCACCTCGGGGGGTTGAAGGAATTCGCCTACCGTCACGGGGACGTGGAGAACGCCAGTGTCGAATTCGACGCCCAGAGTCTGAAGCCGACGTATCGCCTCATGATCGGCATTCCCGGAAACAGCAACGCCTTGGAGATCGCTGGACGGCATGGCATCGATGCGGCCCTCATCGATCGGGCCAAGGAATTGCTGGGGGACGGGAGCCGTCGGGCGGAGCACCTCATCGAGAGCCTCGTCGAATCCCGCCGGACGGCGGAGGAAGTCCGCACCCGCAGTGAAAAGCACCTCCAGAAGTCCAAGAATCTCCAAAAGGCCGCTGAGGAGCGGCATCGGCATCTGGAGAAACGAGAGCGCCGCCTGCAGGCCGAGGCTCGCAAGGTCCTCGACGAAGCGCTTCGGGTGTTTCGCAGTCGCGTCGAACCGGTGATCAAGCAGCTCAATGGGTCGGGCAAAGCGGGGCGGGAGGCCGCCCGGACCTTGGAAGAGGCCTTGAGGCATCTCGGACGGGACGGCGACCTGGGCCGTCGGCGGCGGGAGTTCCTGGACGGGCTGAGGAAAGAGGACCGGGTGTGGATCCCGCGATTCGGAGAACTCTGTCGCATCCGCAAGATCCATCGGGCGGATGAACGCCTGACAGTGATCTTGGGGGGCCTCACCGCCGACGTGTCGTTCGACGACGTGAGTCTGGTCCCGGCGGAGGAGATCCTCGCTCTTCTCGACCTCGTGGGGCGGGACGGGACTTAGAGGGCGGGAACGGAAATCCGCGGGGTGAAGCGTGAGGCACAGGGCTGCGCATGGCCCTTCGACCCCGCGAGCCCAAGGCCCACCTTGACGGCGAGGGCGATTCTTGCCAAGCTGATCCGCTTCGGCTTGTCCTCCTTCTCTTGCCTATCATCTGCTGGGAAAGGGACTTCGGATCGCTCGGAGTATTTCGTCTCCTTGGCCTTGATCGGCCCCGTGCGCCCAATAAGATCTGGGCTCATTTGGCGAGCGGGGTCGCCCTGCCAGCGTAGCTCAGTTGGTAGAGCAGCGGTTTTGTAAACCGCAGGTCGTCGGTTCGAGCCCGACCGTTGGCTCTTCAATCACCGGCTGCGAGGCTGGGCGTTCGTTAGTCAAAGGCATGTGAGGCAGAGGGTTACGACAGAATCTCTTTTCGGGATCTGAGGTATTCCTTCGGCGGATCAGCCTCGGGAGAGATGCCGGAGTGGTCAAACGGGGCGGACTGTAAATCCGTTGCGCATCGCGCTACGAAGGTTCGAATCCTTCTCTCTCCACTGGGAGGCCGCGCCTCGCGGTCAAGTTTTTTGGGATGCCTTCCCTGGAAGGCTGTTGATGAATTCGCTGCTGCTGTGGCTCAGAGGTAGAGCACGTCCTTGGTAAGGACGGGGTCGCGGGTTCGATTCCCGCCAGCAGCTCTTCGTGTTGCTGCCGGGACGGACCGGCGGCGAGCCTGTAGTGAAGGATCGTTGCTGGGAACGGCCGCATCCGGCGGTCCCCGAGACGCAAGGAGTAAGTCCAAGATGGCCAAGGAAGTTTTCGAGAGGACCAAGCCTCACGTCAACATCGGCACCATCGGTCACGTCGACCATGGGAAGACGACGTTGACGGCCGTGATCACCCAGGCGCTCGCCCTCAAGGGCCTCGCCGAGAAACGGGATTTCGATCAGATCGACAAGGCGCCGGAAGAGCGTGAGCGCGGTATCACCATTTCCACGGCTCACGTGGAATACGAGACCGACAAGCGCCACTACGCCCATGTCGACTGCCCGGGTCACGCCGACTACGTGAAGAACATGATCACCGGCGCGGCCCAGATGGACGGCACGATTCTGGTGGTCGCGGCGTCCGACGGACCGATGCCCCAGACCCGCGAGCACATCCTTCTCGCTCGCCAGGTCGGCGTGCCCGCGATCGTCGTCTTCATGAACAAGGTCGACATGGTGGATGACGAGGAGCTCCTCGAGCTCGTCGAGATGGAAATCCGCGAGTTGCTCGACAAGTACGATTTCCCCGGCGACGACATCCCCGTGATCCGGGGCTCGGCCCTCAAGGCTCAGGAGGCCCTGACCAAGGGCTGTGGAGTCGACGACCCCGCCCTTGCGCCCATCTTCGAGCTGATGGATGCGGTGGACAGCTACATCCCGGAGCCCCAGCGGGCGACGGACAGGGATTTCCTGATGCCCATCGAGGACATCTTCTCGATCGAAGGTCGCGGCACCGTCGCCACCGGTCGCGTCGAGCAGGGAGTCGTCCACACCAACGACAAGGTCGAGATCGTGGGCATCCGTCCCACCATCGAGACCACGGTCACCGGCGTGGAGATGTTCCGCAAGATCCTCAATGAAGGGCAGGCCGGTGACAACGTCGGCCTCCTTCTTCGCGGCATCAAGCGGGACGAGATCGAGCGCGGTCAGGTCATCGCGAAACCCGGTAGCATCACGCCTCACACCAAGTTCGAGGGGCAGATCTATGTGTTGAAGAAGGATGAGGGTGGACGTCACACGCCTTTCTTCACCAACTACCGGCCCCAGTTCTACTTCCGGACCACGGACGTCACGGGAACGATTTCGTTGCCGGACGGCGTCGAGATGGTGATGCCCGGAGACAACGTCACGGTGACGGTGGAGCTCATGAAGCCCATCGCCATGAACCAGGAGCTGCGTTTCGCCATCCGAGAGGGGGGTCGGACCGTCGGCGCCGGCGTGGTCTCGAAGATCATCGAGTAGGACCAAGGCGGTGTGGTCGTGGTCGACCAGCCGTGAGAAAAGAACCGTTGACCGCGGGAGCTTTCAAGGCTCCCGCGGTGTCCTGTCTGGCGAAGCCGCCGGACGTCAACCGAGACACGAGGGCGCAGCGTGGAGATCTACAAGAAAGGGGACGGCAAGCTGACCCGTCGAGTGGCCTTCTACGGCCTGCTCATCCTCATCGTGTGGGGATTCAAGGATCTCAGTTTGTGGCTGTCTCGGTGGGAGGTCTGGAGGCACGTCATCATGGGCGCCTTTCCGCTGCCTCTGTACGAGCAGCGCCTCACCACCGGCGTGGCCCTCAGCATCGTCTTGACGATTGTGACGGCCTATCTGTGTTTCAAATGGTTGAACGGGCCGAAGCTCGGTCAGCTGTTGATCGACACGGAAACCGAACTGCGCAAGGTCGCTTGGCCCAGTTGGGATGACGCTCGTCAGTCGACGGTGATCGTGTTGATCTTCGTCGCGTTCACCGCTTTCTATCTCACGGTGGTCGAAGTGGTCTTGAAGAAGATCTTCGATCTGATCCTGATATGACGGAGGCGGATTCGATGCCCGAAGCCGAGGCTCCCTCCTGGTACGCCATCCGGGTCCAGAGCAACAAGGAGGAACAGGTCAAACGGACCCTCCTCCGCAAGATCGAAACCCACGGTCTCGAAGACAAGATCAAGGATGTCGCGGTTCCGGTCCGCAAGTTCGAGGAAATCAAGAATGGCCGCAAGCGGGTGCGTTCGGAAAAAGTCTATCCGGGCTACGTCCTCGTTCAGATGATCCTGGACGATCAGGCCTGGCTGTTCATCCGAGAAACCGCGGGGGTCCGCGATTTCGTCGGGTCCCATGCAGGAAGCAACAAGAAGCCCTATCCTCTCACCGACGAAGAGGCCGCCCAGATGTTCGGTGGCGGCGAGGAGGAGGCTGAGAAGCCCGTCCTGAAGATCGACTTCAAGGTCGGCGAGCAAGTGAAAATCAAGGACGGCCCCTTCGAGGACTTCGACGGTGTCGTCGAGGAAATCATGCCCGACAAGGGCCGTATCCGCGTCACCGTAAACATTTTCGGCCGTGCGGCTCCCGTGGAACTGGAGTACTGGCAGGCCGAGAAGATCTGAAGGAACGACCACCATGGCCAAGGCAGTCAAAGCCAAGATCAAATTGCAGTGCCCTGGGGGGCAGGCCACGCCGGCGCCGCCGGTGGGTCCGGCCCTCGGTCAGCATGGCGTCAACATCGGCGAGTTCGTCAAGCGTTTCAACGACGCGACCCGGGATCAGGCGGGAATGATCATCCCCGTTGAGATCTCGGTGTTCAGTGACCGGACTTTCGATTTCATCCTGAAGTCGCCTCCCGCCGCCGTCCTCTTGAAGAAAGCGGCCGGAGTCGTCAAGGGTTCCGGTGAGCCCAATACCCATTTCGTGGGGACGGTGACGCGGGACCAGGTGAAGGAGATCGCTGAGATCAAGAAGGAGGGGCTGAACGCCGCTTCGACGGATGCCGCGATGCGCATCATCGAGGGGACGGCCCGGTCGATGGGAATCAAGGTCGTCGACTGACGATCGAGAACGAGCGGCGTCGCCAACGACGTCGCCGCAGGGTTTCGGTGGGAGACGCCCGGGGCGCCGTTTGACCACCGAAGTCATCACCCGCGCCCCATGGAGTGAGTTATATGCCGAAACGAAGCAAGCGCTTCCTCTCGGCGAAGCAGTTGGCCCCGCAGGAGCCCCAGGACGTGTCGACCGCGGTCGGCATCCTTCAGGGTATGCCGAAGGCCAAGTTCGACGAGACCGTCGAGCTGGCCGTCAAGTTGGGGGTCGACCCGAAGAAGTCGGACCAGATGGTGCGTGGAGCGATTTCGCTTCCCCACGGTATCGGCAAGACTCTTCGCGTCATCTGCTTCGCGGAAGGCCCCAAGGCCGAGGAAGCCAAGGCTGCCGGTGCCGTTGAGGTGGGGTCCGCCGACTTGGCCAAGAAGATCGAGGGGGGATGGATGGACTTCGACGTCGCCGTCGCCACGCCCGATCAAATGCGTCATGTGGGTCGACTCGGCCGCATCTTGGGACCGCAGGGGAAAATGCCGAGCCCGAAGGCCGGCACCGTGACCACGGATGTGACCACCGCGGTGTCCGAATTCGTGGCCGGAAAGATCGAGTTCCGAGTGGATTCGGGGGGAAACGTCCACGCACCCGTGGGCAAGCGTTCGTTCGATGCGCAAAAGATCGTCGACAACGTGGAATTCCTCCTGCGCCATCTCATTTCGGTCAAGCCGTCCGCGGCCCGCGGGACCTACATGCAGAAGGCAGCTTTGAGCGCCACCATGAGTCCCTCGGTGTCGTTGAAGGTCTGACGTTGACGACGAAAGGAAAACCATCATGAGTCGAGCCATGAAGGAAGCCATCGTCGGGCAGATCCGCCAGACCCTCGAGGGGCAGGATTCGCTTGTACTGGTCGACGAGTCCAAGTTGACCGTGGAAGAGAATCAGACCTTGCGCGAGGAGCTGAGGAAAGAGGACATCCACCTCTTCCACCTCCGCAATCGTCTGGCCGGAATCGCGTTCGAACAACAAGGCTTCCAAGGATTGAAGGACTTGCTTGCTGGACCGGTGGCCATGGCCTTCGGCGGCGAGGGGGCCATCGCGATCTCGAAGATCGTGGTGGACCAGGCGAAGAAGCTCAAGGCGCTGAGAGTCATCGGAGGCTTCATCGACGGGAAGGTCATCGACCCGCCCGGCGTCGAAGCTCTTTCGAAGATGCCCGGTCGCAAGGAGCTGCAGTCCATGGTGCTTCAGGGGTTCTTTGGCCCCGTGAGCGACTTCCACGCCTCCATGGAAAACCTCTTCACCGAGGTCCACGGTCTGTTGGAGGCTTTGGAGACGAAGAAAACGGAGGAAGGCTGAATCGGCCTTCCAGGGATGAATTTTGGAACTCCCGCGCCTCGGACGGGCGCGGAATCGCAGGAGCAGAAGAATGTCGGAATATACTGAGAAGACTCAGCAGATCTTGAACAGCATCGGTGAGATGACCGTCATGGAACTCGTCGAGCTGAAGGAAGCGTTCAAAGAGACCTTCAAGGTCGAGGCTGCGGCGCCGGTTTTCGCGGGCGCGATGCCCGGCGCGGGCGGCGGCGAGGCCGAGGCCGAAGAAAAGACGGAGTTCGATGTCGAGCTGAAGGGTATCGGCGGCAACAAGATCGCCGTGATCAAGGCCGTTCGATCCATCACCGGTCTCGGACTGAAGGAAGCCAAGGAGCTGGTGGACGGCGCCCCCAAGGTGGTGAAGTCCGGCGTCTCCAAGGACGAGGCCGACGAGATCAAGAAGCAGCTTGACGACGCCGGGGCCGAAGTCGAGATCAAGTAGGCTTGGTTCGCAAGGATGCCTTCGGCGTCCGGCCTGAAATCGGAGGGCTGCCGGCCTGCAGCGACTTCGAAGCGAGGACAGGGACGGCGAGGCGCGGAAGCAGGACTTTCGCGCCTGCGCCCTCTGTCCGTTGAGACCTGGAGGGGGCGGGATTTCACGCCCCTGGAATCGAAATCGGGACTCGGCGGGAGCCGAATCCCTCATCGCGGATGTGAGCGCCGCGGCGTCCCCATGGCGGCAGGGGACGCGGTTGGGCGCCGGCGAATAGGGAGCGAACATGGCACGGGCAGCATTCCCCACTGAAATCCGCAACTACGGCAGGCATCGGACCGTCCTCGACGTTCCGAATCTCATCGCGCTCCAATTGGACGCCTATGAGCAGTTTCTCCAGCCCAATGTTGCACCCGCCGATCGGGCGGCGCAGGGTCTCGAGGCGATCATTCGGGAGGTGTTCCCGATCGAGAGTTACGACAAGACGTTGTCTCTCGAGTATCTGGGGTACGAGTTGGGGCGACCACGGTATACACCGTCGGAGTGCCGCAACCTGCGCCTGACTTACAGCATGCCGTTCAAGGTCCGGTGTCGCCTCAACAAGGCGGAGCCGGTGGAGGAAGACGTCTATCTCGGCGAGATCCCCATCATGGTGGGGGGAGGCGAATTCATCGTGAACGGTGCGGAGCGGGTCATCGTGAGTCAGCTCCATCGCTCTCCGGGCGTCGACTTCTCGGTGGACGTTCAGGCCAACGAGAAGAAGCTCCATTCCTGTTGGATCATTCCGGAGCGGGGCTCCTGGATCGAGATCTCCGTCAGCAAAAAGGACGTGCTGCAGGTCAAGATCGACCAGAGCGGAAAGTTCCTCGCGACGACGCTTCTTCGGGCGATGGACAGCCGCTATTCCAGCGACGAGGACATCATTCGCCTCTTCCATGACACCAAGAAGTTCACCGTCAATACCCGCAACCTTCCGAAGCTCAAGGACAAACACGTCGTCGGCGACATCGTGGATACCGAGACGGGTGAGGTGCTCATGTCCAGCGGCGAGCAGCTCACCGAGGAGTATCTGAAGATCCTTCAGGCCTCGAAGATGAAGAGCGTCGAGGTGATCGAGAAGGTCTCCGATTTCCTCGTCTTGAACACGCTGCGCGAGGACAATGTCAAGACCCACGAAGACGCGTTGCTGAAGATCTACAGCCGTTTCCGTCCCGGGAACCCGCCGCAGATCGAGAAGGCGAAGGATCTTTTCGATGAGAAGTTCCGCGACCCGGCACGGTACCGCTTGGGGAAGGTCGGTCGGTTCCGATTGAACCGGAAGTTCAAGCAGGACGTGCCCGAGGATTGCATGACGCCTCAGGTCGAGGACCTGATCAGCGCCATGAAATACATTCTCGACCTACGTGCCGGCAAGGGGCAAGTGGACGACATCGATCACTTGGGCAACCGGCGTGTGCGAACCATCGCGGAGCTGGCCGCGGACGAATTCCGCAAGGGGTTCTTGAAGCTGCGCAAGACCGCTCAGGAGAGGATGAATATCGAGAAGGAGAACGTCACTCCTCGCACGCTGATCAACGCGAAGACCATCAGCTCTTCCATCGATTACTTCTTTGGACGGGGCGAACTCTCCCAGGTCGTCGACCAGACGAATCCGTTGTCGCAGCTCACGCATGAGCGGCGACTTTCGGCTCTCGGCCCTGGGGGATTGAACCGGAAACGTGCGGGTTTCGAAGTTCGAGACGTGCACATTTCGCACTACGGGCGCATCTGCCCGATCGAGACGCCGGAAGGTACGAACATCGGCCTCATCGCTTCCGTGGGCCTCTTCGCCGACGTCGATGAATACGGCTTTCTGATCACGCCGTACCGAGTCGTCGAGAAGCGGAAGGTGACCGACGAGGTCAAGTGGTTGCGCGCCGATGAGGAGAGCGAGTCCGTCATCGTTCCGGCGGACACCGCGCTCGATCGGAACCGTCGCATTCCGGCCGGACGCGCCCTCGCTCGTGCTTGGGGGGATATGAAGTGGGTGGACGCGAAGGAAGTCCAATACATGGACGTATCTCCCATGCAGATCGTGGGAGTTTCCTCGAGCCTCATCCCCTTCCTCGAGCACGACGATGCCAACCGAGCCCTCATGGGTTCGAACATGCAGCGTCAGGCTGTCCCTCTCGTCGTGACCGAGCCTCCGCTCATCGCCACAGGGATGGAAAAGGAGGTTGCGAAGAACTCGGGCATGGTGGTCCGGGCACGGCACGCCGGCGTGGTCAAGAAAGTGACGTCCGTCGAGATTGAGGTGGGGGATGACCTCTATCCCCTTCGGAAATTCGTCGGCCTCAACGAGCGGACCTGCCTCAACCAGACGCCCACGGTGCGGCTGGGCGACAAGATCGAAGAGGGACAAATCATCGCGGACGGCGCGGCCACCCACAATGGTGAGCTGGCGCTCGGTCGCAACGTCTTCGTCGGGTTCATGACGTGGGACGGCTACAACTTCGAGGATGCGGTCCTCGTGAGCGAGAAACTCGTGAAGGAGGACGTTTTCACGTCCATTCACATCGACGAGTTCGAGATCGAGATTCGCGAGACGAAGCTGGGCCGCGAGGAATTCACGCGTGACATTCCCAACGTGCCCGAGCGGATGCTGAAGAACCTCGATGAGTCCGGCATCGTGCGTATCGGCACACATGTCCGCCCCGGGGACATCCTCGTCGGAAAGGTGGCGCCAAAGAGCAAGAACGAGCTTTCGCCCGAGGAAAAACTCCTCCACGCCATCTTCGGACGTGCGGGTGAGGACGTGAAAAACGATTCCCTCGAAGTGTCTCCCGGTGTGGAAGGCGTGGTCATCGATGCTCAGAAGTTCTCCCGCAAGGTGAATATGACCGAGGAGGAGCGTCAGAAGAATTTGGCCGAGATCAAGAAGGCCGAGACGCGTTTCCTCGAGCGCTACCGCGAGAGCCTGAAGCAGCTCATCGACCGTTTGGTGGAGATCGGGAAGGGCGACCTCATCGATCCCAACACCAAGGAGGCCGTGACTGCCGACGCAGCGGAAAACTATTACCTCTGCAAGTTGGTTCGCGAGCAGATCCTGGCCGCGGTCGATGCCACCTTCACGAAGGGCAAGAAACGCGAATCGGCCCTGCACGCCATCAAGACCTACTTCGAGCGGATCGACTCCTTCGAGAGCGAGAAGACGAAGCTCGTGAACCGTTTGTCGCGAGGCGACGAGTTGCCCACGGGCGTCTTGGAGATGGTGAAGGTCTTCATCGCCACCAAGCGACGGTTGTCGGTGGGGGACAAGATCGCCGGTCGTCACGGCAACAAGGGTGTCATCGCCCGAATCCTCCCCGAGGAGGACATGCCGTTTTTGGCCGATGGAACGCCCCTCGACGTCTGCTTGAACCCTCTGGGCGTGCCGAGTCGAATGAACGTCGGTCAGATCCTGGAGACCCACTTGGGGTGGGCCGCCATGGTCAGCGATTTTCAAGCCGTCACGCCTGTTTTCGACGGCGCGACCGAGGCCGACATCGAGGACGCCCTCGAGAAGGCCGGCCTTCCGAAGGAGGGCAAAGTTCAGCTGTACGACGGTCGGACGGGCGAGCCCTTCGAGCAGAAGACGACGGTCGGCTGCATGTACATCTTGAAGTTGCACCACCTGGTGGACGAGAAGATTCACGCCCGCGCGACGGGGCCCTACTCGCTGATCACGCAGCAGCCTCTCGGCGGCAAGGCACGCTTCGGCGGTGTGCGGTTCGGAGAGATGGAAGTCTGGGCACTCGAAGCGTACGGCGCGGCCTACATCCTTCAGGAACTCCTGACGGTGAAGTCGGACGATGTGGACGGGCGGACGAAGATCTACGAATCCATGGTCAAGGGCGAAAACACGCTGGAGGCCGGTACGCCGGTATCCTTCGACGTGTTGTGTCACGAATTGCGCGGCCTTTGCCTGAACGTCGAGTTGAGGCGGCGTTCAACGGAAGAGACTGCGGTCCTGGGACTCTGAGCGATAGGGGACGGCGAGCATGCTGCAAAACTACAACAGGGTGAATGATGTGGACGCGGTGACTATTCGTATGGCATCGCCCGCGGACATCCGGAATTGGTCGTACGGGGAGGTGAAAAAACCCGAGACCATCAACTACCGGACTTACCGCTCCGAGAAGGACGGCCTTTTCTGCGAGAGGATTTTCGGACCTGAGAAGGACTGGGAGTGCTCCTGCGGGAAGTACAAGGGCATCAAGCACAAAGGCATCGTCTGCGATCGATGCGGTGTCAAGGTGACTCATTCCCGCGAGCGGCGTACCCGGATGGGCCACATCAATCTCGCTGCTCCCGTGGCGCACATCTGGTTCTTCAAGGCGATGCCGTCGCGACTGGGCACCCTGCTCGCGATGAAGACGTCGAACCTCGAGAAGGTCATCTACTTCCAGGACTATGTCGTCATCGACCCGGGCAATCCCGAGGAGACGGGGCTGCAGGAAGGTCAACTTCTCACCGAAGAGGAGTACCGCACGGCTCGCCAGAAGATCGGCGACAAGTTCGAGGCCTCGATGGGCGCCGAGTCCGTCCGCAAGCTGCTTTCCAAGATCGACCTGGTCAAGGTCGCCGAGGAACTGCGCCAGGAGCTCACCGAGACCCGCAGCAAGCAGCGCATGCGCGATATCGTCAAGCGACTGAAGACCGTCGAGGCGTTGCGCGATTCACCCAACCGTCCGGAGTGGATGATTCTGGACGTGATCCCGGTCATCCCGCCGGATCTTCGGCCTCTCGTGCTCCTGGAATCGGGCAACTTCGCGAGTTCGGACCTGAACGACCTCTACCGCAGGCTCATCAACCGCAACAACCGTTTGAAGAAGTTCCTCGACCTGAACGCACCCGAGGTGATCATCCGCAACGAAAAACGGATGCTCCAGCAGTCCGTCGATGCCCTCTTCGATAACGCCCGGTGCCGCAGGAGCGTCCTCGGCTCGAACAACCGCCCGTTGAAGTCGCTCACCGACATGATCAAGGGTAAGCAGGGGCGTTTCCGCGAGAATCTCCTGGGCAAGCGCGTCGATTATTCGGCTCGTTCGGTGATCGTCGTGGGCCCCGACCTCAAGATCCACCAGTGCGGTCTGCCGAAGAAGATCGCTCTCGAGCTCTACCAGCCGTTCATCATCCGACGTCTCAAGGAATTGGGGTACGCGGACACGATTCGTTCGGCAAAGAAGATGCTCGAGCGGAAGGACGACGAGGTCTGGGACATCCTCGAGGAGGTGATCGACGAGCATCCCGTTCTTCTGAATCGTGCGCCGACGCTTCACCGCATGGGTATTCAGGCCTTCGAGCCGGTTCTCATCGAGGGCAACGCCATCCGTTTGCATCCTCTGGTGTGTACCGGATTCAACGCCGACTTCGACGGCGACCAGATGGCCGTCCATTTGCCGCTTTCCTTCGAGGCCCAGATCGAAGCGCGGGCCCTCATGTTGGCGGCCCACAACATCTTCTCGCCCGCGTCCGGCCAGCCCATCATCTCGCCGACCCAGGACGTGGTGTTGGGTGGTTTCTACATGACGGCGGAGCATCCCCACGAGGACATCATCGAGCGCCCCTACGGATCGCCGCTCGATGTCCTTTCCGCCTGGGCGAACAAGAAGCTACGCACTCACACGAAGATCAAGGTTCGCTTCCAGGGCAAGAAGACCTTCATCAACCGTGAGGGTGAGGTCACGCTCGAGAACGGAATCGTCCAGACCACGGTGGGACGGATCCTTTTCAACGACATCCTCGACAAGCGGATGAATTTCTACAACGTCGAGATGACGAAGAAGGCGCTCTCGAGGGTGATCATCGATTGCCACAAGCTCTTGGGTAAAAAGGCAACGCTGAAGCTCCTCGACGACCTCAAGAACTTCGGGTTCAAGGCCTCGACGCGCGCGGGCGTATCCTTCGCCAAGGGTGACATGCGGATGCCGAATCGGAAGCCCGAGATCATCTCGAAGGCGGAGGGTGAGGTTCTCAAGATCGAAGAGAACTTCGCGAACGGAGTCATCACCGACGGCGAGCGCTACAACCAGATCATCGACGTGTGGACCCATACCCGCGAGATCATCGGCGAAGAGATGATGGCGGAGCTGAAGAACGACTTCGGCGACAAGGGTGCCGTCAACCCCATCTACATGATGGCCGCTTCAGGTGCCCGTGGATCGGTGGAACAGATTCGCCAGTTGGCCGGCATGCGTGGTCTGATGGCCAAGCCGAACGGCAAGATCATCGAGACTCCGATCAAGGCCAACTTTCGCGAAGGACTGAGCGTGCTCGAATACTTCTCTTCGACGCACGGTGCTCGCAAGGGACTGGCCGACACGGCCCTGAAGACCGCCGACTCGGGATACCTCACTCGCAAGTTGACGGACGTGGGACAAAATCTTGTGGTCCGGGCTCGCGATTGCGGAACCACGCGCGGTGTTTTCAAGAGTGCCGTGTACAAGGGTGATCACGTCGAGGTCTCTCTCGCGGAGAATATCCGCGGCCGCACGGCCTGCGACACAGTGAAAGACGTCGTGTCAGGCGAAGTCGTCGTCGAATCCGGCGCTCTCGTGGACGAGGTCGTCGCCAAGCGGATCGAGGACCTGGGTTACGAGAAAGTCCGCGTGCGTTCGCCTCTCACTTGCGAGACGGCTCGCGGCGTGTGTGCTCGTTGTTACGGCATGGACCTGTCCCGAGGTCGCGTGGCCGAGCAGGGCTTGGCCGTCGGCGTCATGGCGGCGCAGTCGATCGGGGAACCCGGCACCCAGCTCACGATGCGGACGTTCCACATTGGAGGTACGGCATCGCGCGCCGTGGCGGAGTCGCACATCACCGCTCGCGGCAAGGGTAAGGTCGAGTTCCGGAACCTCCGCTGCGTGGAGACGCCGGATGGGACCGTGGTCTTGAACCGAAACGGTGAAATCGCCGTGATGGACGAGAAGGATCGTGAGCTTGAAAGCTACCCGGTTCCTCTCGGCGCAATCGTCCTGGTCGAGGATGGCGAAGATGTGAAGCCCAAGGCCATGCTCTGCAAGTGGGACCCCCACCACACGCCCATCATCGCCGAGCGAGGCGGCGTCATCCGATTCGAGGACATCGTCGAAGGCGAAACGATGAAACGGGAGAAGGAGCCCGGGTCCAACATTCGGCGCATGGTGATCATGGAGCACAAGGGGGAACTGCACCCCCAGATCATCATCGAGGACAAGGACGGCAATCCCGTTACCTCCTATCCGATTCCCGAGAAGGCTCACCTCGAGGTCAAGGACGGAAAGAAGATCAAGGCGGGGACCCTGCTGGCCAAAACTCCCCGTGCGGCTTCGGGCACCCAGGACATCACCGGCGGTCTGCCAAGAGTGACCGAGCTCTTCGAAGCCCGGACTCCGAAGGACCCTGCCGTGATCGCCGAGATCGACGGCATCGTCGAGCTGGGCGACAAGAAGCGCGGCAAGAGAGTGATCATCGTCAAGGGGGAGGGAGGCGTCGAGCACGCCCACCTCGTGCCCCACTCGAAGCAGTTGCGCGTTCATCGCGGTGACTTCATTCGCGCGGGCGAGCCAATCACCGACGGCAGCCCGGTGCCCCATGACATCCTGCGCATCTCGGGCATGGACACCCTCCAGGAGTACCTACTCCGCGAGATCCAGACCGTGTATCGGTCCCAGGGCGTGCGGATCGACGACAAGCACATCGAGACCATCGTGGCCCAGATGCTCCGAAAGGTCGAAGTCGAGAATCCCGGCGACACCGAATTCCTCATGGGACAGGTGATCGATCGCCACACCTTCAAGGAAGCGAACGAGCGGGTGAAGAAGCAAAAGGGCAAGCCCGCGACGGCCCAGCCCCGTTTGCTGGGCATCACGAAGGCCGCGCTCCAGAGCGAGTCGTTCATTTCCGCGGCGTCCTTCCAGGAAACCACGAAGGTTCTCACGGAAGCCGCCTTGGCCGGAAAGGTGGACCACTTGGTCGGATTGAAGGAGAACGTGATCCTGGGGCACTTGATCCCCGCGGGGACCGGTTTTCAGGAGTACCACAACACTCTCATCAAACACAATTTCGAGACGGAGGAGTCCAGTCCGGAAGGTGCCGCATCGGCGGTTTGACCGAACTCATGTCTTGACGCGGGCATGGAACGTCCTTTCGGGCGGCCTTTCCGCGAAAGAGAGGCGGGTGCGATTGATCGGACCTCTTCGCCTTCTTAGAATCCGCCCCCTCCGGGATGCCCTCGTCTCTCCGAACGAGATTCGGGACGGGACGGGAAACTGATCGAATTCATTGACCTATTGGGATTTACGTCTGTTATGCCGACGATCAACCAGCTGGTTCGCAAGGGCCGCAAGAAGATCAAGAAGAAGAGCAAAGCACCGGTTTTGCAGGGTTGTCCCCAGAAAAGTGGCGTTTGCCTCCAGGTGAAGACCCTCACGCCGAAGAAACCGAACTCCGCTCTCCGGAAGATCGCCCGTGTTCGCCTTTCCAATGGAAAGGAGATCACGGCCTACATTCCCGGCGAGGGACACAACCTTCAGGAGCACTCCATCGTGCTGGTGCGGGGAGGCCGGGTGCGCGACCTTCCCGGTGTGCGTTACCACGTGCTCCGGGGCTGTCTCGATGCCACGGGTGTGGACGATCGTCGCCGAGGACGTTCGAAGTACGGAACGAAGCGGCCTAAGTAAGGCCCCTGGAAGGAGACCAGACAGGTGCCCCGTAAGTACCAGTCCACGGAACGGTTCCTGAAGCCGGATCCGAAGTACAAGAGCAAACTCATCGCGAAGTTCATCAATTGCGTCATGTGGGACGGACGGAAATCCGTCGCCCAGAAGCTCGTGTATGATGCGTTGGATCTCGTCGCTCAGCGGATCAAGGATCGCCCTCCCGAAGAGGTCTTTGCCGTTGCAGTCAACAACGTGAAGCCTCTCGTCGAGGTCCGATCGAAACGTGTTGGCGGTGCCACCTACCAGGTGCCGATCGAGGTCAATCGCCGCCGCCAGCAGAGCTTGGCGTTTCGTTGGATTCTCGATGTCATTCGCAAGAAGAAGGGGCGCCCCGCGCACCGGAGCCTCGCGGATGAGATCCTTGCCGCCTTCAACAAGGAGGGGGCGGCGATGACCACCCGTGAGAACACTCACAAGATGGCCGACGCCAACAAGATGAACGCCCACTTCGCCTGGTAGGCTCCGTGGGGAGCCCCGGCGAACCGGGATTTGAAGGTCCCCATTGAGGTGGGGCCGACCGTTGTTAGAAGGGTCCTCGCCGCAGGTTGCGGCGGGTGATCACCGAGGACCACCTGAAACCCCACCTTGGGTTCCTTTCAGGCAGGCTCGAACGCTCGACCATGACTCCCGAGGGAGTTTCGAAGCGTGCAACCCCTGCGGGGGACGTTACTTATGGATGCCGTGGAATCTCGCCTCGCGAACGTTCCGGGCGTGTTTTGTGAAACCATTTCGGCGGAAGCCGGGTTCAGCCCACTTTCGGCAAGGTTATGAACGACAAGATCAAGATCCGACTCGAAGGCTACGATCACGAATCGATCGATCAATCCACCTCGGAGATCGTCGAGGTGGCGCGCAGGACGGGAGCGACCCTGGTCGGCCCGATCCCGCTGCCGACGCGGATCGAGCGTTTCACCGTTTTGCGCTCCCCCCATATCGACAAGAAGTCGAGGGAGCAGTTCGAGATCAGGACCCACAAGCGGGTCCTTTATCTCAAGGACCCGACCAAGAAGACGGTCGATGCCCTGAGCAAGCTCAACTTGCCCGCCGGCGTCGAGGTCAAGATCAAGGCGTGAGTTCACCGAGCCGACGTCCTTCGGGATGTCGGCCGGTTGCGTTCAGAGGAACGAAAAGATGTCCATGAAATTCATGCTCGGCCGCAAAGGGCGCATGACGCAGATCTTCACCGAGGACGGAGAGTGCGTCCCAGTGACGATTCTCGAAGTGGGGCCCTGCTGGGTGACGGGAGTCCGTTCCACCGAAAAGGACGGCTACGACGCCGTTCAGATCGGCTTCGATCAGGTGCGAGAGAAGGTGCTGAGCAAGCCGGAAGTCGGCCATTTGAAGGCCAACGATTTGCCGCCGTTGCGGGTCCTCAAGGAATGCCGCCTCGACGCCGCTGCCGACTTGGAGGTTGGGGCGCAGTTGGGTGTCGACGTCTTCGAGGTCGGCGAGCGGGTGGATGTGACGGGCGTTTCGAAAGGGCGCGGCTTCGCCGGCGCCATGAAACGCTACAACTTCGGCGGCGGTCCGATGACCCACGGTGGCATGTGTCGCCGTTTTCCGGGCGCTATCGGTCAGCACACCTATCCCGGCCGCGTCTTCAAGGGTAAGCGGATGCCGGGGCATTTCGGGACCGATCGCATCAAGGTGAAGAACCTGGAAGTGATGCACATCGACACGAAACGAAATCTTCTGCTGGTTCGGGGCGCGGTCCCGGGCCATCGCGGGGCCCTGGTGGAGGTCTCCTATGCGAAGTGCGCAAAGGCAAGCCAACAGGCCTGAATTGAGGAACTGAGACGATGGAAACCAGCGTCTGGAGCGACGGGCAAGTGAAGACCGAGGACTTCGACACGGAGTTCTTGGGACAAAGGGTGAAGGTGCGACTCCTGCGCCATGCCGTTCGCATGTATCAGAGCAATCTCAGGGCGGGAACGCACAAGACCAAAAGCCGCGGTGAACTGCCCTATCGCAAGGCTCCCCTTTTCAAGCAGAAGGGAACCGGGCGGGCGCGCGTGCGCCATCAAGCGGCCACCCAGTGTCGTCACGGCGCGGTCCCTCACGGCCCCAAGCCCAGAGACTATTCGTACCACATGCCCAGGAAGGCCCGCGTGGAGGCCCTGCGGTCGGCCCTGCTTTCGAAGTTCAGGGACGGCGAAGTCACCTTGGCACGCCATTTCAGTTTTTCGGAGCCCAGGACGAGCCGTCTGGCAGGCATCTTGAATGATCTCGGCTATGCCAAGAGCTGCCTCATCGTGGTCGCCGAGCGAGATGACAACCTTCTCCTCTCCGCGCGCAACCTTCGGAGGGTCGACGTCATTCCGGCGGACGATGTGAATGCCTTCCACCTGTTGCATTATCGCAACGTGATCATCACGGACGACGCCCTCGAGACCTTGAGGAAGAGAACCGATGAGTCGTGATAACGAGTATCAGATCATCCGTCGGCCGCTGTTGACGGAAAAGAACATGCACCGTGCGGATGCACGGAATACCTATACCTTCGAGGTGTCTCCGGACGCCAACAAGGTCGAGGTGCGCCAAGCCGTCGAGCGTTTGTTCAACGTGAAGGTGAAGGCGGTCAAGACGGTGCGCTACAAGGGCAAGCCCAAGCGGCGCGGATTCGACTTCTACACTCAGGGTGCGATGAAAAAGGCCATCGTCACCTTGCAAGAGGGGCACAAGATCGACCTCATCTGAGGATTCGAGGAGCACAACCATGGCCATCAGGCGATTCAAGCCCACATCTCCAGGACGACGTCACGGCTCGGTGATCGACTATCGCGATACGATCACCACCGACACGCCGGAAAGGTCCCTTCTGGAGCCATTGAAGAAGACCGGTGGTCGGAATGCCCACGGGCACATCACCTCGCGGCGTCGCGGCGGCGGTGCGCGTCGGCATTACCGGATCATCGACTTCAAGCGCAACAAGGACGGTATCCCCGCCCGTGTCAAGTCGATCGAGTACGACCCGAACCGTTCGGCCAACATCGCCCTTTTGGCGTATGCGGATGGGGAGAAGCGGTACATTCTCGCCCCGAAGGGCCTCGAAGTCGGCCGGATCGTCATGAACGGTTCCGAGGCCGAGCCCAAGGTCGGGAACTGCATGAAGCTGAAGGACATTCCGGTCGGACTGGACATTCACAACATCGAATTGACCCCGAACAAGGGGGGGCAAGTGGCACGCGGCGCGGGTTGTGTGTCCCGACTGATGGCTCGCGAAGGCAACTACGCCGTCGTCGTCATGCCGTCGGGTGAAATGCGACGGATCCATGTCGAGTGCCGTGCGACCATCGGTTCCATCGGCAACGCGGACCACCAGCACGTGTCCCTGGGCAAGGCGGGGCGCCGCCGGCACATGGGGCGTCGTCCCAAGGTTCGCGGTTCCGCCATGAACCCGGTCGCCCACCCGATGGGCGGCGGCGAAGGGCGAAGCGGCGGTGGTCGCCACCCCTGTTCGCCCACGGGTGTTTTGGCCAAAGGCGGTAAGACCCGTAGGCCCAACAAGGCCAGCGACAAGCTGATCATTCGCCGTCGGAAGAAGAAGAGGCGTTGAGGAGTAGGAATTCACGATGAGTCGTTCCACAAAGAAGGGCCCGTACATCGACGCAAAGCTCCTGAAGAAAACCCTGGCGCAAACCGCCAACGGGACGAAGGAGCCCATGAAGACTTGGGCGCGTTCTTGCACCATCGCGCCCGAGTTCGTCGGGCACACCTACATGGTGCACAACGGCCGCACCCATCTGCGCGTCTTCGTTACGGAAGACATGGTCGGCCACAAGCTCGGTGAATTCTCGGTGACCCGGACCTACCGCGGCCACGGCAAGGACAAGAAGAAATAACTCGACCGAGGAGAGATCCCCTGGGAGTTTTCGCGATGGAATACAAAGCCAGTCACAAATACGCGCCCATCTCCGCCCGCAAGGCTCGCCTTGTCGCGGACATGATCCGCGGTATGCCGGTGGACGCGGCCCTCGACGCACTGAGGACCACGCATCGAAGAGCGAGCTTCATGCTGGACAAGGTGATTCGGTCGGCGGCGGCGAACGCCGGCCAGCAGACGGCCCTGTCGAGCAGCGAACTCTACGTCAAGGAGGCCTTCGTGAACGAGGGACCTCTGCAGCAAGGGCGCATCCGTTGGCGTCCGGGCGCCATGGGCCGCATCAAGCCCTACCGGAAACGGACGAGTCACATTCACGTCACCCTCGATGTGGCGGAATCGAAGAGCGGGCGGTCCAAGCGCCCGGTCGCTCAGGAGCAGGAAGGGGGCGAGGAGTAACCCATGGGTCAGAAGATTCATCCCACCGGATTCCGCATCGGTGTCACTCTCCCGTGGATCAGCCGCTGGAATGCGTCCAAGAAGGACTTTCCTCGCCTGATCGCGGAAGACGCCCGAATTCGCGAGTTCATTCAGAAGAACTACGACTACGCCGGCGTCTCGAAGATCGAGATCGAGCGGTCCGGGGACAACGTCACCGTCATCATCTCCACCGCTCGCCCGGGGCTTCTGATCGGGCGTAAGGGCAAGAAGTTGGACGAGATGAAGGTGGACTTGCAAAAGCTGCTCGGTAGCGACAACCGGGTGATGAAAGTTCACATCACGGAACTCGGTCGTCCCGAGTTGGATGCCGAGATCGTAGGTCAGAGCATTCGGGAGCAGCTGCAAAAGCGCATCGCTTTCCGCCGCATTCTTCGCAAGACCCTTCCCGCCACCATGGCGGCGGGTGCCGAGGGGATCAAGGTGCGTTTGGCGGGGCGACTCGGCGGAGCCGAAATGGCGCGCGTGATGATTCAAACGGAGGGCCGGGTTCCTCTGACCACCTTGAACGCTGACATCAGCTACGCCTGTGTGGTGGCACGCACCACCTATGGAGTGATTGGAGTCAAGGTCTGGATCAATCGTGGGGAATTTGGGGACGACCAGCGTCCGCGACTTTGAGCGCGGGTTCTGACGAGGAGATCAAACCATGGCTCTGATGCCAAAGAGAGTCAAGCACAGAAAGCAGCAGCGCGGACGCATCCGCACGAAGGCGGCGCGTGGCAACACGGTGGCCTTCGGGGATTACGGGCTGCAAGCTCTCGAACCGGGATGGATCACGGCACGCCAGATCGAGGCTGGCCGTATTTCCGCCAACCAGGTGGCGAGAACGGTCGGGGGCCGTATCTGGATTCGCATCTTCCCCCACAAGCCGGTCACCTCGACGCCCCTCGAAACCCGGATGGGTAAGGGCAAGGGTGACATCGAGTTCTGGTGCGCCGTCATCAAGGAGGGGACCATCCTCTACGAGGTGGGCGGCGTTCCCGAGGAAGTGGCCCGCAAGGCGATGGCCCGGACCGCGCACAAGTTGCCGATTCGGTGCCGCCTCGTTCGTAGGAGGCACAGAACATGAGACTGGATGAGATTCGAGCCCAAGACGATGCGGACCTGGAGGTCGTCCTTCAGAACAGTCGACGTCAGCTTTTCGAGTTCCGACTGAAGTCGGCCACGGGGGAGAACGAGAGCCCCCATCACGCTCGACAGCTTCGCCGCACGATCTCCCGCATCCTGACGGTCTTGAGCGAACGTAACCAAGGAATTCGCGGCCAACGACCGCACGTGAGCGAGTAGAGCCATGAGCGAAACGACACAACGAAATCGTCGCAAGGCCGTGGTCGGCCGCGTGACCAGCGACAAGATGGCGAAGACGATCGTCGTCGAGGCGGAGAGGATGGTCGAACATCCCCACTTCCGCAAATACATCAAGCGCAGCACGACCTACAAGGCCCACGACGAGAACGAAGAAGCTCGCGTCGGCGATGTGGTCGAGCTCATGGAGTGCCGACCCTTGTCCAAGACGAAGTACTTCCGCTTGACGCGGATCGTACGACGGGGCAAGGCCCATGCCGCCGAGCAGGGAGGTGAATCATGATTCAGATGCAGACCCGGCTCGACGTGGCCGACAACACGGGCGCGAAGGAAGTGATGTGCATCAAGGTCCTTGGCGGCTCCCGACGCCGATATGCCAGCGTGGGGGACGTGATCAAGGGCTCGGTGAAGAAGGCGATTCCCGGCGGCAGCGTCAAGACCGGTGACGTCGTACGCGGGGTCGTCGTTCGCACGCGCAGTGCGATGCGTCGAGCGGACGGTTCCTACGTGCGCTTCGACAAGAACGCTTTGGTGATCATCGACAACGACGGCAATCCCAAGGGTACGCGTATCTTCGGTGCTGTGGCCCGTGAGCTGCGCCAGAAGAACTTCATGAAAATCGTGTCTCTGGCTTCGGAGGTGGTGTGACCATGGCTGCCCGGATCAAGAAAGACGACATCGTCATCGTCATTGCCGGCAAGGACAAAGGGCGCCAGGGTCGAGTCCTACAGGTGATGCCCGAGGCGGATCGCGTGGTCGTCCAGGGTGTGAACATCCAGGTGCGTCACCTGAAGCAGAACCCTCAAGACCCGTCCCAGGGCGGGCGGAAGGAGAGGGAGGCGCCGATTCACATCTCCAACGTCATGCCGTGGTCCGACAAGGACGGCAAGGGCGTGCGCGTGCGGGCCGGCGAGGCCAAGGGAAAGAAGGTTCGAGTGTCTGCGGCATCGGGAGCACGCATCGTCGCGCACGCCCCCGCCGCGGATGCGAAGCCGGCCAAGAAAAAGTCCGGCAAGGAGGAATAGTCGCCCATGACCGCGACCAAGACAAAGCCCCGGCTGCTCGAGAAGTACGAGAACGAAATCGTCCCCAGCCTCCGGGAGAAGTTCAAACTCGGCAATCCCCACCAGGTGCCGCGTTTGCAAAAGATCACCGTCAACATGGGAGTCGGGAGCGCCATCGAGAACAAAAAGCGCCTCGAGTCGTCGGCGCGAGACCTGGGCGTGATCACGGGGCAACGGCCTCAGATCATCAAGGCCAAGCGTTCGGTGGCCGGCTTCAAGTTGAGGCAGGGAGTGCCGATCGCATGCCGTGTCACCCTGAGGGGCGACCGCATGTGGGAGTTCCTGGATCGTCTGCTCACCTTGGCGATTCCTCGAATTCGAGACTTCCGCGGAATCAAGCGCAAGAGTTTCGATGGACGTGGAAACTTCGCGATGGGGCTGCCCGACCAGCTCGTGTTTCCGGAGATCCATGTGGACAAGGTGGACTGGAACCAGGGTATGGACATCGCCTTCACCATCTCGGGTGGGAACGATGCTTTGTCTCTGGAGTTGCTGACCCAGCTCGGCATGCCCTTCCGTAAGGACTGAATAGGAAGAATCAATCGTGGCCACGAAAGCCCTGATCGAAAAGTGTCAACGCAAACCCAAATTCAAGGTTCGGGGATACCACCGCTGCAATCTTTGCGGGCGCCCTCGCGCCTACTATCGCAAGTTCGGACTTTGTCGGGTCTGCTTGCGGAATCTTGCCCATCAGGGCGCCATTCCCGGCCTCAAGAAGGCCAGTTGGTAGGCCATGAGTTACACACACACACCGGGCTCTTCGATTGAACGAGGAACGCTGAAATGAGCATGACCGATCCGATCGCGGACATGTTGACACGCATCCGCAATGCAAATGCCATCAAACGGCGGAGCGTCGACATGCCGCTGAGCAAGATCAAACTGGGCATCGCGGAGACGCTGAAGCGCAGTGGATTCATCAACGACTTCCGGGTGATGGAAGGGGAACGCCCCATCGATCGCACGCTGCGGATCGATCTCAGGTACGGTCCTGACGGGGAGTTCGTCATCAACGAAATCAAGCGTTACAGCAAGCCCGGTTGCCGGGTTTATCGAGGCGCGAAGGAACTGCCGAAGGTTTTGGACGGGCTGGGAATCGCCATCGTGAGCACCTCCCACGGCATCCTGAACGATTTCGAGGCGCGACAGAAGAATTCCGGTGGCGAGGTTCTCGCCACGGTCTGGTAGGAGAGACCCACCATGTCCCTCATTGGAAAAAAACCGGTTGCCATTCCCGCCGGGGTCACCGTCCAGGTGGAAGGTGACGAGGTGAAGGTCAAGGGGCCGAAGGGCGAACTGACGCAGTCGTTCGAACCCTATTACGTGGCCGTCGAGGTGGACGGAACGGATGTGAAGGTCACGGCGAAGGCCGAGTCCCGGGCCCACAGCGCTCGGCACGGCCTCTATCGTTCCCTGATTTTCAACATGGTCGAAGGGTGCGCCAAGGGCTTCGAGCGCCAGTTGGAAATCAATGGCGTGGGCTACACGGCGAAGGCCGGCGGCCCGTCGAAGCTGACCTTGAACATCGGCTTTTGCCACCCGGTGGAGTTCGAGATGCCGAAGGGTGTCACGGTCGAGACGCCTTCGAACACGCGCATCATCATCAAGGGCGCGGACAAGCAGGCCGTGGGACAGATGGCGGCCAACATTCGCAGGGTGCGTCCCCCCGAGCCCTACAAGGGCAAGGGTATCAAGTACGTGGAAGAGCAGATTCGTCGGAAGGCCGGTAAGGCCGTGGCCGGCAAGTAGGAGTCTTCAAGGTGTCGAGCAGAACGATCATTCAAAAGCGGAAGCGCCGCCTTCGTCGGAAGTTGGGTGTGCGGAAGAAGCTCTTCGGTACGGAGACGCGGCCCCGGCTGACGGTTTTCCGCTCCTCGAAGCACATCTACGCGCAACTCGTCGACGACATGAACGGGCGAACCCTGGTGTCGGCGTCGACGGCCTGCAAGGAGTTGCGTTCTGCGATCCCTCACGGCGGGAACGTTGCGGCCGCAAAGGCTGTCGGCGAGAAGCTGGCGGAGCGGGCGTCGGCGGCGGGCATCAAGTCCGTCGTCTTCGATCGAAACGGATTCAAGTACCATGGCCGCCTCCAGGCGTTGGCCGAAGCGGCGAGAGAAAAGGGGCTCGAGTTCTGATGGCAAATCCCAGAGGCAACAATCAGGGGCGCGGACGCCGGGGACGCGACGGCCGTGGCGATCAGGCGGATTCCGAGTTTCGCGAACCGACCGTCGTCACCATCAACCGCTGCGCGGCCGTGGTGAAGGGTGGTCGACGCTTCAGCTTCTCGGCCCTCATCGTGATGGGCGATGGCCGCGGTCGGGTCGGTCACGGCTTTGGCAAGGCGAAGGACGTCGCCGGCGCCATCGAGAAGGGAAACAAGGATGCTCGCCGGAACATGGTGAAGATTGCCATGGCGGGATCGACGATTCCCCATCAGATCGTCGGTCGCTTCGGCGCGGCGCGCGTGAAGTTGCGTCCGGCGCCCAAGGGGCGAGGTATCGTCGCCTGCGCGGCGGTGCGAGCCGTCCTCGAGCACGCGGGTATCCACGACATCGTCACCAAGTCCCTCGGGAACAACAATCCCATCAACTTGGTGAAGGCCACCTTGGACGCCATCAGCCGCCTTCGCACGAAGGAACAGGTCGAGGCTCTGCGCGGAGTGAAAATCGGATGAATCTCTCGGATCTCAATGCCGTGCCGATGAAGCGCAAGTTCCGGAAACGGAAGGGGCGCGGACCCGGTTCGGGCGCAGGCAAGACGGCCGGGCGCGGTACCAAGGGACAGAGGTCGCGTTCAGGTTTCTCTCGACGGATGGGTTTCGAAGGCGGGCAGATGCCCCTCTATCGTCGCCTGCCCAAGAAGGGTTTCACCAACGCGCTCTTCAAGGTCGAGTACGAGATCGTCAACACCGGGCAGCTCGAGCTGTTCGACGAGGGGACCACCGTCGACCTCGAGGCCTTGAAGACCCACGGCTTGGTCAAGAAGAACACGAAGAGGGTGAAGATCCTTGGGAAGGGAACCTTGGGCAAAAGCTTGGTCATCAAGGCCGACAAGTTCAGCGCGACGGCGCGCCGGATGATCGAGGAGGTCGGAGGGACCGCCGAGGAGTTGAAGGCGCAATGAGCGGCACCAGCGCATTTCTGAACGTCTTCAAATTGCCTGAGCTCAGGAAGAAGATCTTCATCACGCTGGCGTTGCTCTTCGTCTACCGGATCGGGTTCCACATTCCTCTTCCGGGGACGAACGTTCTCGTCCTGCGAGGGGTGGAGGACCAGATCTCGGGCAACGCGGTGTTGGGCCTCATGAACGTTCTTTCGGGCGGGCGGCTCCAGTTCCCGGTGCTGTTCTCCTTGGGCATTCTCCCCTACATCAGCGCCTCGATTATCTTCAGCCTCCTTGTGAAGGTGATTCCCCAGTTGGAAGCCCTTTCGAAGGAGGGGCCGGCCGGTCAGCGGAAGATCAACCAGTTGACTCGATTGGCGACGGTCCCTCTCTGCGTCATTCAGGGACTGATCCTCGCCTTCACCCAGTTCAAGAGCTTGAAAGGCACCGTCTACGGCCAGAACGTCGAGGACTTCATGGTGCCGCTGCTCCACAGCGACAGTTTCTTCGCCAGCATCGGGGCGGTCCTCATGATCGTCGCCGGGTTGACGGCGGGGACGCTTTTCATCATGTGGCTGGGTGAACAGATCACGGAATACGGCATCGGCAACGGCGCCTCCCTGATCATCATGGCGGGCATCATCGCGGCCTTGCCGGCGGCTGCCGGTCGCATCATCAGTGATGCCGTGGAGAATCGCAGTCGGATTCTCATCATCGCCGTTCTGGTCCTGTCCTATGTGGGTGTCGTCCTGGCGGTGGTGATGATCACCAAGGGGCAAAGGCGAATACCGATTCAGCAGGCGAAGCTGATGAAGGGGCGCCGTATGTACGGCGGAGCGCGCCACTATCTCCCGCTGCGGGTGAACATGGCGAACGTGATGCCCGTGATCTTTGCGGCGAGTCTCTTGATGTTCCCGAACCTCATCAGCAACGCTCTTGGCAACACGGAGCCGCTTCTTTCCCCCGGTGGCTGGTGGTACGTCACCCTCGAGATCGTCTTGATCTTCTTCTTCAGCTTCTTCTGGACATCCATGATGTTCCAACCCCAGGAGATGGCCAACAACCTGAAGGAGCACGGTTCATTCGTCCCGGGCATTCGACCCGGTCGCAAGACCGCCGAGTACCTGGAGCGGATCATGGTGCGCATCACCCTGGCGGGAGCTGCGTTCCTGGCCGTGATCGCCATCATTCCCACGATCGTCACGGGCTCTCTCAACGTCGACTGGATGACCGCGCGATTCCTCGGCGGTACCGGAATCCTCATCGTCGTGGGTGTGGCGTTGGATCTCGTGGACAAGTTGAATGCGGAACTGATGACGCGCAACTACGACGGTTTCATGGGTTCGTCCGCATCGAAGAAAGGCGCCCGCGGCGGGCGCTGAAGGACGTGAGCGAAGACATCAAAAAGCTCGTTTTCCTTGGCCCTCCGGGAGCCGGCAAGGGCACCCAGGCCGTACGCTTGGAAGCCGAACACGCCTGGACGCACATCTCCACCGGAGACATGCTGCGGGCGGCCGTTCGTGCCGGCACGGAAGTCGGTCTGAAGGCCAAAGGGTTCATGGACGCGGGAGAGTTGATTCCCGACGACATCATGTGCCAGATGGTCCTCGAGCGATTGAATCAGCCGGACTGCGCCAAGGGGTGGATCCTCGACGGATTTCCGCGGACTGCGGTTCAGGCCGAGGTCTTGGACGAGTCTTTGGAGGACCATCATTGGACCTTGGACGCGTGTGTCTACTTCCACATCCAGTGGCGGGTCCTCGTCGAACGCCTCTCCGGCCGATTGAGCTGCAAGCAGTGTGGGGCCGTCTATCACCAAATCTACTCGCCGCCGAAGCAGGACAACCTCTGTGACCTGTGTGGCGGAGAACTTTTTCAAAGGGAGGATGACCGGCGGGAGGCGGTGGAACACCGGCTCCAGGTCTACAAGAAATCCACGAAGTCGTTGGTGGAGTATTACCAACAAAAAGGGAAGCTCGTGACCGTCGAGGCGGAAGGCTCGATGGATGAGGTTTCCGAGCGGCTTGAGGCCGCTCTAGCGGCTTTGTAGAATCGCGGGCTTCCAACAGTCGGCACGATGTCATGATCTTCTATAAGTCCCGGCGTGAAATAGACTTGATGCAACACGCCGGTCAGGTCCTGGCTCAGTTGTTTGACCGTGTGGAAGAAAAAATCGTTCCCGGCGTGACCACGGGGCAACTGGATGAATGCATTCACCGATGGATGCTGGAAGAAGGTTGCATCCCAAGTTTTCTGGGATATAGAGGGTTTCCCGCCGTGAGTTGCATCTCCGTCAACGAGGAGGTGGTTCACGGCATTCCAGGGCCCAAGAGGCTTGTCGAGGGTGACCTGGTCACGTTGGACCTCGGAGTGATCTGGCAGGGCTATCACGCGGATGCCGCCCGATCCTACGGGGTGGGGTCGATGAGCCGGGAGGCTTCCGACCTCATGCGGGCGACGGAAGAGGCCCTCGACCGAGGGTTGGAAGCCGTGAGTTTGGGAGGACGGGTGAGCGACGTGGGCGCGGCCGTCCAGAGTTATGCCGAGAGCTTGGGCTACTCGGTGGTCAAGGACTACGTCGGCCATGGCATAGGACGGGACTTGCATGAGGAGCCGCAAGTCCCCAACTATGTCGATCGCGGTCGACGACGTCGCGATCACCTTCTCAAGAAGGGATTGGTGATCGCGGTGGAGCCCATGTTGAACATGGGGACGGATGAGGTCGAGCTCCTCGACGACGGATGGACCGTGGTGACGAAGGACGGGAAACTCTCCTGCCATTTCGAGGACACGGTCGCCATCACGGACGAGGGGCCGGTGGTTCTCACTCGCCCCCTGGAGACGGGACGGAAACGATGAAAGTCAAAGCTTCGGTGAAGCGGATTTGCGAAAGCTGTCGCGTCGTGCGCCGCAGAGGTGTGGTGCGGATCATTTGCAAGGCCAATCCTCGGCACAAGCAGAGGCAAGGCTGAGGACCCTAGGAAGAGGTAGAGCAAAGCATGGCTCGTATCGCCGGCATCGACATTCCCAACGACAAGCGGCTCAAGATCGCTTTGCGTTATATCTACGGCATCGGACCCCATAAGGCTCTCGAGATCTGTCGGTCCACGGACCTGGATCCCGAGAAGAAGGCCCGAGAGCTCACTGAAGAGGAAGTGACTCGGATCGGCGCCGAGATCGAGAAGAATCACGTGGTGGAAGGTCAGCTCCGCCGCCAGATCATCTCGAATATTCAGCGTCTCAAGGACATCCGCTCATACCGGGGTTTGAGGCATATTCGTGGTTTGCCCGTGAGAGGTCAGCAGACCCAGGCGAACGCACGCACCCGCAAGGGACCTCGCAAGACCGTGGCAGGCAAGAAGAAGTAAGGAGGCGATCGACCCATGGCGAAGCCCGGGAAGAAGCGCATCAGGAAGAACATCGTCAAGGGCGTGGCCCACATCAAGGCGACCTTCAACAACACGATCGTGACCATCACCGACACCACCGGAGCCACGCTTTGCTGGGACAGTGCCGGGACGATCGGCTACAAGGGCTCCCGAAAGAGCACGCCCTTCGCTGCCCAACGGGCCGGCGAGCGCGTCGCGGAAAAGGCGAAGAAATTCGGCATCCGCGAAGTCGAGGTGTGGTTGAAGGGGCCGGGTTCCGGGCGAGAATCCGCTGTGCGGGCGTTGAAGGCCTCCGGGCTGGACATCCGTGCGATCCAGGATGTGACGCCCATCCCTCACAATGGATGCCGCCCTCGCAAGCGGCGCCGCGTCTGAGATTCGTATTCAAGCAATTTGACGAGAGGGGTCGCAGGGCCCCCTGATGGGAAACGGAAATGGCAAGAATCACAGGGCCGAAATGCCGCCTCTGCCGGCGCGAAGGCATGAAGCTGTACTTGAAGGGCAGCCGTTGTCATACGGTCAAATGCGCTGTCGAACGTCGGGGCACCGTTCCGGGGGTCCATACGTGGAGTCGCCGGAAGGTTTCGACTTACGGACGCCAGCTTCGTGAGAAGCAGCGTCTGAAGCGCATCTACGGCGTCCTCGAGCGGCAGTTCCGGATCTACTTCGATCACGCGGTCCAGCGCAAGGGGAATACGGGTGAGAACCTCCTCCTCGAGGTGGAGCGTCGCCTGGACAATGTCATCCGATGCGCGGGTTTCGGGTTGGGCCCCAGCAGTGCGCGTCAGGTGGTCGTTCACGGTCACGTGATGGTCAATGGTCGTCGATGCGATCGCCCTTCGCGTCAGGTGAAACCAGGCGACGAGATCACCATCATCGAAAACGAAAAACGCCGCAAGCACGTGCTTGCCAATGTCGAGTCGGCCAAGGCCTTTCTGGGAGAAACGCCTGCATGGCTCGAGGTCGACAGGGACAAGTTGACGATCAAAGTGGTGCAGATGCCTGATCGCGAGCAGTTCCCCCATAGCATCAACGACCAGTTGATCGTGGAAGGCATGTCCAAGTAACCCGAGAGGGAATCGGCGAGAGGGAAACGAGAGTATGACGCAGACCAACGATGCCATGAACGCCGCTCGCATGAGGATTCGCTGGAGAGGGCTCGAATTGCCCAGCCGCGTTTCCGTGGAGCGGGAGACCTTCTCCTACACCTACGGGAAATTCCAGGTCGAGCCCTTCGAACGTGGGTTCGGCCACACGATCGGAAACGGAATCCGTCGCGTGCTTTTGAGTTCGCTTCAGGGGACCGCCCCCGTATGGGTGCGGATTCCAGGAGTGGCCCACGAGTTTCAGCCCGTCGAGGACGTCGTCGAGGACGTCGTCGACATCGTGCTGAATCTCAAGAAACTCCAGGTGCGCTACGACGGAGATCAGCCCATTCGTCTGACTCTCGACCAGAAGAAGAAGGGACCCGTGACGGCGGCGATGTTCACGGCTTCGTCCGACGCCGAGATCGTGAACCCGGATCTCCACATCTGCACCCTTTCCTCGGACCGCGAATTCTCGATGGAGGTGGAGGTCAGGCGGGGTCGGGGGTACCTCACGGCCGAGGAAAACGAGCACGGCTCCACGCGCGGCGCGACCAAGGGCGCCCGTAAGGACACGGACCAAGAGATCGGCAAGATCTGGATGGATGCCGCTTTCTCCCCGGTCCGTCGTGTCCGCTACCGCACCGAGGACACCCGGGTCGGCAAGCTCACCGATTACGACCGTTTGTTCATCGAGATCTGGACCAACGGGACGCTTCGCCCCGACCAGGCCTTGGTGGAGGCGAGCAAGATCTATCGTAAGCACCTCAATCCCTTCGTCTCCTACGACGAAGCCGGCCCGGACATGTCGACTCCCGTGGGTGTCGAGCGTCCCCAGGCCATGCCCTCGCCCGAGGAGGAGGAACTCCAAGAGAAGCTCGACATGCCCATCGAGGAACTCAAGCTCTCCATGCGTTCCATGAATTGCCTCGAGGCGGAACAGATCAAGACCCTGCGGGACTTGGTCATCAAGACCGAGACCGAGTTGCTCAACGTCCGCAACTTCGGAAAGACCTCCCTGAAGGAAATCGTGAGCAAGCTCGAGGAACTCGGGCTCGAACTGGGGATGGACGTCGCCCAGGACGCTTGAAATCAGGAACGACCCGCAAAGCGGAAAGCCCAAGCCATGAGACACAGACTCGCCGGACGCAAACTGAACCGCAGTCGGCCCCATTACAAGCGCCTGCTGCAGAATCTCGCCTGCCATCTTTTCCAGCACCACCGCATCGTGACCACGGTGGCCAAGGCCAAGGAGTTGAGGCCCTACGCCGAAAAGCTCATCACGCTGGCCAAGGAGAAGAACATTCCCAATGTGCGCCGCGCGGTTGCGGCCCTCGGGAACAATCGACAGGCCAAGGATGTGGCCCGCCACCTCTTCGACGACATCGCGCCGACCATGAAGGATCGTCCCGGCGGATACACCCGCATCCTGCGGCTGAGCGACCGTCGTCTGGGTGATGGCGGTGAGAAGGCGATCATCGAGTTGGTCAACTACGAGCCGGCCGTCCAGGAAGAGGAGTAGGGCCTTGAGGGCCGGGCCGGACGGGGGGGGCGCCAAGACGCCTTCGATCCCAGGCCTCGTCCTCGCGGAGTTTGGTCCCGCGACATGGACCTCCGAACAATGGTTGGGCCTCGCCCTCGCGGGCGGGGTCTTTCTCGTTGCCGTCTGGCTGATCTACAGGATTTCCCGCCCCGACGCCGATGTTGACGAGGGAGGACCCCCCGAATCGTGACAGGTACGGCGCTCATCATCGGTGCATCGTCGGGTATCGGCGCCGCTTTGGCCGGCGTCCTCGCCGGGGATGGTTTTGACGTGGCGCTCGTCGCGCGCCGCAAGGACAAGCTCGACGAGGTCGTCCAGCGGTGCAATGAGATCGCCGGGCGCGATGCCACACGGGCCTACGTTCACGATGTGCGCAATCACGACGAGGTCACCGTCCTCTTCGAGCGGATCGTGCAGGATCTCGGAGGTCTGGATACGTTCGTCTATGCCGCCGGCGTGCTCCCGGACATCGGGCCTGACGAATTCGACGCGGACAAGGACCGTCTGATTCTCGACGTGAGCCTCATGGGAGCGGTCGCTTGGCTCGATGCCGTGGCCGTGAAGTTCAAGACCCAACGCTTCGGCACGATCTGCGGGATTTCATCCATCGCCGGGGATCGGGGGCGGAGAGCCTACCCTGCTTATCACGCGGCCAAGGCGGGCTTCGACACCTTCCTCGAGTCTCTCCGCAACCGTCTGTATCCCTACAAGGTGTCCGTGGTCACCATCCGCCCCGGCTTCATCGATACCGCCATGACCCAGGGGAAGGAGGGGCTTTTCTGGGTCATCTCCGCCGACCGGGCCGCTCGGATCATCGCCAAGCACATCCGAAAGCGGCATGGAATTCGCTACGTGCCCGCTCGATGGATGGCAGTGGCTCTCGTCATTCGCAACATCCCATCCTTCATCTTCCGCAGGATGGACATTTGATGGGTGCAAAACCTCCTCCAACTCTCCAGCGCGTCAGATCCTGGGGGATGGTGCAGGAATCTTGCTCCTACGTGGTCTCCCCCCGGACCGTCGAGGAGATTCGAGATGTCTTCGCCGCGGCGCGGGAGAAGGGGTGTGCGGTCGGATGCCGAGGCGGCGGCAACTCCTACGGGGACGCCGCCCTCGTTCAGGACGGATTCCTTCTCGATTTCACTCGGATGAATCGCATCCTCGACTGGGACGCGGATGAGGGGCTCTTGCGCGTCCAACCCGGCTGCACGATTCGGGAGGCATGGCGCCACACCCTCGAGGATGGCTGGTGGTTGCCCGTCGTTCCCGGGACGATGGAGGTCACCTTCGGCGGGGCCGCCGCCATGAATATCCACGGCAAGAACAACTTCAAGTTGGGGACCTTCGGCGAAAACATCGTCGAGTTCACCCTTCTTCTCACGGACGGTCGCCTCATCACCTGCAGTCCCAAGGAGAACCGCGAGGTTTACCTGGCCGCCATCGGCGGGCTGGGCATGTTGGGTGTGTTCACCTCCATCACTTGCCGCATGAAGCGCGTCCATTCCGGACTTCTGGAAGTGGAGCCCTTCGCGGTCGCGTCGATGGCGGAGACGTTCGAGCTCTTCGATCGCCTGGAGTCGGACGCCGACTATCTGGTCGGTTGGCACGACGGCATGGTGGGGGGGAGGAAGCTGGGTCGCGGTCTCGTCCACAGGGGGCGTGACCTGAAGGACGGCGAGGACCCCGAGGCCGCGACGACCCTGAAGCTCACCCAACAGAGCCTGCCCGGCCGATTCTTCGGCGTGATTCCCAACTCCTGGCTGTGGATGGGCCTTTGGTTCTTCCTCAACGATCCGGGTATGCGTCTGGTCAACGCCATGAAGACCTGGTCCGGTCGGCGCCACGCCGCCAAGGGCGTCTACCGTCAAGCCCATGCGGCCTATCACTTTCTCCTCGACTATGTCCCCGGGTGGAAGAAGGCATACCTGCCGGGCGGGTTGATTCAGTTTCAGGCCTTCGTGCCCAAAGCTCATGCGGTGCGGGTGTTCGAGAAACTGATCGAGCACGCCCACCTCCACGGGCATCCGCCTTATCTTTGCGTCACGAAGAGGCACAAGCCGGACCCCTTCCTCATGACCCATGCCGTCGACGGCTATTCCTTGGCCATGGATATCAAGGTGACGCGGAGCGGGAAGTCCGCGGTCTGGGAGATGGCGGAAGGTATGGAAGAGCTGGTCCTCGACGCCGGAGGCCGCCTCTACTTCGCCAAGGATTCCGTCATGCGTCCGTCCACGGTGGAACGGGCGTATCCAAAGGAAAACCTCGAGACGTTCCTGCGTCTGAAGCGGGAACTCGATCCCGACCTCCTCCTCGAAACGGATCTCTTCCGCCGTATCTTTCGCCCCCTCCTGGATGCGTGTTCCGACGCAGCGGTTTTCAGGCGCGCTCCTTCCAAGGACGGCGCTCCTTCTTCCTGACACGTCGTCCTTTCTTCTCCTGGAGTGACGACGTCCCCGTCGTCCTTTCTTTCCTTCTCCAAGGCAGTGGACGAGGACGTCCACACTCCATGAGAGGATGCGAGGACGTCCACACTCCACAGGTGACCTGTGTGCCCTCACCGGACGCCCCAAACCTCTGCTCCGAACCTCCGGGCACCCCCTGCACGCGGCCACCTGCTTGGTGTAGTCTGTGGATGAAGCGACTTCCGGGGAGTGACACCTTCGCTGCCGACCCAGGTGCTTTCCATGAGGAAAGCACGCGCAAGGTGACGTTCCGGCTCCTGGGAGCGCTCAGGCACCCAGCCGAGGTCAAGCCCATGGGCATCGTCAAGCGATCCATTGAGAATCCGTATCTGGTCGTTGTCTTCGTCTTGGGACTCGTGGTGTTGGGAGTGGCGAGTCTTCGCCAGATTCCCTCGGACCTTCTGCCGATCTTCAAGACCCCCGCCATCCAGATCCTCACCCTTTACCCGGGCATGCCGCCCGAGGTGGTCGAACGGGACATGACGAGTCGCCTCGAGAGATGGACCGGCCAGAGCGTCGGCATCGAACACCAGGAGGCCCGCTCGATGTTGGGGGTCAGCGTCGTGAAGGACTTCTTTCGCGAGGACATCGACGCCAACACGGCTATGAGCCAGGTGACGTCGCTT
>CAZLGG010000002.1:0-16373 GCA_964559135.1 uncultured Planctomycetia bacterium
GCCAGGGCCCGCTCAAGAGCCTCCTTCGAACTTACCCATGCGCTCGGGTCCGCCGCAGCCGTCCCTTGGCGGTTTCGAGAGCCCGCCGTCTCGCTGTCGTCGCACATGCACGGGTTCTCCTTCCCCGTTCTCATGAATGCCACCGTGACACCCATGACAGTAACTCTTCATATATGCCTTGTCCAGATACTTTCGATTCTTGAGCGAGGGGCTTGGGGAACGAGGAGGAGGCCCGTCCCTGCAAACGGGCGAATGCGCTCCACCATCGCCACGTCCTTGGGGGTTTGTGTTCTCGCACGAGACGATTCTGCCGGCGCAGCGAAACCCTTGGGCGTCAGGACGTTGCCGAGGGGCACTCCGGGGCCAAGAGGCACTCGGTGCAGCGAGGCCGCCGAGCGATGCAGATGTTGCGGCCGAGGTGAATGAGTTGATGGGAGAACCGGATCCAACGGTCTCGGGGGAGGAGTTCCATCAGGTCCTGCTCGATTCGTTTGGGATCTTTGTGGCGAGTGAGCCCCAAGAGCTGGGAGATGCGGGCGACGTGGGTATCGACGACGACGCCCACGGCTTTGTCGAAACATTCTCCGAGAACCACGTTCGCCGTTTTTCTGGCCACGCCGGGCAGGCTCGTCAGCGCCTCCATCGAGTCGGGGACGTGGCCTGCGTACACCTCTTCGATCCGTCGGCAACACGCGATGATGTTCTTCGCCTTGTTGCGGAAAAACCCCGTGCTGCGAACGAGGGCTTCCACGTCGTCTTGGGAGGCGTGGGCCAGATCCCGCGGTGTCGGGTACTTGGCGAAAAGAGCCGGGGTCACCATGTTGACCCGTTTGTCGGTGCATTGGGCGGAGAGGATCGTGGCCACCAAGAGCTCGTAGGGGCTCTTGTGCTCGAGAGCGCAGCGGGGGTTCGGATAGAGCCGATCGAGTTTGGCGAGGATGCTTCGGAGTCGGACTTTGTCGGCGCCCATCGTGGAGCCCATGTTCTGTCCCTTTCCCGTCGAGTCTTCAGAGTCTGCGGTTGAGGATGGACAGAAATTCCGCGCGCGTTTTCGAGTTGCTGCGGAAGTGCCCGAGCATGGTGCTCGTTTTCGTCGTCGCGTTCTGCTTCTGGACGCCGCGCATCATCATGCACAGATGAAAGGCCTCGATGACCACGGCCACTCCCAGGGGCTGCAGAAGATCCTGGATCGCGTTGGCGATCTGGGTCGTGAGACGTTCCTGAACCTGCACCCGCTTGGCGTAGGCGTCCACGATCCGCGGAAGTTTGGAAAGGCCGATGATCTTGCCGTCCGGGATGTAGGCGACGTGGCATTTCCCATAGAAGGGCAGGAAGTGGTGCTCGCACAACGAGTACATTTCGATGTCCTGCACGACGATCATCTCGTTGGCATCTTCCTCGAAGACGGCGCCGTTGAGGAGTTGATCGAGGTCGACCCGATAGCCGGCGGTCAAGTCCATCCATGCATTGGCAACTCTCATGGGCGTCTTGAGGAGGCCGGGGCGAGCGGGATCCTCACCGATGGCCTCGATGAGACCATGGGTGAGGTCCGCGATGCGCGCGACGTTGTCCTCGCCAGGAGAGTTCAGATCCGACATCGTTTTCTTCCTCAACCCTTCGCGTGCCCCGCGGCATGTTTCTTGGGCAGCGCCGGGGGTTCAGCACCCGCTTTTTTCGTCGACGCCGCGCCGGCTTTCCCGGTCGCCATGTAGTACACGACGCTCAAGAGACAGATGGCGATGATGGCTGCGTTGCTCGCCGTGAACCACAGGTTCTTCGCGTGAAAGAGGCGCTCGGCCATCCCGCCTGCCTGCCCCTCACCGGCGTAGGAGTGCAGCCCCACCAGGAATTCGTTCGTTCCATAGTAGGTCCACAGCAGGACGGAGCCGCCGAAGAAAAGGGTGAGGGAGTGCCAGAAAGGATTCAGCCATCCCGTGAACCGGCCGTGGATCACGATGATGTAGTAGAGGAAGAGGATGAGCGCCCACGTTTCCTTGGGGTCCCAACCCCAGAAGCGTCCCCAGGATTTGCTCGCCCAAACGCCGCCCAGCACGAGGCCCGCAAGCATGAATGGAGTCGCCACGTTGACGAGGAGTTCGGCCGTATGGAGGAGGCTTTTCAACTCGGGCGTTCTTGCTCGGCGATCCGAGAAGAGGACCCAGGGCAGGGCAATGCACGAGAGGAGGAACGCCCCGAAGTACCCGGCGTAGGCCGTCATCACCACGGGCACGTGAATATGGATCCAGATGTTGTTGGCAAGCACAGCGATGGTCCCGCCGATGGCGTCGTCGAACTTGACGCTGAAGTGATCCACAACCTGGAGGATGATGAAGGCGCCCAGGCCGCAGGCCATGATGGCCCATTGACCCTTGCGTCTCAGGTCCACGATGAGTCCGATGATCATTGCGGCCAGGGCGACGGCCACCATGGACTCGTAGAGATTCTGAATGGCGACGCCGAATCCCAGGTTGACGCGCCAATAGAACCCCCAGATCTCGAGGAGGATACCGGCCGCGGCGAGGACAACTGCCGTCCACCGCATCCACCGCGACGCGAGGACACCACTGAAGAGCGCGAATGCCGCTGCGAAGAAGTACAGCCAAGACGCCCGGCTGAAGGGTTGGAGCCGGTTGAATCCCAGCTCCGCGTCGATCTTGTCCGTACTCCTGACGAGATCGGGCCGCAGCCCCCTGCAAACCTCGTCGAGCTTGGTGACGGCATCATTCACGCCCACTTGGTCGCGCTTCGTCCACGCTTTTTCGAAGTCGCGCCATGCGGACTTGACCGTCTTCGCCACCTCCGTCGGGTAACCTGCGCGATCGATGTCGTTCGGTGCATACCAGTCGAAGCGATGGGCGTCCTCCTCGACGATCGTCTGCTCTTCCGTGGGTGGAACGATGTGAAAGACGTCCATGCATCGGGTGTCGATGAGGCGCAGAGCATTCCTCATCATGAGGACTTCTTGGTCCATCGCGATCAGGTCGCCGAAGGACTCACCCATGAGCTTGTTCGCCTGCTGTGCCAGTTTTTCCGACTCACGCACCTGGCGCGGTGTGGCGAGTGACTGATCGCCGCTCATCCCCACGAATTCCTTGTTGCGATGGTGGATCACCGAGATGCAAGGGATGTCGTCCCAAAAGTCGGGACCGTCGAACGCGATCGACATGAGCGTCAGGGCCGGTTCCGCGCCATAGAGTTTGCGCTTGCCGGAGATCTCCCGCACGCGGCGTCGAGCGACCGTGTCCAGAGGTTGAACCCGCTGCTTGTAGATGACCTGCAAGCGTTTGACCTTCGACATGTCGGGCAGCGCTTCGGCGACAGCGTCAATCTTCGCTTGGGCGTCCTTGGATTTCTCCGCCCGGCGATTGCGTTCGTACATGCCGATCAGTGCCACCATCAGCACGATGCCGAGGAAGACGCCGCCCGTGATGAAGCCAAAGACTCTTCGTCCCTTGTCAGCCATGATCAGACTCCTACAGGTTGGGGCGCACTGCGCGTCGCGGATTCCTTGCGCCGAGCTTTCCGGCGTTGTTCGATTCGCTGGAGGTTCTTCTTGAATGCGAAGACCACGATGATGCCGAGCGTCGTGAGGATCGAACCGAAGATGATCGTCGGGTAGCCTGGATTGCGCGACACGGATAGAACGATGCCTCGCACGTGTCGGGACGCGTCGTCGACGGGCGACGAATTGAAAAAGCTGTATCCCCGATGGTGAAGCGGATGATTCATGTCGATGAGAAGAGGTTTGTGGATTCCCAGCTCAGGATCATCCAGGACCACATTCGTCTCGAAGGCCATCGGGCGATTGCTGTTCGGGTAGTCGATCTCGCGGAAATCCAGTACCGAAAGCGAGAAGGGGAAGCGGCGGGGGAGAGGCTCGTAGCGCAGGCGCACCTCGATGCCGCCCAGCCGTGCGACTTGGGGGGCGCTGTATGAGCGAGGAACCCATGCCGTGTCCGATTTGCCCTCGTGCTCGATGACACAGTGGAGGGTGGCCCACGGGTTTTTCTTGGCGTCGTTGGCCCAGCCCTCGTCCCAGGTGGCGTCCTTGTAGACGGCCCGCGGGATGAGCCGGATCGGAGCGCCTCGACTCAGCCGATAGGAGTGCCCCACGTGAAGGGGCTCGACGCGAGGAGCGGCGCCTTGCTGACCGAACGCCAGGACGAACTCGCCGGTTTCGGCGCTCATGCCCACCACGACCTGGCCCTTCTCCAGGTTGGCCTGGTCGATGCTCCGTCCCTTCGGAATCGTGAGAATGGCGATCTGGAGAGGACCCACGCTGCGGCTCTGGAAACCCTGTCGATCCAAGAGGGCGACGAGACGCTTTTGGCCCGGTGCGATGACTTCGATTTCCGCGCCGGGGGAGGGTTCCCGTTCACCGGTGAGATCGGGCTCGCGCGGGCGCAGTCCCTCGACATATCGGCCCTTGGCGTAATAGCGGTCGATACGGATCTTGAAAGGCTTGTCCGTGGGCCCGGCCGTGAATGCGATCTCCTGGTCGACGTCTTCGACCTCCGGGTTGTGGTCCACCGTGACGGCGAAGTCCTTCTGGAAACCCAGGGAAGGAATGTTGACCGTGAGTTGGCGTTCGTCGCGGTTGTAGGCCACTTGGCCCGTGTGCCCCTCGAGGATCTGGAGGCTCCCCTGAAAGCTGCCCCAGTACATGATCATGCAACCGATGAGGAGAATCAGAAGACCGGAGTGCGTCAGGAGCCACCCCGTCTGACTGAGTCGGAAGGGCCACTTTCTCATCGTGGCGCAGTAGAGCGTCGTGAAGAAGAGCACGAGGATGAAGCCCATCAAGGGGGAGTTGTAATAAGAGGCATACGCGGCCTCACTTCCCAACTTGGAGCCCACCTGGGTTTCGTAGATGGTGGCGCGGATGAGGGTCACCATGATGACCGTGAGTTGGCCGATTCCCCACCAGAGGTTGCCGTTGAGGAAACACACACGGTCCAGTTTTTCGATGAGGCCGGTGGGGCGCTCGGGGAGGCGGTCCGGTTCGTCCTTGTGCTTGAAGTGGATGATCAAGAGCCCCACGGGCCCGAGCACGGCGCCCCAGAGGAAATTCCATGGGCTGCCGCCCTTCCGGTACCCGAGGACGTATCCCAGGATTCCGTGGGCCGTGGAGACGATGCAGACGATGCCCCAAAACGAGAGCGTCGCCGGATCCGTCCAATAGGACTCCTCATAGCGATGCAACAGATAGGGGATCAGAATCGTCGCGAACGACAGAGCCACCGCCCAGGAGATGGTGAGGCTGAAAAGCGTGGGCATGTGACCCTTTGCGGGGGTGATCAACCCACCCTTCGGAAGGGGAAGCGGGGCAAGGGATGGCGAATTGCTCATCGGAATCCTCGATCTCGGAGCCCTGTCAGTTTCGCGTGGGGCGGTTCGGCCGATCGCCGGCACATGCTCCCATCCCCGGTGTGCACTCCTGGCTCGGCGAGTGCATTCTTGTAGCGCATTGCGAATGGTGGGCCAAATCCCGCGATCAGAGACGGCGAAGGGCTTTTTCGCAGATTGCGACGAGGGAGGCGTCTCCGTCCAGCCGTGCCCGATCCCGCTCGCGCAGCAGGATGTCCTTCTGGGCGGCGCCCGCGACGGGGGCCAGGGCTTCGAGAAGCGCCTTCCGGCCGGCGATGTCTTCGGCGCCGAGGTGCGTCAGGGCCTCCGCGAGCCGAGCGGCCCCGGCGGATTCCCCCCGAGCCGACAGGGCCAGGGCCGCGTTGAGAGAGACTTTCCCGTCCTCGTCCTTCAGCAGTGGAAGGAGCCGGGCCGTGACTCCGGGGTCGTCGACGTAAGCCACGGCCATGGCCGCCAAACTGCGCAGGCGCGGGTCTTTCGCCCGGAGAATCTGCTCGACCTTGGGGAGAAGAGGTCGCAGGCTGCGCCGAGACTCACCGTTACGTCTCAATTCTTGGGATCGCACGCTGAACTGGACCAAGGCATGTCCCTGTTCCTCGAAGTGAGGACTCTCGAGGCCCCGGGCGATTTCCTCCAGGCTCAAGCGGTCTTGCGACCATCGATCCAACTGGGAGCCGGGCTCGGAGCGGAGATGGGACCACCCCCACCACGTGGCTCCCACCACCAGGATGCCCAGGAACCACAAAAGTGGGGGAGTGCGCGGGGTGGAGCCGGTCATCGGGGAATTCTCCACACCCTTTTGCCTCGAGTGCCGTTGCGCCGGGTCCACTGGAAAGTGACGGGGGCCACGGGATCCTCGAAGAAGAAGGAACAGGGCGTTTCTGTCAGATCCCCGTCCCGAGGGGTCTTCAACGACCCCACGAGGCTGCCGTCTCCCGCCACTACCTTCAGCGTGGTGGGCGCGACGGCGTCCTCGGTCTTCGGGAAAAAGGCCACGACGCGCCAGCGCGTCCCGTCTCGGAACGCGCTGATTCGAATGTCGTCGTTCGAGAAGGAGGCCGTGGCGTTCGAGGTTGGAGACGACTTCGAGGATGGCGCGTCGTCCTTGGAGTCCTCCTTGCAGCCCCCCAGCAGGGGCCCCAGGATCACGAGAAGGGCGACGATTCCGCCGACGGCGTGCCGTGGGTTTTGCCTGGTCATTGTGAGGGCTAAAATAGCCGACCATGCGAGAAGGTCCAGCCGAATCCGCTCCTCCGCCCCGCACACCCACCGAGGTCACGGAGTTCAATGACCGCGTCTGGGACATGGTGCTCCATCTCGTGCATCCGGTCGCTCTTTTCGTCGTGCTGCAGGTCGTCTTTGCCTCCCGTTTTGCGGGGCACGAGGGCGTTCAGGGCTGGAGCTTCCCCGTCTATGTTCTCCAGTTCCTTGGGGCGTGGACCGTTTTCTATTCGACGCTTCTGCGCGACATGGGATTCGTGAGCCGGGTGGGCGCCGTCCTTTGTCTCTGGGCGGCCTTCGTCCTCGGTGTCAGCTACGTCGTGGCCTGGGATCCCTATGCCCTCTCCGCATTCGGAGCCCGAGGGCTCTTTGCTGCCATGCTCTTACCGCTTCTCCCCGTTTGGGCCTACACGCTCCTGCGGTGGCGGCGTCTGAAAGCCCGTCATGGCAACGATGTCGAGGCGCCTGACCCGGGAGACCGGTCGTGACGCTTCTGTTTCTCCTCGAGAATGGGGCGGCCGATCGGGCCCGCGAGAGCCAGGAAGGCTTCTTCAGCTTCACGCTTTGGCTTTTCATCCTTGTCCCGCTCATCGGGGCCTTCGTCTTGGCGAAGCTCAACCGCTACAAGAAGCAGACGGTGACCGAGTTCACGGGAGACCGCTTCGAGGAGGAGGTCCTTCACGGCCCGGAACCCGTGCTGGTCCATTTCTATCGGCCCTGGAGCATCGGCGACCAGTGCATGATCTCCCAGGTCGAAAAGATCGCGGCGAACGCCAGGGGCTACAAGGTGGGTTTTGTCGACGTGGAGAAATCTCCGGAGCTTTTGAACCTGTACAGCCACATCGGCGCGCCGGCGCTTCTCCTGTTCTCCGGCGGTCGGCGCGTCTTCCAGTGTGAAGGGGTTTTCGACGCAGCGGACGTCCGCGCCGAGGTTCAAGAGGTCCTGCGGCGCCAGGGGCCTTCATCAGAAGCCGACCCGGGATCTTGCGAGCCTTCGTCACTGGGCTAAACTGTCCCATCACCAAAGAGACGAGGACCCACATGGCCCAGAAACTCCTGACAAAACGGCGGAAGAAAAAGCCGAAGGAAATCGCCGTTATCGTCGATTCCTGCACGTGCTGCGGGGGAAGCCCGGTCTGTCAGCCTCTTTGCCCCGTGGCGGACTGCATGCTGATCATTCCCACCGACGACAACCCCGCCGGGCACATCTGGGTGGATCCTCTCAAGTGCATCGGTTGCCGCCGCTGTATCACGAAGGGCCCCGACGACATCTTTCTGGACGGCTGCCCCTGGGATTCCATCGTCATGACCCCGGTGGACGACTGGGAGTCCGAGAACGGCCCCTTGCCCTACTGAATCCGTGGCAATTCGGGCGGGTCAGCGGCTCCCCAGCGCCTGAAGGACGCGCCGGGCCACCGCACGCGTTCCCGCCGTGATGTTTCGGGCTCCCTCGGCGATTTCGCGAACCGCGGACATGTCCTCTCGCGTGCCCACTCGTCCCAAGGCGTAAAGAGCATTCTCGATCTGACCCGGGGAGGGGTCGATCTCCACGAGGGGCTCCCCTTCCTTCACCACGTCGCCATGGGCATGGACGCGCCGAATCAGCCGGCCGTCCAAGGGTGCCACGACGTCGATCTCGCCCTTCGGGGTCTCCACTCGGCCGAGAATCTGCCCCCGACGGACCCACTTCTCCGTCGCTCGGGGATTGCGAAAGACGCCCTCGGTGGGGCTTCTCACGGTCGTTGGCGCCAGCATCGTGATGAGGACGTCGTGGCCCGCATCGTTTCCATGGGCCGCCAGCGAACACGCCGCGTTGTAGCGAACAGAGAGGTCCTCATCGTCGAGAAGCGCCTTCAGCGATGCCGTGACTTCCTCCGTGTCGGGCGCTGCGCCGAGGACCCATGCCACCGTGGACCGGATCTGCGGCGTGGGGTTGGCGGTGAGCGCCATCACCGCGGGGAGGAATCTCTCTGTGTCCGCGCCCTTTTCCTCGAGCCGATCCTTCACCTGGACGAGGGCTTTTTGGACCTCATTCGGCGACTTGGGGGATTCCAGCCGGCTCTGGATCTCTTCGGTCGAGAGCGGCGTGGCGTACCAACAGCTCCGCCAACTCCAGGCGATCAGGGCGAGAACGACGAAGAGAGTGATGACGGCGCCGGCGGATGGATTGCGTGGACTCATGGGGTCCGATCATGACGCCGGGAGAGGAACCCTTCAAATGAGAGGGCCGCGGCGCCCTACGGCACCGCGGCCCTCACGCGATCACATCGTCGTCCGTGCTACTTCTTCAAGACCCTGTCGATTTCCGACTTGTCGTAGTGGAACAGCAGGTAACGAGCCATCAGATCCCGATGATCGCTCGAGACGTTCTCGAGAGCCTTGGGAATCGTCGTCCCGACCGTGCGGAGGAAGGTGGGTTCCCCGTCCAGCTCGTTCCTCTGGAGGCGGACGGTCTCGCCTGAATTCAGCTTCATACGGGCCGTCTTTCCGTCCCTGGCCCACTTGAAGTCCGTGCCGATGAGCCTGCGGCCATCGGTGGTCTTCACCTCCCACTCGCCCACGAAGTTCACGGGCATGGCGGTCCAGGGAACGATCGAGCTGGGATCCGAGAGCCATCGGAGAATCCAGTCGTACTTGAGCTTGTTCCGAGCCACGAGGAGGTTCGGCGCGTTCATCTTGGCGTCCCAAGTCGGATCGCCGATGGCGTGGCACTGGTAGCACTTCACGTCCGCGTAGAGTTGGCGGATGCCCGCCAGCTCGTCGGCGTTCAACGGCTTCAGGTCCGGGGCCACGTAGGGCACGGGCTGGGAATCCAACGCCTGGAAGAACCGGACGAGGGTTTCGATCTCCGCATCACTGAGCCGGAAGGTGGGCATCCGTACATCGAGATAGGGGCGCACGCCGTTGCCGTTGTACTTGGCCGGGTCATGGGTGAGAGCCGGGTTTCGCAAGAACTCCGCCAGCCACTCGGGGTTGGCTTTGGCGCCCAGGCTCACCAACGTCGGCGGCCGGTGGGATTCCGGCTTCCTCCCCTGGGCATCCACCCCCTGGAACCATGGAAGATTCCAAAGGCTGGGAGTCTGCTCAGGGGTCACCTGGTGGCATCCCGTGCAGTTGTACTTGGCGATCACCCACCAGCCCTGCTGAATGTCCTTGGCCCGGCCTTCGGGACGATAGCGCCAGGTCTCCGGAATCGTCGACTCCACACTTCCCAACAGGAAGGTGGTGAGGGCGTTGATCTCCTTCTCGTTCAGGCGGAAGTTGGGCATCCGAAGGCGATCCAAGCCGTTCTTTTCCGGATCGAAGACCTTGCCCACCCAAAAGATGCCGGGTTCGCGCAGCTTGTTCTCGAAGTAGTGCTTGTGGGTGTATTGGCCGTGCTCTTTGAAGCCGTGCTCGAGGCGGCCGAAATCGAGCCGTTCTTTGGGCTTTGACCCCTCGGTGGTGAGCTCGGTCCCGATGCCCTTTTCGTTCTCCATTCCGGCGATCTCGTGGCAGCCGGCGCATCCGTAATGGCGAACGAGGGCGGCACCCTCCTCAGCCAACTTGGGGTCGTCGAGTTGCGGCGTGGGCTCCCAGCGGGTGCCTTGGCTCTGCGAGACGAGGAAGGTCGCGATGTCCTGGGCGTCGCTCACGGAGAGGCGCAAGTTCGGCATCACCCCGTTGTCCGGGTCCAGAATCCACCGCACGGTGTAGTCGTAGTTGTGCTTGTCGCCGATGCGGGAGAGATCGGCCGCGAATCCGTCGCCGACCATCTTGCCGTCGAGTTGGATCGTATGGCAACCGAGACAACCCCGGTTCTTGAAGAGCTCCTTCCCCTTCGCCGCATCTCCGCGGTCGAACTTGCGGGTGACGACTTCACCCGGGTCCTTCGCGTTCTGCCAGATGTAGGCGGCGATGCGGATGGCATGGGCCGCTTTTTGTTCTTCAGGAAGGTTGCGGAAGAAACTGGGCATCTTCGTCGTGGGACGGAAGGAAGCCGGGTCGAGAAGCCAGGGCAGGATCCAGTCCCGTTTCACTTTGGCGCGCAGGTTCTTGAGGTTGGGACCGACCCGTTTGCGCTGCACCGCGAGATCCGCCATGTGGGTTTCGATCTCTTTCAACTCGGTCTTCAGGCGCCCCTCTTCCATCTTGATCTTGGAGCGCTCCGCGGGAGCGGCGACCTTGAGTTGAGTCTCCATCTTCTCGATGCGGGCATCGATGGATTTGCGGCGATTGGCGAGTTCCGCCAAGGTGTCCGGCTCGGTGTTGAAGCCTTGGTACTTGTGGCAGCCCCAGCACCCCTTGTGCTCGAAGAGGCGGCGCCCTTCGTTGAACGTCTCCGCGTGGTCGAGCCGGAAGTCGTTCGTGTGGCACTGCACGCAGCCCGCGTCGAAGTTCTCGCGGGCGTGGAGGGGATAGAGCCAGTGCTTGTTCTTACCGTGGGCGAGTTCGACCGATGTCACCGACCGGCCGTTGCCGTTGTGACACATGGAACAGCCGAATTGCTCGGGCGGGTGGATCTTCAGGAGTTCCTTCGTGGGGTGGGCCGTGAAAGCGACGAGGCTCTTCAGTTCCGGACGGATGTCGTCGACCGCGTGAACCACTCCCTCCGGAAACTTGGAGGTGTCGACGAGAGGATTGGCCACCAGATCCGTGAAGGCCTTGCGTCCGGCCTCGTCCTGCTCCTTCAGCCAGTCTCGCACGTAGGCGAGGGCGTCCTCCTTCTCCTCATCGACGAGGCCCGAAAACGTACTGAGGACGATGTCGGCGAGCGACATGTCGATCGGCTCCTCGGTGCCGGCATGGCAGGATTCGCAGCGGTCGACCCAGTCGAATTCTCGGATGTGAATCTGCAGGATGTCGTCGACGCTGTTGGCCTGCGGGCCGAGGAGGCCGTCTTCCGCTTTCTTCATCAGCTTGGCGACGTTGACCGGAAGCGGGCCCTCGATGTTCTTGGCGACGTAGGCGTCCATCTGCTTTTTGAGTTCGACCGCGGGGGCGCCGAGGCGGCCGCGTATCTTTTCGAGCTCGGCCTTGCGGTTCTGCAGAGCGAGGATGCGATCTTCCAGTTCGAGGTAGTTCAACTCGCCTGGGATCGCGGCTTCGCCGGGCAGTTTGTACTGGAGGTCGACGGGGTAGACCGATCGGCGGAGATCATCGAGTTTGTCGATGATCTCCTGTTTTTTGTCTTCGGAGGCCGCCGCTTCGGCCTGCCACTTGTAGGCGCTGAACTGGCTCTTGGGGAGTTTTTGGACCTCGCGCAAATACGTGAGATCCTCGCCGATGACCTCGACCTCCTCGACGATGGCCGGTTCCTTGGCGGCCAAGTCCTCGAGCGCCAGCTTCCGCCGGGTCTCCAGATCCTTGTACGTGGCGCTGCCGATGAGCTTGGCCAGCCGCTCCTCCTGCCGGGGCATGACCATTTCCAGATGGTTCTGGTAGAGATCCAGGAACTCCCGTTGGAAGTCCTTGTAGGGGCGCCTTCCCCAGAACTCGTCGTAGCCCGAGAGGAGGAGGGATGCGAGCAGAAGAGCCGAGGCGATGAAGATCGGCTTGCTCATGGAACGGGACTTGATGGGGTCCTTGGGGACCATCGGCTTTTCAGCCATCACGTACTCCTTCGAATTCCTTCGATCTCGCCCCCGAGAGGGGGCGGGCATGTCTCAGATGTTGAACCAGGGGGTGATCCAAACGTATTTGATGTTGAACGCCAGTCGGATGAACATCTTGATCGGCAATGACATCATCAGGACGAAAAACAGTACGAGGTGGGCGTACTGGATCGTACTCATGCGTGCAAAGACGCGAGTCTTCCGGAAGAGAGCGTGGAAGACGGCTCCACCCACGGCCAGGTATCCGGCCACGACGACGGCGCCGAAGATGGCCACGGGAACGGTGCCCGTGATCCCGAAGATGTCATTGAGGTTCCGGTTCACTTCCACGACGACCTTGGTGTGGTCCCAGGGTTCGCCAGGGTAGAAGAACATCCAACCGGGGCCGCGCATGAAGGTGCCGAGGATGACCAAGGCGACCCACAGGACGAGAAACCCGAAAAGGAAGGTCGTGATGGCGAACTTCCTCTGCTTGAACGTGTAATAGCCGTTGCCAAGAGGGTTCGTGTCGATGTAGGGGATGATGCACAGTCCGCCCACGATGAGGAAGGGGAGGACGACGCCTGCGATCCAGGGGTCGAAGTAGACCAGGATCTCCTGGAGACCCAGGAAGTACCACGGCGCCTTCGACGGGTTCATGGTCAGCGTCGGGTTGGCCGGCTCTTCCAGGGGGGCGTTGAGGTAGACCGACCAGACGATGAGGAAAGCCGTCACGATCATGGCCGCCAGGAATTCCCGCTTGAGCAGGTAGGGCCAGACGCTGACGGTGCGGTCCCAGCTCTTGTGGAAGGGGAAGACGTTGCGGTGGTGTGTCTTGGCCATCTCGGGATTCTTCTCGAGATTGGCGATCAACCTGTCGTTGGCCTTGGCCTGTCGGAAAGACATCCAAAGGAAGAAGACGACCAAGCCCAACATGAGAACGATGGGTACGTTGTCAGGAATGGTGACGAGTTCCCAGAGTTGGTGGCCGTCGAAGACCTTGTTGACCAAGTACTCGTCGATGTTGTTGACTGGATTCTGAGGCATTTCCCTCTCCCTCGACCCTCGATCCCCCACAGGGGAGGAATTCAAGATTGCGGGGCGCTCCCTCGGGCGCCCCGCGATTCATTTCATCGTTTCTTGGGCGGCTTCACTTCGCTGGCGAGCATCACCGGCGACGGGCCCGAAATGGCTCCATCTTTCCTGACGCGCCAGAAGTGGACGATCATGAGTACGCTGGCAATGATCGGGATGGCGATGCAGTGCCAAATGTACGCTCTGAGCAGAGCATTCGCGTCCACGATGGAGCCGCCGAGCAGGGCGAAGCGCACGTCGTTGAAGGCGTTGATGCCGAGTTCCGGAGCGAAGGGACCTTCGTGTCCCAGGAACGGCGTCGCACGAGCCATGTTCGTGCCGACGGTGACGGCCCAGAAACCGAGCTGGTCGTCGGGAAGAAGGTAGCCCGTGAAGGACAGCAACATCGTGAACAGCAGCAGCTGGACGCCGATGACCCAGTTGAACTCGCGCGGCGGCTTGTACGAGCCGGTCATGAAGACCCGCATCATGTGGAGCCAGGTCGTGATGACCATGGCGTGCGCCGCCCACCGGTGCATGTTTCTGAGGACGTTGCCAAACGGAACATCGTTCATGATGTAGAGGATGTCGCGGAACGCCTGGACCTTGCTGGGGTGGTAGTAGAACATGAGCAGCACGCCCGTCAGCGTGAGCACCACGAACAGGTAGAACGTGATCCCGCCCATTCCCCAGGTAAAGTTGTAGCGCACTGCGTCGCGATTGATGCGAGCGGGGTGGAGGTGGAGGAAGACGTTGGAGAGGACCGCCAAGGATCGGTTTCTGGGCGTGTCGTCCAGTTTGTGCCGGAAGACGGACTTCCAGACCTGGCTGTCCTTGAGCTCTTGTTCCAGCTCCTCCACCCGTTCCTTGGCGGACTTTTTCGGCGGCTTGGTCGTCGTGCCGCTGTCCTTGTTCTCGGTCATGCGTCGGGTCCGTCCTTTTCCTTCGAATCCCTCGAGTCTCGTGTGCGCTTCGCTTCAATCCGGCGACGAGACGTCACCGCTCCGAAAGTTCAGACCTTCAGAATCGCGCCGGGGTCGTAGCGGTGGTCCCATCGATACAGCTGGATCGAGTTGACCACGATCTGGCCTTCGGGGTCCAGCTCCACATGGCAGCGATCCAACGGCCGCGGCGCCGGCCCCTCGAAGTTCACGCCCTCGGGGGTGTAACCGGAACCGTGGCAGGGGCATTTGAACTTGTTCTCCTGCTCCTTCCAGTCGGGAGTGCAACCCAGGTGGGTGCATTTCGCAAGCAAGACCGCCAAGCCCTCCGCGTTGCGGATCACCCAGATGCGATGCTTGGACTGCCAACGGGTATCGACGCCGAAATCGTAGTCTCCCGGAGGACCGATCTTGAACTTCGTCTTCGGTTCAAAGAGCGTCCTCGGGAAGAAGAAGCGCATGAAGGCCAAGAGGAGCAGCACGAAGAAGCCGGTCATGCTGCGGCTCACGAACTTACGACGTTGCTGGCGCGCCCGATCGGCGACTTTCTCCAGCTCGTCATCCGTCTTGAGCCTGGGTTTCGGCTTTTGCGGCTTGATCGCGGCTTCGGGAACCGCAGTCGCATCCTGTATGTTGTCTTCGGTCATGTTCATGACCCTTTCGTCGTTATGGATGAGGAACCCCGAGCGACATGACTATACGAATTCCGATCCTCGACGGTCGGTCTCATTGTGTCGCATGGATCGCGAACATCCATGTCCGATGAGCCCCGCGATCGCCAAGCTGTCACCGGGAAGCCCATGCTTCCGCTGTCATCCCCATACGATATCCATCGCGGCCCACTGTAGTGGTCCCCCCAAGGACCTTCAAGGAAGGGCGCTGCGTCGATTTGCCACAGGCGCTTCCCCGGGTTTGCGGATCGCCTCCGCACCGTTAGAATCGGCGCCGTCCATGGGCCGATCTGGAATCGGGATGCATTGCCTCATCGGCCGTGGCAGGGAATTCGAGGAACACCGATGTCAGAAGCACTCGCAGTGCGCCCGGGACGGGATGCCCGTCGGGCTTTGGGGATGACGCCCGGCAAATTCGCCATGTGGGCCTTCTTGGCCTCCGACGGCATGGGCTTCGTGGGCCTTTTCGCGGCCTACATCGCCACACGGCTCCACGCGGGCTGGTGGCCGGACCCCAACAATCCGGCCGTCCTCAACGTGGATCTCACCGCTTTGAATACATTCATCTTGGTGTGCTCCAGCGTGACCATGGTCTATGCATTGCAGGCTTGTCGCGAGGACCGCATCCGGGCCTGCGCGGGCTATCTGGGCCTGACCATCTTGGGAGGTGCGTCCTTCTTGGGTGTCCAGGTCTACGAATACATTCACCTGTCCGAGTCAGGCATGGTGCCGTGGGAAGACAATTTCTGCGCCACGTTCTACTCGCTCACCTGCTATCACGGACTCCACGTGCTGAGTGGGGTCATCTACCTCATCTGCATCCTCATCGGCACCTTGCGGGGCCGCTACAACTCGAAGAACTACACCCCGATCGAAATCGTGGGCCTCTTTTGGCACTTCGTGGACTTGGTCTGGATTCTTCTTTTCACCTTCATTTACCTCCTTCGTCCCCTGGGGGGCGAGACGTTCTGAGGCCTCCGGTTTCGGGGCTGCTATGAGATGTTGACAGAAAGGATGGGATGATGAGCGAGAACCCGAGGATCGCCAAAGAGATCCAGAAACTGGAAGCCCGGATCAACGAGATCGAGGCGCGCCCCACCTATTCCAGCACGCCCGCATGGCAGCAGGACGTGGCCGAGATGCGGCTGCGGATCGAGGCCTTGCGGAGTGGCACCGATGTGGAGCGCACCGAGTATCAGCGGTTGGAGATCCCCGAAGGGGGCGTTGCGCCCGCCGCCGTGTCCGTCGATGGGAGCGGTGCCGCCGTTCTCGACCCGGAAGCCGTCATCGAGCACGAGTTGCACGGGGAGCAGCACGCGGACTACACGGTCATCTGGTTCGTCCTTGCGGTGATGACGCTTTTCGAATGGAAACTCTCCGCCTGGTTCAAGGTGGAAGGTCTCGCTCTGTGGTCGGCCCTCTCGGTGATGGCGGTGATCAAGGCGGGTTTGGTCGCCTTGTATTTCATGCACCTGAAATTCGAGAAGCGCACGATTTTCGCGCTTCTGGTTCTACCCTTCGTTCTC
>CAZLGG010000002.1:16383-61052 GCA_964559135.1 uncultured Planctomycetia bacterium
TCTCGCTCTCTGTTTGTTCTTCCTCGTCTCGCCGGACGCCCAGCAGCACGTTTGGGACTGGTTCGACGTGGGACGCGGCTGAAGAGGTGAACCTGGCCATGCCGGGAACTCTCCTCGAGGAGCCGCGCTCGGCGCCCCCGGATCTGCCGCCTCCCGAGGATGGAGGGGGTGACGACGGCGATGACGGGGGAGGAGGCATTCCGCCACTTCCCCCGGAAGGCGGGCTGCCCATCAGCCTCTCTCGCCTGGCCACCCTCTTCGTCCTGGCCATGGTCCTCATGCTCTTCGCGGGCTTCATCTCGGGATACGTGATCCTCGAAGCCGGCGAAGGACGTTCCTGGCCTCCACCCGAGTTTCCGAAGCTCCCTTTTCCGTTCTACATCAGCACGGCCTTGATCGCCTTGTCGAGCGCCGCCGGTTTCATGGCTTCGCGCAGCGTGCATCGAAGAGCCGCCAAGAAGGCGACCCTTTGGATTCTCGTGACGCTCGTGCTGGGGGTCGGTTTTTGTCTCAGCCAGGTCTCCGCGTGGGCGGACCTGTGGTATGACGGCATCACGCCGAGAAGCAGCAACTACTCCGGTAATTTCTACATGATTACCGTCGTCCACGCCCTCCACGTCCTGGGCGGGATCATCCTTTTGGTCATGTGCTTCTTCCGCTCGATGCGCCAGCCGGCGATCACGTCCACCCTCGAGGAGGCCTGGGGCAACACCATGCTCTACTGGCATTTCGTGGGCGTGATCTGGTACGTCCTTTTCGCCCTCCTCCTTTGAGGATTCGAAGTTCAGGAACCTCCCGCGGGCGGGAACCAGACGTTCAGGAAGAGGTAGATGAGGACCCCCGTGACGGACACGTAGAGCCAGATGGGCAGGGTCCACCGTGCGAGGCGCCGATGAGCGTCCAGGCGTCCCTTGAGAGCATACCGGACCACCATGAGGATTGGGACGACCATGATTCCCGCGAGGGGGATGTGGGTGACGAGGATGAAGAAGTAGACCTTCCTTGGCCAGCCGTCGGCGGTGAAGCGCACGCTGCCGACGTGGGCGTGGTAGATCAGATAGCAGACGAGAAAGGCTGCCGAGGCGGCCAGCGCCGTCAGCATGAGTTTCTTGTGTCGTTCCTTGTTCCCCTGCCGGATGGCCCTCCAGCCGAGCACGAGAAAAACGGTGGCGAGCGCGTTCAGGGACGCATCCGCGAGCGGAAGGTAACGGATCCAGTCGCTCATCCGGCTTTTCGTCCCCCGTCCGGGTTCGTGGGCTGCGGTCCCTTCGGCGGCGCAGCTTTCTTCCGGCGTCCCTTGTCGTCGAGGGCGCGTTCCATGTCCTTCAGCATGCGGAGGCTCTCCTTCTCCTTCAGGAGCCCCGCGTCGCGGGTGAGGGCTTGGAGCACCATCAAGGTGGCGAAGGCCGTCCCTGTCCGCGAGAGGTGGAGACCGTCCCGCTGGAAGATGTCCCGGGTGGCCACCGCCTTGGCTCCCACCGAAGCGAGTTCCGGAATGGCCGTTCCCTCTTCCAGGGCGTCGATCCAACGGTCCACGGGGAGAACCACCACATCCTTTCTTTTCGCGATGAGTTTCGCGACCAGGGCGTTCAGGCGACGCACTTCGGCCAAGGGGGCGACCTTGTCGGGGGAGAGCATCCTCGGCGAAACGTGACGCAGGGGCGGGACCGCGCCCAAGATGACCGGCTTGCCGAGGGCCAGAATCTGCTTGATGGCGCTCGTCACGTCCTGGGCGCGCTGCTCGTAGGCTTTCTTGCCGTTGGCGAACCAGAAGAGATAGTCGAGGGCGATGATTCCGTCGACGTCCTCCTTCTTGAACTCCGCGAGGATCTTCGGCGTGGAGGTGCGGTACCGCATGAAGAAGAACGTACTCGCTCGATCCAGCAGACGGTGGGGTCTGTGGATCGCCGCATCGAGAGCGGTTGCCAGAGTGATGCCGTGTCCGAATCCGGCGGACACGCTGGCGCCGATGACCCCGAGCGTCATGGGGAGGGGGCGCGGAGGGGCCACCGCGGCCTGAGCCGGAACGAGGGGGCAGAGCAGCAGGAAGGTCGCGAGGATGAGAGATGAGCGTCCGTGTCGAATCATGGGGTGTTCTCCGGTTGGGCCGTGACCGGGCAGCCTTTGCTGCGGGCGATGGGACGGGCGTCCTGTGTCCGGCATCCCCGACTCTAACACGGCGCCGTCGCCTTGCTTCTCGAAGCGGCGGGGTCAGGAGCCAAACCGTGCCTTCTTCGGCCGGCGAACTCGGCGAGCATCGGCGGCCTCATGCCAGGCTGGGATCAGCGCCCGCCCCGTTTCACCAAGGTGCGGATGTCCTCCGCCAGGGCTTCGACGCTGGCCGCCCGATCCGGGCCCGTTCCATTGTAATAACCTCTGATATGCCCGTCGGCGTCCACCAGAGCGAAATGGGGAGCGTGGTTCAAGGGGTTCTCCTTGTCCCCGAGATGGAACCCGTCCACTGACAGGGCCTGGATGAGGGGAAGCTCGCCTCTCAGAAAATGCCAACGTTTGATATCGGCGTCGTACTCCGCGGCGTATTCCGCGAGGGCCTGGACCGTGTCCCGCTTCGGGTCCACGGAGACCGACACGAATTGCACGTCGGGAAGATCCACGAGGTCGTTCTGGAGCTTCTTCATCATGCCGGTCATCTGGGGACAGATGCCCGCGCAACTCGTGAAGATGAAGTCAGCGACCCACACCTTGCCCTTCAGGTCGCCCAGCCCGAAGGGTTTCCCTTCGGAACTGGTCAGCGTGAAGGGAGGGACGACGCCGGCGTCGATGAGGCGGGCTTCACCCCCCTTGCCGCGCCCCATGGGGTTTTTGACCGTCTTTTCCATCTCCTCCGCATCGCGTCGCAGGCTCTTTCGATTGACCAGATTGCCCACGATCACCCCGGTGACCACGAGAACGAGGCCAACCACGATGACGATGATCAGATTCGAGCGATTCATGCCACTCTCCCGTCGCCTGGGGAAAATTCCCCGGAAGCGGCGCCCATTGTGAGACCGACGGACAGGGGCGCCAAGGGGGGGAGAGTCTGCGACGATTTGCCTCATCGCACCGTCATGCCTCCCCTCTATCATGGTGCTCGCCCTTCCCGTTCGGCGTTTCGCCTTGATGGAAGCCTTGGCGAGGGCTAAGAGGGGAAGGGAAAGCTGCCTCGATATTTCGGCTCCCCCATGGCATCCTGAGAAGGCGTCCGTCCATAGACGACGTCGAGCCGCCCGGAAGAAAGAAATGGAGACCTGCACAATGATGCGACGCTGGATCGCCCTGTTCATGATCGTGGCCACGGCCAGTCTGTTCATGACCGCATGCGGCGGAAAAGAATCGAAGCGAAATCGCCCGAAGAACTACAAGGACTACAAGAGCGGAACGAACACCGGTTCGGAGTCCGGCAACAAGTCTGATGCAGGCTCCGGCGGGGACGGGAACTTCGGCCCCACGGGCGGCCAGATGCCCACGACCAATTGCGACGACATCGCCAAGGGCCTCGCCAATTCCGGGAGTATCAAGGGGCAAGTCAAGTACAACGGAAAGGCCAGGAAGCCCAAGGCCATCGACATGTCGAAGGACCCGTGGTGCGCGAAGAATCACCACGCCGTCTATGAAGATCTGTTGGTCTCGGACAGCGGTGGCCTCAAGAACGTGGTGGTCTACGTGTCGAAGGGACTCAACAAGTTCGAATTCCAGCCCCCGTCGAAGCCGGCTCTCCTCGACCAGAGGGGATGCCGATACATCCCCCACGTCCTCTGCGTCGTGGCCGGTCAGGAACTCCAGGTCCGCAACGACGACGACACGAGCCACAACTACCACTTCACGAGTCAGCTCAACGACTCCGTGAACAAGACCCAGCCCAAGCCCACGACGGACATCGTGGACCAACTGCAGACGCCGGACCTTTCCGGGGCGTTCCAGTGCGATATCCACGGCTGGATGAAGGCGCCCACCCGCATCTTCGCTCACCCCTACTGGGCGGTGACCGATGACGAAGGCAACTTCGAGATCAAGAATCTCCCGGCCGGCACCTACGAGATCAGTTTCTTGCATGAGCGCAGTTCGCTGAAGACCCCGCCCCAAAGCATCACCGTGTCCGCCGGTCAGGTGGCCATGGTGAACGCCACCATGGGCAAGTAGCCACGACGCCGTCGGAGGCTTCAGGGATGAGAGCCTCCGGCGGTGTCATCTGCAGATTCACGAATCGAGGGGATGGACAGAACATGAATCTTGGACGGAACACCTGGCTGCGCCGCGGCGTCGGATGCCTTGTCGGCCTGCTCTTCGTCTTCGCGGGGACGGGCCACGCCGAGGGGCGAGGTATCTTGCTTCCCGAAGCGATTTCCGATCACGCCGACCGCATCGACCACCTTTTCTGGTTGATCTTCGGCCTCACCGGAGTCGTGTTCGTGGGCACCGAGGGGCTCTTGATCTACTTCATCTGGAAGTATCGAGCGAAAGAAGGCGGCAAGGCTTACCACACCCACGGCAACCACAAGGTCGAGATCATCTGGACGAGCATCCCGGCTCTGATCTTGGGCGTTTTGGCGCTCCTCCAGTTCAATCTGTGGGTGGACATCAAGGACCCGGAACGGGCCCCGCTGGATGACCCTCAGGCCCAAGAGGTGCACGTTCTCGCGAAGCAATTCGAGTGGCTCTTCCGTTACCCCGGTCCCGACAACAAGTGGGGCACCGAGGACGACTTCAGCTACAACCGCCTCGTCGTCCCCCGGGATCGGCCGGTCATTCTCCGCATCAAGTCCCTCGACGTCATCCATTCCCTCTTCCTGCCCGAACTTCGATTCAAGCAGGATGCGGTTCCCGGCATGGTGATCACGGGATGGTTCCAGGCCTACAAATCCGGGAAATGGGAGATCGCCTGCGCCGAACTCTGCGGCGCTTCGCATTACAAGATGCGCGGCGAGTACGAGATCGTCGCACCCGAGGAGTGGGACGCCCGTTACGCCAAGATGTACGACGAGGCCGGCCCCATCGACTACGACAGCCCCACGGAGTTCTTCCGTTTCTGGCCGGTGGACCAGTACGTGAAGGCCCTGGAGTTCTACGAGGGCGGGGAGGAAGGGCGCTGAGGCGACCTTTCCGCGAGACCGAATTCAAGATCGAGGGATTGAAAGCATGAGTGCAGCAGCAGCCGCGGCAGCCGCCGATCACGGACACGACGGGCACGACGAACACCACCACGAAGAGAGCTTCATTCGGCACTATCTCTTCAGCGTGGACCACAAGATGATCGCCAAGCAGTTCCTCTTCACTGCGATCCTCCTGTTCCTTTTGGGCGGCCTCCTCGCCGTCACGGTGCGGTGGCAGATCGCTTGGCCCTGGTCCAAGATTCCCCTTGCGGGATACCTGGTCGGTCAGGCCAATCCCGACGCTTCGGGGATGTTTTCGACCATCTCTCCCGAGGGCTACTACGCGGCGATGACGATGCACGCTTCGGTGATGATCTTTCTGGTCATCATTCCGCTCCTCGTCGGCTTTTTCGGCAACTGGTGCGTGCCCCTGATGATCGGCGCGGGCGACATGGCCTTTCCCCGCCTCAACATGTGGAGCTACTGGATGTTCCTCACCGGGGCGGTTTTCTTCCTGGTGAGCTTTTTCGTGGAGGGTGGGCCGGCGGGAGCGGGATGGACGGCCTATCCCCCGCTCTCCGCGATCATGCCCGGGAACGGTGTCAATCTCTGGGCTCTGGGAGTCCTCTTCACGGGATTCTCCGGGGTCATGGGGGCCGTCAACTACATCACGACCATCCTCAAGCTGCGTGCGCCGGGGATGACGCTCTTCCGCATGCCCCTCATCGTGTGGTCGATCCTCATCACGTCGACGTTGACGCTCCTCGCGACCCCCGTGCTGGCTTCCAATTTGATCATGCTGTTCTTGGACCGCGTGGCGGGCACCAGCTTTTTCGTGCCGGACGGCCTGGTGGCCGGCGGCCTCATCTACTCCGGTGCGGAGGCCAATGCGGGCATGGACGCCATGCGCGCGGGGGGGGGACAGGTGCTCATGTTCCAGCACCTCTTCTGGTTCTACTCGCACCCGGCGGTGTACATCATGGTCCTTCCGGCCATGGGCATCGCCTCCGACATCCTCGCCACGTTTGCGCGCAAGCCCATCTTCGGCTACCGACCGATGGTCTATGCCATGGCGGGTATCACGGGACTGGGCTTCATCGTGTGGGGGCACCACATGTTCCAGTCCGGGATGAACCCGTATCTGGGCATGACCTTCATGGTCTCGACGATGTTCATTGCCCTTCCCAGCGCCATCAAGGTGTTCAACTGGTTGGCGACACTTTGGCGTGGGCAGATCCATTTCGAGGTGCCCATGCTCTGGGCGTTGGCTTTCGTGGGGATGTTCATCATCGGCGGCCTCTCGGGCATCTTCATGGCCGCGACGCCGGTGGACATTCACATCCACGACACCTACTTCATCGTGGCGCACATTCACTACGTGGTTTTCGCGTCCACCGTCGTGGCCATCTTCGGCGCCATCTACTTCTGGTTCCCGAAAATGTTCGGGCGCATGATGAATCCCATGTTGGGCAAGCTGCACTTCTGGCTCACGTTCATCTTCCTGAACGGCACGTTCATGTTGATGCACTACGTGGGGCTTCAGGGGCATCCGCGTCGCATCGCCGTGGCCGCCATGACGGATGAAGTCGTGAAAGCCGGCGGCGGCGGCTATGAATTCCTGGTGCAATACCATTGGGCCAACGTGATCATGACCATCTCGGCCATCGGGCTCGGTCTCTCACAGTTGCCCTTCTTCATCAACTTCTTCCATAGTCTGTACAAGGGAAAGAAGGCCGCTCAGAATCCGTGGCGGGCCAACACCCTCGATTGGGCGGCTCCCACGCCGCCTCCCCACGGCAATTTCTCCGAATCCGTTCTCGTTTACCGTGGCCCCTACGAGTACAGCCACCCGGACATGCCCGAGGATTTCGCACCGCAGCATTCGCCGGATGGAAGCCCCATTCCCGGCACCACGACGGCTCCGGCCCATTCCTGACATTGGGGAGAGGTTCTTCGGAACATGGTGATGAATCGCCTGAGTGACTACCTGAGCATGACGAAGCCCCGGGCCATGGGGGCTGTGCTCGTCACGGCCGCTGCCGGCTACCTCGTGGCCGTCGGCGGAGCTTGGCAGCCCCTCCTGCTCCTGGACCTCCTCCTGGGAGCCGGCTTCGCCGGGGGCGGCTCCATCGTCCTCAATCAATTCATCGAGCGCCGGCATGATCTGAAAATGAAGAGGACTCGAGAGAGGCCCCTTCCCGCGGGCCGGGTGAGTCCAACGGAGGCTTTGGTTTACGGCGTCGCGTTGGCCGTGCTCGGAACCGTTTGGTTGGCCTGGCGGGTCAACACGATCACCGCGGTGCTGGGAGCGCTCAGCGTCGTCACTTATGTTCTCGTCTACACTCCGCTCAAAAGGATCAGTCCTCTCAACACGGCGGTCGGCGCCGTGCCGGGTGCCCTCCCGCCCATGATGGGGTGGACGGCGGCGACGGGATCTTTGGACGCCGAGGCCTGGGTGTTGTTCGCCATCCTGTTCCTCTGGCAATTCCCGCACTTCCTGGCGATCTCGTGGTTGTACCGCGAAGACTACGCCCGCGCCGGGTACGCGATGTGGTCGGGCCGCGACGCCGACGGCTCGCTGGTTGCGCGAAAGATGGTGACTCAGTCGGCTCTTCTCATGGCCGTGAGCTTAGTGCCCGTCGGCCTTTCCATGGTGGGGCTGGGCTATGCCGCGGGTGCGATGCTTTTGGGGACGGGGCTCCTCCTTCTCACGATCCTTTTCCGTGGGAGCCCCACCGCCCGTTCGGCGAGCTGGGTCTTGAAGGGGTCGGTCGTGCACATCGCTTTGCTGATGGGGCTTCTCGTCTTGGATTCCATGTCATGAAGAAATGGCTCATCACTCTCCTCCCCGTGATCCTCTGGATGTCTCTCTCGTCCAATGCTTTCGGCTGACCCAGTTGTCAGGTCGCGGTCAAGGACAGCGGGCAGTCCCTGGTCAAGGGATACTTCCTCTCCATCGTCGGAATGATTTCTCTGCCGTTCGGAATGATCGGCTCCTTCGTCGTGTGGATCTGGTGGCACAGCAAGAAAAATCCCCCCCGCATTTGATCAGTTCCAATTCCCCAAGGGTTGGCGTCTCCCGGGGCCCCGGCGTTACGATGCAGAGCGCCAAGAAGTCTTGCATCGGAGTCCCCCATGACCGATTCGCCCGAAGCTCGCCGTCGTCCCTCTTTCATCAGGCGGCTGGTTCGTAACCTTCTCATCCTCGCCGTCGTTCTGGCTCTCCTGGTCTATTTCGCCGCACCTTCGGTGATTTCCGGGCTGGTCCGCGGTCAACTCGAAAAGCAGATCTCGAAGCAATTCGAGGGTCAGGTCACGCTCAAACGCTGCACATTCTCGTGGCCCGCCGACGTCAAGATCGAGTCGCTGGCGATCAAGGACCCCGAGGGGAAGACCCGTTTCGGTGCTGAACTCATCGAGACCAAGGTCGACCTTTGGAAGGCCTTCTCCGAGACCTACATCGTTGACGTCCGTGTCGTCGCGCCTCATGTGCGGCTCCGTGAGAACGCCGAGGGCGGTTACCGCATCGACGGGATGAAGGAGATCCCGTCCGAGGGCGAGGAGGAACCCACCTCTGACGAGACGCTCCCTGAGATCGTTCTCAAAGCCTCGTTGGAACGAGGGACCATCGAGGTCGTCAATGCCCGGGGCGAGACGCTCCTGATCGATCGCCTCGACGGTCGGATGGCATGGCCCTCCACCCGCGAACCCATCGATTTGAACCTCGTCCTGGGCAAGAAGGGCGCCGGGGCGCTCTCGGTCGAGGCGAGTCTGAATCTCTTCCCGGAGGGAAAGCCGGACGGTCAGCGCATGACGGGGACCGTCTCCTATGAGATCGATCCTCTGGACCTCGCGGTTTGGGCGCCCCTGCTGGCGCCGATGGCGGGCCTCCGTGCGCTGGACGGCACTCTCGATGGCAAGGGCGCGTTCCGCATCGACGAGGGCTTGGCGCTTTCGGGGGATGGCCATCTCAAACTCCACGATGTCTTTGGGCGCGGTGCGGCGGCCGACGCTCGCCCCATCAGCTTCAAGGCGGCATCGTTGACGATGGCTTTCGCGGCCGACGACAGCGGGTCGGGAACACAGAAGTTGAAGCTGGATTTGGAGGATGCCTTCTCCATGAACTTCGACGGCCGGACCCGCGAGCCGATGGGGGCCTCCGGCGAACTCACGGGCAAGCTGATGGTGAATGGTCACGTGGGCCGTATGGTCGACCGATTGGGCTCGGTGCTGGACGTCAAGCCCGGTGTGACCTTGAACGGTGCCCTGGAGGGCGCCTTCGATCTCACGATGAGTCTGTCGGAGGGGGCACCCCGGTCCGCCCGCCTGGATGGCGCCCTGACGATCTCCGAGCTTTCCGGAAAGGATGGGGCCGGAGCCTCGCTTCCGCTGGCCGACAAGGCCCGCCTCGAGGCACGTGGGTTGGAATGGTTGGGAAAGGGCGTGTCCGCCGAGCTCTTCCAGCTCGACTTCGGTCCCATTCAGGCCCGTGCGCTGGGGGGGGTGAATCTGGAGACGAAACGTCTGCAACCGACCGAGTTGCATCTTGACGCGGATCTCGGAGCCCTGGGGCGCCAATTGTCTTCATTCATGGATCTCCAGGGAGTTCTTCGCGGTCGCGCCAAGGCCGATGTCGTCATCGAAGGCGGTGAGTCGAAGGCTCTTTGCCGCGGCAAGGTCGTCCTTTCGAGTTTCGATTTCATCGATGATTCCGGCCAGGGTTTCGGGCCGCTGTCGCTGAACCTGGATGAGGCGCTGCGACTGGACCTCGCCGATGGCGGGGTCAGCACATTGGAAAAGCTCGACATCATGGGAGGATTCATCGAGGGCCGTCTCTCCGGCGAACTGGTGGATATAGGTCGCCCCGAGAGCCTTCGCGTGAATCTTCGTGGGCCCCTGTCCGTCGATCGGGGCCACATGCCTTCTTCGCTTCGAAGGAGGTTGGATGAGTCCGGTCTCGAATTCGACAGGCTTCAGTGGAACGGAACGGTGCGTCACGACTCGGCGTCGAGCGCCCTCGAGGGCAAACTCGTCACCTCTTCTTTGCGCATGGCGCCCAAGGAGGGGGAGGAAGGCGGGATCACACTGCGGCCCATCGATCTGGATGTGAAGGTTTCCATGGCGGCGTCGGGGGGGGCTCAAAGAGTCACCGCCGACGTGCGAGGGAAAACCGTCGGCATCCTCCTTGAAGGTTCGGAGCCGAAGCGAGGGCGATGGGTGCAACCGTCGCTCGATCTTGAACTCACCCTGCGCGGCTCCGGCGCCGACCAGACGCTTCGGATTTCCCGCGGTCGCCTTCTCGGGGCCTTCGGGTCGGTCGATGTCAGCGGGAGCCTTCGGGGCGAGGGTCCCCAAGGGGCCATGGACCTGAAGATCCGTCCGGACGTCAATCTGGCAAGCTTGACCTCGGATCTGGGCCAACTGTTCGGCGTGCGTCCAGGCGACTACATGGGTGACTTCAAGGGGGGAGTCGATGTCGTGCGGACAGGCGGTACGATGTCGGCCAAGGGGAAGCTCCGCGTCGAGAATCTCGTGGCGCGAGCGCGGCCGGAGGGAGAGGCGAAAGTCCTCGAAGTCAGGGAGCCGAGTGTGGCGCTGGACCTGGACCTCGCCTTCGACGACGAGCGCGGGGATCTGGATCTCGGCTCGACGCATCTGGAGTCCAAGACGATTCGAGGGAGCTTGAAAGGGCGGATTCGCCGCTGGAAGACCGCGCCGGTCTTCGAAGGCTTGGTCGGCGAGTTTCGCTACATACCGGATCGACTGGGTGTTCTGCTGGCGCCCTGGTTGCCGGGTTCCATGACGGGCAAAAAGGAGATGCCGCTCAATTTTCGGTTGGATGGAAGCGCCGCCGGCGCCGACTGGCTGTCCGTCCTGAGAGGGACCCATGGTGCGGCGGGCATGGGGCTGTCTCGCCTTCTCGTGTCGGGTTTCGAGTTGGATGGCGACTTTGAGACGATGCTGTCGGAGAAGCATCTTTCCACGGATTCGCGGCTGGCTCTGAACGGCGGCGGTCTGAATTTGAAGGCCGACGTCGATCTCGAGGACCGGAAGGATGCCCGATGCGTCTTGGACGTCTCCGTGGACAAGGCGCAGGCCAACGCGGCCATGTCACCCCTGCTCAAATTTGTCAATCCGCTGTTCGCGTTGAGTCAGGAGAAAGAGGGGGGGCTTCTGCAGGGACTCCTCGACGTGAACCTCCACCTGGAATACGCCGGAGGCCTCAGCAAGGAGATTGCCGAGGGTGGGTGGGCCGCCCTGCCCAAGAAGCGGATCTCCGGCCGCGGCCGGATCGGTTTCACGAATCTCGTGGTGCAGGGCGCCGAATTCCTGACTCTTCTCGACCAGGTGGCAGGTCTGGGGCTGGGCCCCGACATCGGGAGCAAGCTGGCCTTCGAACCCATCGAGTTCACGATCGACAGCGGTCGATTGAGCTATGCGAAGAGTGTCGCGATGAATCTGGGCGGCGTGCCCACCCGGTGGACGGGTTCCGTGGGCCTGGACGGTGACCTGGACATGGTGTGGGAGATCCCCGTAACGGCGGGGCTGCTCGCGAAGGCTCCTTTCCTGAAATTCTTCAAGGACCAGCCTCTCCGCGTCCCGGTGGGAGGCACTCTCAGCAGTCCCGAATTGCGCATGGACAGGGTCCTTCAGGAGATGGCGCAGAAGGCCATCCAAAAGGGCTTTCAAAACAAGATCGGCGGCGCCCTGGGAGGAGTTCTGGGCGGCGCCCTCGGAGGCAAGAGACCCGACCCGAAACAGCCGGGGGGGAAGCAGGACCCGAAGGCCAAGCCGCCCGCTCCGGCCCCGACGCCGGGTGGGCTTCTCGGCGGTCTTCTCGGAGGCCTCCAGGAGAAGGACGCCAAGAAACTCTTGAAGCGCGCGGACCGTGCCTGGGATGCCAACTTCAAAGACAAGGCGAGAGCTCGGTACAGGAAGCTCCAGACCAAGTACAAGGGCACGTCGGTCTACAAGAAGAATAAGGCGCGTATCGACGAGCGCGCGAAGTAGTTTGGTCGACGCGACGGCGGGGGGCGGATAGTCTGGGGCCATGGATACAGGGCTCAGCCATCGCACCGTTCTCGTCACCGGCGCATCCGGCTCGCTCGGTCGTTCCATCGCCGAGGCTTTCGGGGCGGAAGGGGCGCGTCTGATCCTCCAGGGCCGAAGCCGCACCGCAGAGCTCGAGGCGTACGTCGCCGGTCAAGCCTGGGCGTCGGACGTGCGCGTGATCCAGGTGGATCTCTCCCAGCCGGAGGCCCTCGCCGTCGCCCTCGATGGCGTTCTCCGGGATGATGAACGCCTCGACCACGTCGTCGCGAACGCCGGGCATTGGCCCAGCGAACCCCAACCTCTCCATCGCATCGACGAGGAGCGATTCCTCGACACATTGCAGTCCAATCTGATGGGAGCCGTCCGAACGGCGCGCTATTTCATGGCGCGGCTCGAGCGACTCGGCGCACGTCCGGGGGAGGGCGCGTCTTTGACGTTCACGGGGTCCACCGCCGCGCGGTTCGGCGAAAGAGACCATTCCGATTATGCCGCCGCCAAGGCCGGCCTCGTCGGCCTCGCTCGCACGTTGAAAAACGAGGTCACTCGCATCGACCCTCTGGCCCGCGTCAACGTCATCGAGCCCGGTTGGAGTCAGGGTGAGGTCGTTCGCCCGGAACTCCAGGCGTCGGGGATGGTGGCCCGCGTGACGCAGACCCTCGCGTTGCGCCAACTGGGCCGAGGCAAGGACGTGGGGCGCGCCGCCGTGTTTCTGGCGTCTCCTCGCATGGCCCGCCATGTGACGGGGGAGATTCTGGGCGTCCATGGCGGGATGGAAGGGCGGGTTCTGTGGTCCGAGCACGATATCGACCAAACCTCTATCATGGCCCGCCTGAACGAGGACGACGTCGGCCCGGACGGGGCCGCCTGAGTCCGCCGCACCGGAATTCCGGCCAGGTCACCCCAAGCGCCCCACCGGCCGCCGCTTAGCGCGACTCCCTGAGCTGCATGATCATTCTCCACCGGCAAAGTGGATTTCTCACGCAGCCCGATCATGTCGTCAGGTATATTGCTCATCGCTTTCGATGATGATTTCAAGCCGGTCCCCCCGCGGCGTAGAGGAGAGGTCCTGCACGATGGGACGAACCCATGAGCTTTTGATCCAGGCCGAAGCGCGGCGAGCCAGCCAAGCGTCCGAACCCTCCCGGTTGGTGCTCCACCACCTTCGCGGCTCGATGACGGGAGCCACCCAGACCTTCCGCTCCCCGTCCGTGATGTTCGGGAGAGACGCAACCAACGACGTCGCTTATGACCCCTTCCGCGACGCCACGGTTTCCGGACATCACGCCGAAATCCGGTGGCAGGCCCCCCACTGGGTCCTTTACGACATGGGAAGCCTGAACGGCACCTTTCTCAACGGACAGCCCGTGCGACGCGCCGTCCTGAAGGATGAAGACGAGGTGGGGCTCGGGCGGACCGGTGCCCTCTTCAGCGTCCGGATCGTTGCGGGAGCATCCGAATCTGTCTCGAAAACTCCGTCCTGGGGGCCGGCATCGCCCTCGTTCGCGCCGAGGATCTTGGACGACAAGGGGCTCATCGACGACGAGGGAGACCTTGATCTCGAGGCGACGGGGAGGGAATCCCCCGAAGTCGCCCCGGTCGTGGGGGACCCTGCGCGGGATCGATGGGTCGTGCTCGTGGGCGTCGTTGCGACCCTTGACCTCCTCCTGCACATCCTCGATCTGTTGCGTTGACGATCGAAGAGGGCGATACTCCCCATGGTTGCGGCGATGGCCGCCTCATCACGGAGTTCGCTGAATGAAGCTCGTCAATATCATGAAGTCCGATGTCGTCACCACGTTTCCCGAAGAGACGGCGGAAAACGCTTGGAAGCTGATGCAGGTCAAGGGCTGTCATCATCTCATGGTGATCTCCCAGGAAGGACTCGCGGGCGTACTCTCCGAGCGAGACTTGGGCGGCAAGAACGGCGAGATCATCCGGAAGGATCACACTGTGGCGGATTTCATGTCGACGGATGTGGTCACGGCGACTCCTGAAACGAGCCTTCACGAGGCCGCGGATCTCTTGCGCGGTCACAATATCGGCTGCCTCCCGATTCTGGACGGGAATAAACTCTGCGGAATCCTGACCACGACGGATCTTTTGAAGATCATCGCGGGTTCCACGGAATGACGGCGTCGCTCGCACGATCCGTCACGACCGGGGTGCCGGCCAAGCGCCCCTGGTTTGCCTGGAGTCCGGGTGTCTTGGCCATCCTCTTCGCCGTGGGCGCCGGTCTTTTCGTTCGGCACGACAACGTAAGACTTGTGGACATCGCCCTTGATAGGACGCCGACCACGGCCGTGACGGTCCATCCCGGCGGGCGCGTCAAGGTGAGCTATGCTGTTTACGCCGTCGGTTCATGGGGCGTCTTGGATTTCGGCCCCCTGCGCCTTGCTTTTCCGGACCAGCCCGTTCGCGGGAGATCCTCGGGCACGATGATGCTCTACGTCCCCGGCGAGAGGAGTGGAAGAAACTCAGGCATAGTGGGGTGGGGGGCGCGTCGCCTCCAGTACACCTATGACGCGGGCGTCCTCACCCTGGACTGTTTCGGCACGACCCTCATCTTCGAAAAGGGGGTCCTCGAGAGAAACGGCCTCACCCTCGACGTCAAGACGGCAGGCCCGACCCGCATCGACTTCGACAAGAACGGGGACATCGTCCGCGTCCGTCCTCTCTAGCGGCGTGTCACGGAAAAGCTCGGGCGAGGCCTCCACGCCATGGAGTGAAGAGCTTGCTTTTCATGCCGCCTCACGGGGCGTGGATCACTCGATCACTCCCCGCGAGTTTGGCAAGCTCTGCGCCCCAAGAAGAAGGACATCTCACGGAGACGCCGAGGCACGGAGACTCATGGGCAGGGCGGCCTACGATCCGTTCCCATCTTCTCTGTGGCTCCGTGAGAGGCAAATCGGGCCGTCGAAGAGGCTCGAAACCCTTTCCCACCAGCCGTGGCGCGGGTGAGACGGGGAGTCCTCTCTCCGGGGCGAGAGAACTCCCGACGGGAATGGGGGTCAGCGGACGACGATGGGATTCAGAGCCTCACGTACTCGAAGTCGAAGGGTTGGCCGTTGATGCCCTTGCTGGGAGGAGCGATCCAGCCGGCGATCTTTCCGGGCTCGTGGACCTTCACCATCAGGGATTTCACGTAGGCTTCGTCTTCGGGCGTGGGCAGCCAGAGCATTTTCTTGGCATTCCATTCCTCGGGACTGATCGGATTCCCTTCCGGATCGAAGTGGCCGTTGGCGTACATGCCGATCTTCCGGTTGAAACGCCGGTGGGGATATTCCATGCGGAAGTCCACGCCCGCCCGCTCGAGGGTCTTGTTCCACACCTCGACCTGTCTGCGGTTGTCCTCGATGTAGTCGGTGCGGAGCACCTCGTTCATCGCGTTGCGCAGCGGAACCTCCTCCTTGGCGATCCTTTCGCCGGTCCAGACATCGATTTCGTAGGCCTCGTCGAGGGCCTTGTGATCCTCGTACTTCTTCTCTTCGTAGGCGCGTCCCTTCAGCCCCTCCGCGAAGAAGGTGGAGGCATTCGAAGAGATCTCCGCTCCGAAAAGGTCGAGCGACGAGGAGGACCAGCGATTCACCCACTTCTGGATCATTTCCAAGGGAATGGCGCCGTATTCACGGACGTCGTGGTCCGGATGTTCCTCCATGACCTCGATCGTGCGCTTGATCACCCGATTGACGCCCGTTTGCCCCACGAACATGTGGTGGGCTTCCTCGGTCAGCATGAATCGGCACGTCCGCGCGAGGGGATCGAAGCCCGACTCGGCGAGGGCCAAGAGTTGGTACTTGCCGTCACGATCGGTGAACGTCGTGAAGCAGAAGAAGGAAAGCCAGTCCTCCACGGGTTCGTTGAACGTGGTCAGAATGCGGGGGTGGTCAGGGTTGCCGCTGCGGCGTTCGAGGAGTTCCTCCGCCTCTTCGCGTCCGTCCTTCCCGAAGTAAGAATGCAGCAGGTAGACCATGGCCCACAGGTGCCGGCCCTCTTCGACGTTCACCTGGAAGAGGTTGCGCAGGTCGTAAAGGCTGGGTGACGTGTGGCCCAGGAGGCGCTGCTGTTCCACCGAAGCCGGCTCCGTGTCGGCCTGGGTGACGATGAGGCGCCTCAGCGCGTTGCGATACTCGCCGGGAACTTCTTGCCAGACCGGTTCTCCCGCGTGGTCGCCGAACGGGATCGTGCGATCCTTGTCGCGCTCCGCCAGAAAGATCCCCCAACGGTAGTCGGGCATCTTCACGTGCCCGAACTGCGCCCAGCCGTCACGATCAACGCTCACGGCCGTGCGCAGGTAGACGTCGGCATCGTTGAAGTCGGTGGGGCCGGTCTCCTTCCACCACTGGATATAGGCCGGCTGCCAACGCTCGAGGGCGCGCTGGAGTCGCTTGTCCGAAGACAGGTCGACGTTGTTGGGAATCTTCTCGCTGTAGTTGATGGCCATTTTCAAGTCCTCTGGTAATCGAGTTCGGGGCGGTTTGGAGTGCCGTAGCAGGAGAGCGCTCCGCGTTTTCCGACGGCGTTGGGGCGTTGAAAGATCCAGTTCTGCCATGCCGTCAGTCGGCCGAAGATCTTCGTCTCGAGCGTCTCTGGTCCGGCGAAGCGTAGGTTGGCTTCCATGCCGGTCAGCGCGTCGGGGGAAAAGCTGACCCTCTCCTCGATGGCGACGCGCAACTCGTCTTCCCAATCGATGGAGTCGGGAGCGCTCGTCGTGAGCCCCAGGCGCTCGGCGGTGTCGACGTCGAAGGGAGAGGGCGCGGCCAGCACGCGATCGGTCTGATCCGGCGTCCCCAAAAACCGCGTCTGCAGGCGCGTGAGCCCGTTGGCCATGGGGTAGGAGCCGCCGTTGAGGGAACTCACGGCCATCTTCACGTCCACGTCCGGATCATTGATGGCGTAGATGCGATCTGCGGCGAGAGCCAGCTCCAGGAATGTGCCGGCGAAGCACGAGCCCTCTCCCACGATGGCAAAGAGGCTCTTGGCGGTCAGGTCCAACCGCTTCAGGACGACCTTGATGAAGTTGGCGACCTCATGCACGAACCAGTGGTCGCCGTGGCGAGCCAGAACGTCGTCGGCGGCCAAGACCGTCCCGATATCCCCCTTCGTCTCGATGAGAATGAGTCCGATGTCGGGGCGGTTGATGCGAAGTCGCAAAAGGGCGTCCTCGATCTCACGGAACGCTCGGAAGATCCACCATGCGTCTCCGAGTTCGCGAGCCGCTTCGCCGTCCGCCGGGCAGGCGGCGTCGGGCGGCGCCTCCGCGACGAGGCGGGCCGTGCGAGCGGCGGGATCCAAAGTCAGCGTGACATGGCGATAGCGGACGGTGTTTTCCGATTCCGTCGGTTCGAGAGCGGGCAGCACGATGCCCAAGCGATCGGACTTGTCGGGGGTTTCGGCTTTCAATTCCTCTTCATGGCGTCGGACTTCCTCTTCGAATTTCGAAAGAGGGGCGAGGGCGTCCACCAGACCCCACTCGAGGGCGCGTTTGCCCTTGACCCCCTCCGCCGTCGTGCTGAAGACGTCGGCGAGATCGCGTCTCACCTTCCGCTTGTCGACGAGTCGAGTGAGGCCGCCGGTTCCCGGGAGGACCCCGAGAAGCGGGGTTTCCGGAAAGGACACGGTGCTCGAGCGATCGTCCACGAGCACGATGCGATCGCAGGCGAGGGCCAGTTCGTATCCGCCGCCCGCGCATGCGCCGTTGACGGCGCTGAGGAATCGGAAGCCGCTCTGTGCGCTGGCGTCTTCCAGCTGACACCGTGTCTCGTTCGTGAATTTGCAGAAGTTGACTTTGAATCCGTGGGGCGAGCTGCGAAGCATCATGATGTTCGCGCCCGCGCAAAAACAACGATCGAGTCCGCCTGTGATCGTGACGACCCGCACCTGGGGGTGCTCGAAGCGCAAGCGGCGGATGACGTCGTTCAGCTCGACGTCCACGCCCAGGTCATAGGAATTCAGCTTCAGGACGTAATCCGGTCGTAGCCCGGAGTTCTCCTGCACGGTGAGGGTGAGTCGGGCCCGATCCCCTTGGACCTCGAGGGACCAATGGCGGTAGCGGTCCGGGTGGGTTTCGAAGTTGACGGGCTCGGGAAGGGATGATGATTCGACCACGCGTGGGTTCTCCATGGGACTGCTGAATGCTCAAGGATAGGTAGGATCCTGCTTTCTTCAAGACGAAGATGGCATTATAGTGCCATCGTTATGCAGGAATCTCGCGTCTTGAGCACCGTGGGGGAAAGGCTGCGCCGGCGACGCAAGGAGCTGGGGTGGAGTCCCGCCATGGTGGCGGAACGGGCGGGGCTCTCGAGGCGGTATCTCACGGAGTTGGAAGCTGGGCGAGCCAATCCGAGTCTCTTGAAACTCGTACGCTTGGCCCGTGCCTTGAGGCTGGACCTCGCCGACTGGCTGAATCTGGATCTCAGCTCCGCCGCCCCCGATCGGATCGCTCTGATCGGCCTCAGAGGGGCCGGGAAGACCACTGTGGGGCGACGTCTCGCCATGCGCCTGGAATGCCCCTTCGTGGAGATCGACCGGCAAGTAGAGCAAAACGCGGGTCTCAGCCTCTCCGAGGTCTTCAACCTCCACGGCGAGCCGTTCTTCCGGCGGCTGCAGGGAGAGGCTCTCGAAGAGTCTCTCTCCACGCTGGGTGCCTGCGTCATCGAGTTGGGGGGGGCCGCCGTGGAGGACCCGGAGCTCTTCGAGCGTGTGCGGTCCACCTGTCGGACGGTGTGGCTCCGGGCCGCTCCGGAGGAGCATATCCAGCGCGTCCTCGCTCAGGGGGACCTGCGGCCGTTCCAGCGGCATCCACGGGCTCTGGAAGAGTTGAAGGTGATTCTTGCCCGCCGGGCGCCGGCCTATGGACAGGCGGACCTCGTCATCGAGACCGACGGACGCTCCCCTGACGATGTGGCGCAGCAAATCGTGGCCGCCCGCGACGCATCTCGGTGGCTCTGAATCCCTCAAAGTGTTCGAGTTTGGTCTGGGGCCCTCGGGCGAGATAATCTGACCACGTCGGAATTCGACTGCATCGGCATCGTTCGTCCCCGTATGAGACTGGTCATGACCCACCGCATCCTCCTCGTCACAGCGATCCTCGTCGGTCTTTTCGGAGGAGTCTCCGCGGCCCAGATCAAGGGGCCGCGTCTGAAGCTCAGCGCCACGGTCTGGAACATCGGCACGCGCGATCAGGGTGAAAAGGATCGCAAGATCGTCTACTTGGAGAATACCGGCGACGCCATCTTGGTGGTCAAGAAGGTGACCACAAGTTGCGGTTGTGTCGAGCCCGTTTTGGAACCCGGGACACAGATCGGCCCCGGCCATCGCGAACCCCTCGTGCTCAATCTGGACACCAACAAGGGCGAGGGCGAGATCGCCAAGGTCATCACCGTGGAATCCAGCGACCCGCGGCAGCCGAAGGCCATGATCTCGATTCGCGGGACCATCGTTCCCATCTGGTCTCTGGACGTCCACACGCTGAATTTCGGAGAGGTCAAGAACGGCGACCATGTCTCCAAAGTCGTTCGCATGAAAGTGCGCAAGGGCTTCGACGTGAAACTGAAAGACGTGCAGTTCATGCCGGCCGACAAAATCGCCTGCAAGAAAGAACCGTTCACCGAGAAGAACGGCGACTACGGCTGGGATCTGGAAATTTCGTTGGTCGGAAAAATGGAGACGGGAGGTTTCGAAGGCATCGTCATCGTGTCCACCGATTTCACCGCCCGGCCGCAACGGGGCTTTCGCGTCACTGCCGACATCGTCAGTTCCACGCGGGTCGCGCCGAGTCGTCTGGCCTTCGGGATCCTGAAGCCCGGACAGAAGAAGACCATCTCCGTGCGGGTCGAGAAAACCCTCGGACACGGATTGAGGCTCGTTGACGTCGTGGCAAAGGACGCCCACCTCGCTTCCAAGACCACCGAGGTCGAGCCGGGAAAGATCTACCGCATCGACGTGACCTTGACGGCAGGCGCCGAGCCCGGCGTCCTTCGAGGTGAGATCGAGATCGGTCTCGACGAACCCGGATGGCGGCTCGTCAAACTGCCCTACTACGCGAAAGTCGTGAAACCATGAAACCCATCGTCATCCTTCTCGCCTGCACCTTGTTCCTGGCGATCGGCGCTTGCGGACAGTCCTCCTCGACGCATCCGGAATACGGTCGAGTTCCCTGGCAGCGGGGATTCGAGGCCGCCGCGAAGCAGGCCCGTGTGACCCACAAGCCCCTCTTGATCCTTTTCCAAGAGGTCCCCGGCTGAGCGACCTGCGTCAACTTCGGGACTCAGGTTCTGAGTCACCCCATCGTCGTCGATGCCGCTCGCACCGAATTCATGCCCGTGGTCATCCACAACAACACGGAGGGCGACGAGGACGCCCGTACCTTGAAGCGTTTCAAGGAGCGGGCCTGGAACAACCCCGTCGTTCGCATCGTCGAGCCCGAGTCTCTGGATGACTTGGCGCCGCGCCTGGGTAGGGACTGGACGACGCCGGCCGTCCTCACTCGCATGGTGAAGGCTCTCGATGCAGCTCACAGAAAGGTGCCCGGTTGGCTGCGGCTCACCGCGTGGGAATCGGAGGCCCGCCGTAGTGCGACGGCGGTGGTTTGGCTGGGCATGTATTGCTTCTGGGCGGGGGAGGCCGGCGTCGGAGATCTGAAGGGGCTCGTCGCCACGCGCGTCGGCTTCCTGGATGGAGGAGAGGTGGTCGAGGTCCGCTACGACCCGACGACGCTCTCCTTGAAGACTCTTTTGGAAACCGTGAGGTCTCGTGAAGTGGCGGAACGGGTCTACTGCGAGGATATGGCGAGCCTGAAGATGGCTCGGGGGGTCTTCGGCGAGGATGCGAAGCGCGTCAAGCCCTCCGCCTTTCGGGCCTCGGCCAAGGACTTGAAGCACGGCTTGCTTGCCAGTCCCCTCCGCTTTTTGCCCATGACCCCGCTCCAGGCGGCGCGGCTCAACGCCCACCCCGAGCTGGCGGACGGCCCGTCCATTCTTTCGCCGGCTCAAAGAGCCCTCCTCGCCAAGTTGAAGGCCCATCCCAAGGGCCGCACGTCGATGATCGGTCGCCCCTTCCTCGATGCCTGGGCCGCCGTGGGCCCCAAGGAGTCCAGAAGCGAAAAATGAGATCGGCGTGACAGGAACGACCGCTCCAGAGTAGAATGCTTCGGCCTTTGCCACTCCAACACTTGCCGCATCGTGCATCTTCGACAGCTGGAGTTCCATGTCATGATTCGAAGTCTCTTCGGTCTCGCCGTCTCGTTTCTGGTTCTGGCCGCGCCTCTGAGCGCTCAGAGTACCGGTCCCGACGTCATCGTCGGGGAGTTGCCCAGCGTCTCCAACTATGCCCATGTCGGCAGCATCGAGGCGTACAGCATCGCGACCACATCCTGCAACATCGGCGACCAGACCTTGAACTGGTTCGCCAACGTGAACCAGCATCCCGTCATCGCCCAGCATCTGTTCCGGGTGAGAAACGGCGTCTTCGACCAGATCGGTCAATCCTGGTTGAAGCACGGGTTCGCGGCTCTCGCCGGTAGCGTTTGCGATACCTGCCAGAACCCCGGGACAACCACCGTCCTCGGCGTCGGATGTTCGGATCCCTACGGTTCGAGCCTCAACGGTTCTCAGTCGGGGCTCGGCCCGAAGGACGAGGTCAACGCCTTCACCGGGGCGTTTGCCTATCCTTTCCGTGACCAGGGCATGACCGGGAACTCGATTTACAAGCGTCTGCAGGTTCATGTGGACGACGTGAATCCCGCTCTCAATGCGGGGGCGAGTTATTTCATCGAGGGACACTACGTCACGCCGGACGACGCCCAGGCGGGAAATCACTTCAACAACGCTTCTTGGCGAGAGGTGACGTTTTCTCCCAGCGGCGGCGGCTTCAACATGGCGATTGCACCCGGCTCCCAGACCCATCGCGAAGAGCCGGCGATTCTGGCTTGGCCCGCGATCGATCCCGGAGTTCAGGTCGTCGCCGTCGACGTTCCCGGCGAGGGGCGGTTTTACGTGGGATTCAATGACATCGACAACGGTGACGGCACCCATCGCTACGTCTATGCGGTCCACAACCTGAACTCCGACCGATCCGGCGGCTCCTTCACCGTGCCGATGCCGTCCGGCGCGACCGTCACCAATATCGGCTTCCACGACGTGGATTATCACAGCGGTGTGATCTGGGACGGCACGGACTGGCCCGGCTCGTTCACGGGTGGCTCGGTGAGTTGGGCGACCACGCAGACCTTCGCTCAGAATGCCAATGCGAACGCTCTGCGTTGGGGGACTTGCTACACCTTCAGTTTCACGTCGGACATGGCGCCCGGGCAGCCGACTCTGGGGCTTTTCAAACCCGGATCGCCCACTTCCGTGACCGTGCCCGTCGGACCGCCTGCCTTCGCCATCGGCTTCCCCAACGGCGTACCCTCCACGGTTCAACCGGACCAGACGAACGACCTCGACGTGCAGGTGACCAATCAGGGGGGGGCCCCCGATCCCGCCACCGCCCAGCTCTTCGTGTCCGTGGACGGTGCCGGTTTCACGGCGTCTCCCATGCTGGATCTGGGCGGCGGACTCTTCCGCGGTACTTTGCCCGCAGCCTCGTGCCTCTCGCGCATCGACTTCTACGTCGCCATCGACGTGTTGGGAGGGGGCGGGACCATCACAGCGCCCTCCGGGGCCCCTGCGAACTTCCACTCCGCGATCGCGTCTCCGGGCGCGTTGGCCGAACTCTTCCACGACAATTTCGAGTCGGACCTGGGTTGGACCGTGCAGAACGATCCCAGCCTGACCGACGGTGCGTGGGATCGCGGCGTGCCCGTGGGGGGCGGCGATCGGGGCGATCCGCTGACCGATTCGGACGGTTCGGGTCAGTGCTATCTCACCGACAACGTGGACGGCAACTCCGACGTGGATGGCGGAGCCACGCGACTCATTTCGCCGACGATCGATCTTTTCGCCACGGACGCGCTCATCAGCTTCGACTTCTGGTACGACAACGACTTCGGTGCGAATCCGGGGCAGGACGTGTTCGAAATTCACATTTCGAACGATGGAGGAGCCAGTTGGACCCTCGTCGAGTCCTACAACGCGAATACGGACCAGTGGAACCATCGGCAGATCCGGGTCAGTGACTACGTGGCTCCCAGCGCCGATGTGCGCATGCGATTCACGGCGTCCGACCTCGGTGGCGGGTCGGTCGTCGAAGCGGGTCTGGACGCTTTTTTCGTCGAGACGTGCCCGATCATGGACCCCGCCCTCGCTGCGGGGAATATCGGTGTCAACGGTGCCGGTGGCCCCTTCGATGTGTTGCAGGTCAACGGTTCCAGCGGAGGCGTTCTGCGCCGGGTCCTCAGCGACTTGAATCAGCCCCTCAGCTTCTCCGTCACCCAGGTGCCGACGAATCCCAATCCGTCCAGCTTCGCGATCTTCGGGATGGCTGGCCACCCGGGGCCGGCTGACGCCTTCGACATTGGCTTCGGGATCGGCACGATGGTGCTCGTTCCCTGTCCGGCGGACGCCCTGAATCCGGGCCTCTTCATGCTGACCGACAACTTCGGTGGCGCTTCGCCCTGTCCGGCGATCTTGGGGTCCACTCCCGCGCCATGGACCTTCACTTACGCCCCTGGCCTGCCCATCGAGGTCGAGTTCACTCTTCAGGCTCTCGTCGTCGATCCGACGGGCGCCTTCAGTCTCGGCATCTCGAATGCCGTCAACTTCCAAACGATCATCGGCGCGCCGTGAGAGTTTCGGCTCCCGTCGCGGGTGCGGAGATTCACTCCGCGCCCGCGGCGCTTCACTTCCCCCATGGGGGCGACCGAGGGTAGAGTGAAGGTATGGGACCGGTTCGCCAGCTGAAGGACGACTTGCAAAAGCTCCGCAGGGACGGGCTGGGTGAGATCTTGGAACTGCCCGGCCGCCTCTGGCGCATTCTGCGGACGTTTTTCCTCTCCGCCATCGAATTCCGACGCGCGCTCTGCTTCGAGCGCGCCGCCAACCTCTCTTTCACGACGCTTCTGTCGCTGATCCCTCTGGCCGTCCTCTTCTTCAGCTTTGCGGCCGTCTTGGCCGGCGGAGACCGCATCGTCGAATGGGTGAAGGAGACCCTCCTTCCGTTCGTCGCCCCCGAGGTCCACGGGCAGATCGAGGGTTGGTTGGATGCCAACATCTCCACGGATGCCCTCAAACAGGGCAAGGCGGGTCTTGTCAATACGGTGGCGATCATCGGCCTGCTGATGGCCTCCGTGGGGCTCTTCACCGCCTCCGAGCGCTATGCCAACATCATCTGGGAGGTCAAGAAGCGGCGGTCGTACTTTCAGCGTGCCGTCGCGTTCTGGTGCATTCTCACGACGAGCCCCTTTCTCGTGGCGCTCAGCATCTCGATGGGGGAGTGGTTGGTCCCGCAGGGAGGCGTCCTCGACCAACTCCTGGAACAGTCGGCCGTCCTGCGATTCATCTACGACCTTCTCGTTCCCATCGTCGTCAGCTTCGTGGGCTTCGTGCTCGTCTACATGTTCTTGCCGAACACGAAGGTGAAGTTGCGCTCAGCCGCCGTGGGTGGGCTGTTCGCCGCCGTCGTCTGGACGGCGTCGAAGCGGGGGTTCTTCCTCTACGTCTCGAGTCGCAGCGCCGTGGGGAGTTTCTACGGCGGGTTGGCGACAATTCCCCTGCTCCTCGTGTGGATCTACCTCAGTTGGGCCATCGTTCTCGCGGGCTGCGTCCTCGCCTACACCCACCAGCATTTCGATGATCTGGAGGCCCGTCGCAAGGAGGCCAAGCGCCGCAAGAAGACGTCCCGGCTTCGCACGGGTTTCGTCCTTCTCGAGAAGGCGGTCCTCGCCTTCGGGAAGGGAGGGCCTGCGGTGAGGCGTTCGGACATTCAGACCGTGCTGGAGGTGAGCGGTCAGGAGGTGGAGGACTGCGCCGACATCCTTGTCGACATGGGCGTTCTCGTGACCGTTGAGGCGGACGAGCCCGCGTGGTGGCCGGGCCGCCCGCCCGAGGACATTCGGCTGTTGCCCGTCGTGACGCGGCTCCTGGCCGAGGACTTCCAGGATCTGGACGCCCCCTCCGCCGCCGGCCCTCCTCTCCTCGACGCGGCGTGGCAGTCCTTCCTCGCACACCTCGAATCCCGCACCGCCGCCGACCTCGTCCCGAACGCGTGAGCACGCGAAACCGGGCCGATGCCGGGCGCCGGCACGCCACGTGAAGGCTCAAGTCGCGGTGTCTTCATGCCTCCGTGAGAGGACCCTCCCCCTGGATTGGGGACGTCCTCGTTCCGTCGAACATGGCTGGATGCCGTCGAGGTTCCCTGAGAAGAAGCGGGCGAACTCTACAAATACGTGTACGTGGTCGTGGCGGAGCAACCGCCGGGGGACGTGACCACGACGGTGGCGGGGCCGACGACGCCCGGTGGCGTGGTCACCGCGAGGACCGTGGCCCCCGCCGTGTTGACCGTGGCCGGGTTTCCACCGATGGTGACGGTGGTTCCGGGGCCGAATCCCGCACCCAGGATGATGAAACTCGCCCCGCCCGCGGCCGGGCCCTGGGGATTGATGGCGTTGTTGATGGTGGTCTGGGGATTCAATGTCGCCGAGGCGCTCTGGCCGTCCGGGTGAGCGACCACCAGTGCGGCTCCACATGAGGTGCCCGCCGGAAACGGGAAGACGATCTCCGTGGCCGTGACGGAGGTGGGCACCACCGGAGTCCCGTCCACGGAGAGGGTCAGGTTCGGGACGAACCCCGTCCCCGTGATCGTGATGGGGCCGCCCGGAAGGGCGCTGGGGGGATTGATCCCCGTGATCATGGGTGGCGGACCGACGACGACATCGAGAATGAGACCGTTGCTCACGGCGAGTTGCAAAGGCGCCGCGCTTTCGGCGACCACGGCCTGGTAGGTGGCCGTGGCGGCGAAGGGAATGCCCGTCGGCAAGGTGAGTTGCCACGGCGTCGGGGTGGCCGGGACGAGTGCGGGCGATCCGACGCCGAACGTGTCGGCGAGGATGAAGGTGCCCGGCGGAAGAATGGGAAGCGCGATGGGGAAGCAGAACGCGCCGAAGGGCAAGGTGATCTGCTGGCTCCCGTCCGCGGCCCCGAGCGTGCCGAAGAGGATGAAGTCGGCCGGGTTCGGGTTCGTGGGGGGCTGGCTGATTCCCAAGGTGATGGGCTGGAACGTGGGAACCGTGACCCTGCGGAAGAAACCTCCCGACGAACCGTTGACCGTCAGGATGTCGAAGGGACCGCCCACACCTTGCCCGACGTTGCCCGCGAAGCAGGGGTCGGTGAGAGGCGTGGAGATCCAAGACCAGCTGAGGATCTCGACGGTTTCGGTCAGCGTGCCCGCCCCGGTCGTCGCCGTGAATCCCAGATGCGCTGCCGCATTCGGAAGGTTGAGGCCGTTGACGGCGACGCCATTGTTGACGAAGTTGCCACCTGTCATGAAGTCGTAGGGGACACTGAGTACGGGAACGGTGAGGTTGTCGAGGAAGATGTCCAGTGTACCGGGGACGTAGAGGACCCGCATCGTGTGGATCGCCCCATTGGACATATTCATCGCGGGTGTGACGCGACCGATGGAGAAGGCTTCGTTCTCGTTGTTGTTGCCCGTCCCGTTGGTGTGCACCGTCAGCTCATTGGAACTCGTGTCGGCGAGGAATCCGTCCTGAAACGTGTCGATCTCGATGGCCAGGCTGTTGGCCAGCGGCGATCCGTTGGCGCCGGGCCCGTACCCGATTCCCCACACGGCGCCCCCCAGGGCATTGGCTCCCGCCGGCGAATTCTGGATGACGAACGCCATGCCCTCCGCCTTCGTGCCGTTGAGGGGCGGCGTGATCCGAAACTGGAAGGTCGTGTCAAATCCACCGAGGACGACATGGGGCGTCGTCGTGAACGCGGATCCCGTCTGATTGCTCAGGTTCGGATTGATTCTCAAGACCGTCCCCACCTGAGCGGCGCTTCCATTCAATTGGAGGCCGGCGGTGGAGCTGAAATCGGTGAAGTTGAAGTTTTGCGCGAGACACTGCGTCGTCAGGCCGAGGGCTACGGCCAGGGCGATCGTCAAACGGGTCATCCTCGGACTCCTCTCGGATTCTATTCTCAGGGGATCGGCGCGGGTCACGCCGGCTGGGAATCATAACCGGCTTGGCGGCAATCACGATGGAGATTCGGTTTCCCATGGTTTCCCTGCGGCCTCGGCCGCGGAAGAGATAGAATCGACCCATGACATCCTCGGACAAACCCGCCTGCACGCCTCCCGACGAGCGCCCGGCGCTCGCCCCTTCTTTTTACGACCCGGAACCCGTTCATCGGGGCACGCCGCGAGTCTCTCGGGCCGGAAAGAGGCGCGCATGGGTTCTGGTCGGCATCCATGTGCTCGTTTTCTTGCACCTGTTGCACTGGCAGCTCCGCGGCGAGACCTTGTCGCCTCTCGAGCCCAGCGAGGCCATGTACACGACGGCACGCGGGGTCGTGAATGCGGGAGCGATTCTCTTGGGCGCGTCCTTGGTGTCGGTCCTCATCTTTGGACGCTTCTTCTGTGGCTGGGCGTGCCACCTCGTGGCTCTGCAGGACGGCTGCGCCTGGCTGTTGAAGAAGCTTGGCCGCCGCCCTCGGCCGCTGCGCTCCCGTGCACTGAGTTGGGTACCGCTCGCGGCCGGTCTCTACATGTTCGGCTTTCCGCTTTACGTGCGGTGGGCCGAGGACTTCGGATGGCCCGACTTCGGTCTGCATCTCACGAAGAAGTCCTTCTGGGAGACCTTCCCCGGTTTCTGGCTGGGCTTCGCGACCTTCGCCTTCTGTGGCGGCGTCATGGTCTGGTTCCTGGGGGCGAAGGGGTTTTGCACCTACGCCTGCCCCTACGGGGGACTCTTCGGCGTCATGGACAAGCTGTCGCCCTTTCGCATTCGCGTCACGGACGCCTGCAAGGGGTGTGGCCATTGCAGCGCCGTTTGCACCTCCAACGTGCGGGTGAAGGATGAGGTGGCCCGCTTCGGCATGGTGGTGGACAGCGGCTGCATGAAGTGCCTCGACTGCGTCAGCGTCTGTCCGGAGAACGCCCTCCATCTCGGCTTCGGGAAACCGGCCGTCGGGGCGCGTCCACGATCCAAGCGTCGCTGGCGGCTTCCCTACTCCTGGGGCGAGGAGCTCCTGCTCGCGCTTCTCTTCGGCGCGGCCCTCACGGTCTGCGCGGGTTTGCCGCGCGAGTACTACCCCTGGGCCTCCGCGCTCTATGGGCGCATGCCGCTGCTCTTCTCCTTGGGCTTGGCCTCCGGCACCGCGTTCCTGGGACTCTATCTTTGGAAGTTCTTTCGGTCGCCGACCCTCACCCTCCAGGCTCTGGTTCTGCGGCGAGACGGAAAGGCCTCCCGGGCCGGTCGGATCTTCCTCGCCGTCGCCGCGATTTGGTTCGGGCTCTTCATTCATTCCGCCTGGATTCAGACGGAGACCTGGAGGGCCAATCGCGCCTTCGAGGCCTTGCCCGTCGCTGAGCTGGCCTTTGCTCCCGACCGCGAGACCCGTCTCACCGACCAGAACCGAGGCGACATCGCCGCGGCGAAGAGGCACTACGAGAACGTGCGTCGGTGGGGACTCGTGGGAGATCTTCGTGTGCCCACCAGGCTGGGGAGCCTGGCCCTGCTGGAAGGTGATTCCGAGCGGGCGACACGTCTCATGCGGGAAGCCATCGCCGTCGATCCGGAGTTCGCCTACAGCCACGCCGATCTGGCGAAGATCCTTGCCTCGCGGGGCAGGTTCGCCGAAGCCAAGGCGAGCATCGAGGAGGCGCTCCGTCTGAAACCCGAGGAGCCCGAGTTCACGGAGGTGGCCAAGCGAATCCTCGTGCGCCGCGCCGAACAGTTGGCGCGGTCCGGTGACTTCCCGGCCGCCATCGAGGTCCTCGAGGAACTCGAGACTCTGACCGGCCCCAATCCGATGCTCGACGCCATGCTCCGGCAACTCAGGGGTCAGTGACGATGTCGAAGCCCATGTGGCGCGTCTCCGCGGCTGGGGTGGGGATGTTCACCGGTCTCGTCTGGCTCATCGCCAACCTTCGAGGAGCGGCGGGCTTCCATGACCTTTCCGCTTGGCGGGATCTGGCGCCCCTGTCCGGCGGCGTGGGCCTGGTCGCTGCCGTGTTCGCGCTCCTCGTCCTACGTGTCCCGCCGGCGTTCCGCAGGGGGTTCTTCTGGTGTGCGGGCACGGCGCTCGCAGCTCTCGCCCTCCACGACCTTTTCTCGGGGCCGTGGATCAGCGGCAAGGCTTGGTCGCCCTGGGCCCACGGTGGGGCCTTGGTCGCAGCCGCGCTCACCTTGGCCTTTTTCATTCGACGCTGCGGCGGGTGGTCGAGAGTGCGCTTGGGTCTCGTGTCCCTCGCCCTCGGGGCCGCGGCCTGGGGTCTGAACGGATATGTCTTTCCGGGCCACTATGGGAGTTTCCATCTGGCGCTGTGGCTGATCTTCTCCGGGTTTGTTGGTGGGGGCGTTGCGCTGCTCTCGCCTCGACTCCCCTGGAGAGCCGCCGTCGTTCCTTGGTTGGTGCTCGCGGGGCTTTCTGCGTGGTTCGTCATCGCTCCTCCCCTCTCATCACCGGAACGCGCCGATCTTCTCTTCAGGCGAAGTCCCGGCGCCCGTCTGCTACTCGGACGCCTCCCCGCGCCTTGGCTGGGTGCTTCACGCCGAGGCGATGGGGCATTCGACCGGGCCCTGGAAGCGCGTCTGACTGCGCCCGCCTGGGTCGATGATGAGGCCTTGAATGCACAATTCCCCGGCCGCGACACGTGGGATCTCATTCTCATCACAGTGGACACGCTGCGTCCGGACCGCATGGGCATTTACGGACGGGAGCATTCCGCGACGCCCCACATCGATGCGTTCGCGAAGAAGGGGCTGGTCTTCGAGAACGCCTACGCGGCGTTTCCCTCCAGTCTCCTCGGCATCACGGCGCTGTTCACCGGCCAGGCGCCGACGGCCACGCGGTTTTTTCGATCCGGGGGCACGCGGGGGAAAGGAGACGGACACTACGGCGAGGACACACTGACGAGCACGCTCAGTCGTCACGGATTCCGAACCGCGGCGACCACGAGTTTCCCGACGGATTTCCTGGAGAGGCTCGCTCGGCATTTTCACGAGGACTTCCGGTTGCGGTCGAACATCTCCTTGCCCGAGGGAGAGGAGACCCGCGCCGTGGTTCGCGAGGCCGTGAAGGCCCTCGAGATGCCCAGGGATGGGCGGCTTTTCCTCTGGGTCCATCTTTTCGCCCCCCACGAACCCTACCGCGCCTTCGAGGACTCCCCTTTCGGCACGAAACGTCCCATCGACCGTTACGATGGAGAAATCCATCACATGGACGAGGAAATGGCTCCCTTGCTGGATCTGTTGGATCGACGTGTTCGCCAGGGGCGCGCCCTGGTCGTCATTCACTCCGACCACGGCGAGGAATTCGGTGAGCACGGTGGCAGCGCCCACCACTCGAGCCTCTACGAAGAACAGATCCACGTGCCGCTCGTGATGCGCGCACCGGGGCTCGCCTCCGGCCGCACATCGTCTCTTGCCGAACTCATGGATCTCCCCGCGACGCTCACCGAGTGGCTCGACGTACCGTGGCCGGGCACCGGGTTGGGACGCAGTCTTCTGCCTCGCATTCTGGAGGGAGCGATTCCAAAAACCGCCCGGCATCCCGCTCCCGATGTCGCCTTTTTCCAGTTCCGTCAGCCGGGACGCACCAACGGAGTCTTGGACGGCGTGAGAAGGGGCGATTGGAAACTCATCGCGGACCGGCGGTGGGATCTGTGGGAACTCTACGATCTTGCCGCGGACCCGGGGGAGAAGAAGAACCTGGGCCCGCGGTCTCCGTCCGAGCTCGCACGCCTGCGACCCTGGGTCGAAACACTCTCCCAGCTCGCCGCCGACGAGAATGGAAACGAGGCGCCGACGGAGAGTCTCTCGGACCGCGATGCGCTTCTCGACGCCTACGCCCGGGGTAAGCCCTTGCCGCTCGCGGATCATGCATCGGCGTTGGCGGCATGCCTTCGGGGTGAAGCGCAAGCCGCGACGGCCCTGCGTCGGGAGATGAAGGGCGCTCAGGGCCTCGATCTCGTCGTCGACGCGGCGGCTCTTTTCGCCGCGGGCGACGCCACGTGGCGGGATCCCCTGACCGACCTCGTGATCGGGCCGTTCCTGCCTCGTGTCGTGGATCGCTTCGTGCTTCGAGTGCTTGTCGAGCATGGCGGGGATGCGGCCCTGCTCCCTCTCTACACCCGGGTGCTGAAGGGGATGCCCGCCGTCGAGATTTTGCCACTGCTTCGTTTGGAACTCTCGAAGGCCGATGTGAAAGACGCCATCCCCTTGATTCGTCTGCTCATGGGCTCCGAGGACAAGGGGATTCGCGCATTTGCCGCGGATCTTGCGCGGCGGCAGGGCTGGGGCGCGTCGATTTCCGTGGCGCGCGACGCCGAACGGATGCTGCGGGAGGGGCGCCAACTCGCCATGAGAGCGGACGGCATTCCCCTGGCGGAGAAGGCCCATCATTCGGCGATCTCGCTCATGGGTTCGTCGGACGTTCTCGATTGGGGCGCTGTCTTCGAACACATGTACTACATGGCGGCACTGGGGGAGCGGGCCCGGGCGGGACGCAACCTGGAGGCCTGGGTGCCCGAAAAACTCCCCCGCGAAGGTCTGTCCGGTCGCATGTTGAAGCGTGCGTCGACCGTCGCACGAACGGATGCGCGGACACCCGACATCGCGATCCAGGGCCCGCGGGACGTGCGACATTCGGCAGGGGCTCCCTGGATGGTGATTCCCGTGACGGTCCGCGTCGCTCCCCATTCGCGCGCCCTTCTGGGAGGAGAGTTGCGTGGCGTGGACTATCTGGTGTGGCAGGCCCTCGACAGCCGGGGAGCGCCCATCGGCAATCCGGTTCTCCATCCCTTGCCCGTGGACGGCATCATGCCGGGCGAGACCCGCAAGGTGTTTCTCCTCATCCCCGGCGAAACGTTGCCCTCATCGACCCGTCGTCTCGCCGTCCTCATATCCCGCGGCACGACCCCCGCGTGCTCCCCCTTGTTCGTGAATATGCAAAAATAGGCTTCCCTTGGAATCCTCGACCATGAGAAACACTCCCGCGCTTCGGCGACCCCAGGGATGGGCGCGCGAAGGCGCGTCCGTCGTGCTGGCCGTGGCCGCCGGGTGGTTGGCCGCCGAGTTCGCGGCTCCGCGAGGGGTGGGGTGGGGCGACGTGGATCTCGAGGGTGTTTTCCTGCTGGTCTTGGTCGCGCTCGCCGTGGGGGCGGCGGCTCTCCTGCTCGAAGGCTTCGGACGATTCCTCGGCCTTCTCTCGCCCGAGGGCCGCATGAGATGCTTCCTTTCCGGACTGCCTTGGTGGGCCGCGGCGGCGTTTCCGCTCTGGAAACTCTTCGAGGGGGATTGGATTCGAGAACAGGTTTGGCGAGGGCCCGCGCGCGGAGCCTCGCTCATGCTCCTGGCCGTCATCGTCCTCGTCTGGCGGGAGATGATGGGGCGTGCGCGCGCGTCGCGATCGAGTTCCGGCCTCTTCTTCGCCCTCGTCTGCGGGATCGGCGCAACCCTCTGCGCCGTGCTCGACCAGACGCTTCTCGTGGGGCTCTATCCCCCGCTCCACGTCTTGTGGTTGATCGCCATGGTGGCGGCGGCGGCTTCGGCGGGTGGACTGATCTCGCCGCCGTGGCCCAGTCCGTTGGCCCGGGCCGTCATGGTGGCGGCTCTCGTCGCCCTCGTCGTCGTCCTGATGGGGTTCGTCCCGGGGAGGAGCCCCGCCACCAGGGACCTCATGCTTCGTCGCGCGGTGGTCAGTCGAAAGGTCCTGGCGCTCCTGCCTCGACGCGCTCGGCGCAGCGAAGGAGGGCTTTCCATCGATGCCGCCGTTCTCGTCACTCGTACCTATCCGCATCAGGACCTTCTCGATCGTGTCATTCCCGGGCGGCGGCGCTTCAACGTCGTTCTGATCACGGTGGATACGCTGCGCGCCGACCATTGCGGCTTCATGGGCGACGATCGCGGCCTCACTCCGAGTTTGGACGAGTTCGCGAAGGAATGCCTCATCTTCGAGGATGCCTATGCCTCGTATCCCTCCACGAAGTTCTCGGTCGCATCGCTCTTCACCGGGTTCCATCCCACCGTGACATCTCAGGCGAGCGGGCGATCATCCGTGGAGGACGCGCCCCTGCAACTCAGGATGAGGACGGCGGGTTGGCAGACTTTCGCCGAGACGGCGTTTCCGCCGTCCGTGTCGACGGAATTGGACTGCTTGACCGTTGGCTGGACCGCATCCAGGAACGCGGATTTCGCTCTCGGAGAGAACTCTGATCGAGGCGACAAGGTTGTGGCTCGTGCGTTGAAAAGGATCGGGGGCCTCGACAGCGCCTCGCCCCGACTCTTTTGGCTCCATCTCTTCGACCCCCACGCTTTCTATGTGCGCCACCCTGGGTTCGACTTCGGCACCGACCCCGCAGGGCTCTATGCGGGGGAGGTGGCCTTCTCCGATCGGGAGGTCGGCCGATTCCTCACGGCCTTGAAAAGACGCGACGACTGGGACCGCACCGTCGTGATCATTCACGCCGATCACGGGCAGGAGCTTTTCGAGAGGGGCGGAGAGGGGCACGGGTCGACGCTTTACGAGGAACAGGTTCACGTGCCGCTCTTGATCCGTCTGCCGGGATTCCAGCCGCGTCGGATTTCGACTCCGGTCGGTCTCGTGGACGTCGCTCCGACGCTGACCCACCTTCTGGCGCTGGACGACCCCCTGCCCCGCAACGGGCGGAGCCGGATTCCTGAAATCCTGGGCGACGATTGGCCCGACGCTCCCGTCGAACTCCCCGTGTTCTTTCAACTTCACGAGGGGAGTTACGGGCAAGGCGAGATGGACGGGATTCGATGGCGACGGTTCAAGCTCATCGAGAACCTCGTTCAGGGACTGTTTGAGCTCTACGACCTGGAAGCCGACCCGGGAGAGCTGCGAAACCTGGCCATCGACCGCGTCGACTTCCTCGACGAATTGGTGCCTTGGCTCCGTGCGGAACAGAGGGTCGCCACGCGTTCGGGCCTGCTCGGCTCCGACGAAGGGGCGGCGGAAAGCGGAGAGGACCTCGAGGATCTGGTCAACAAGGGGTATGGGCGCCGCGCGATGGAGAGGCTCCGCGCGGCTCTGGCTCTGGGGCAGTTGAGTACCGAGAGGCAGTCGGGCCTCGTCGAACTCTTGGGCACGGCGGGCGTCGAGGAGGCGCGCGCCTTCCTGATCTCCTCGGCGCAGTCCGAGGAGGGACATTTGCGTCTCGCGGCGCTCAGAGGGCTTTTCTTCCTCGATGGCGAGGACATCCGCGCAGCGCTCCTCACGGCGAGGCACCACGAGGATCCGGCCACGGCCCTCATGGCCCGCAAGCTGCTCGCGATCCGAAACGAAGGTCCTCCCGTGATCTCCGATCTCTCCCGTTCGCGGGGCAAGAACCTGGTCATCGATGTTTTGGCCGCGGCCGACGCCGACGCCGCGAACTTGGCACGAGAGCTCGTCGGAACCGGCTCCGGAACGGGATCCGATCAGGCGTTCGCCATTCGCTATCTGCAAAAACGCGGTGATCCCTGGCTCTTAGCCGGACTCTACTCGCGAAGTGGGTTCGCACCCTGGCCGAGCGGCCAGACGAAGCGCATGGCTTTCTCGGCCATGGGGGACTCGGGTCTGAATCTCGTGTTTCCCGTGGTGCGATGGGTGTTCTACAAGGGCGGGCGTCGCGCTCGTGAGGCGGTCGAGAAGAAACTGGCGGCTCGGCAACTGCGGGCGGATCTGCCTTTGATGCGGGAACTGTGTCGGGAATCCGAGGCTCTTCTCCACGACGCCATGACGAGGAAGTCCTTCGATGCCGTCGCTTCGGATGTGGAGGGATTGATCGGTCTCGCCAATCGTGCGGGGTTCCGGGACTGGGGACTCGTCTTGGATTTCATCCAGGCTTCCCTCTTCGGGCGGACATCGGTGGAGGATCTTGCTCGGTCGCTCGAGTCCATTCGAGCACATCTCACCGCCGGGCGCTCCCAGGACGACCCCTTCATCGACCGCTGGATCGCCCTTTTTGCGAGCCGTGCGGGTGGGGCCGTGCCGCAACCGCACGCCGAGGCGTTGTCATGGGACCGGGAGCCGACGGATGGGGTTTGGCGCGGTCTCGTGCGACTCGAGCTGGATGCGGATGGGGGCGGGCTCATCCCTCTCGGGCAGGCACAGGGCGCGGGCCTGGGGTTCAGCCTGAGCGATTCGGAGGGCAAGCCCATCGGTCAGCCGTCTGCGGCTTGGCTGTCGTGGGATGGACTCTTGCCCGGTGAGAGCCGCCTTTTTCTCCTGACGGCCTCGATCCCCGAGGGCGGGCCTTCCCCGGCGCACCTGCATTTCGTCCCCTTCGAGCGCGGCCGGCCCTTGGGCAAGCCGGTGACGATTCTCCTTCGGCCCTGACGTCTCGTGCCGAGCCCGTTTGCGCCATTCGGACGCTTGCCCCCGACGGGGGCTACACTGGCGTCCGTGCGAAAGGAAATCCCATGGAGATGAATGACCGGTGAGTGCCGAGATCGATCGATTGGCCGTGGATACGGTTCGCTGTCTGGCCATGGACGCCGTCCAGAAGGCCAATTCCGGACATCCGGGTACGCCCATGGCGCTGGCGCCGGTGGCCCACGTCGTTTGGGACGAATTCCTGCGGTTCGCTCCGGACGACCCAAGACATCCGGGGCGCGACCGTTTCGTGTTGTCGTGCGGACATGCCTCGATGCTCCTCTATGGGACGCTGCACCTGTGGGGGCAAGGCGTCTCCCTCGACGACATCAAGACGTTTCGCCAATGGGGGAGCCCGTGCGCCGGTCATCCGGAGTACGGCCACTGCCCGGCCGTGGAGACGACGACCGGTCCCTTGGGGCAGGGGTTTGCGAATGCGGTCGGTATGGCGCTCGCTCGCGAGTGGTTGGCGGCCCGGTACAACACGTCTGAGGTGCAGATCATCGACTGGCAGGTCATCGCCCTGGGTGGCGATGGCGATCTGATGGAAGGCCTCTCCTACGAAGCCGCGGCTTTGGCGGGGCATCTCGGTTTGGGCGCCCTCACCTGGATTTGGGACGACAACCGCATCACCATCGAGGGAGCCACGGACCTGGCCTGGGGTGAGGACGTCCCCGCGCGGTTCCGCGCCCTCGGCTGGGAAACCCAGTCGGTGGACGACGCGAACGACCTCGTCGCTCTTCGCGAGGTCCTCCGTACGGCGAAGCAGGAACGCGACAAGCCGCTGCTCATCCGCGTCCGCAGTCATATCGGCTACGGCGCCCCTCACAAGCAGGATACGGCGGGTGCTCACGGAGCCCCTTTGGGTGAGGACGAGATTCGCGCGGCGAAGACGTTCTTCGGGTTCGATCCCGACCAGGATTTCCAGGTGCCCGAGGGCGTGCGCGAGGAGATGACGGCGCGCGGCCGCGCCAAGGGGGAAGCCCTGCGCAGCGACTGGGACGCTCGATGGACCGCCTTCGCGGCGAAGGAACCCGAGAAAGCACGCGAATTGAAGACCCTTCTCGCCGGCGATCTGCCGGAGGGTTGGGAGGAGGGGCTCCCACGGTTCGAGTCCTCCGAGAAGGGGCAGGCCGGGCGTGGGGCCTCCGGCAAGGTGTTGCAGAGCCTGGGCGCGGCCATCCCCTGGCTCGTCGGCGGTTCCGCCGACCTCGCGGGCTCGAACAAGACGGAGATCGCGGGCGGAGGCGACTTCGAGAAGGACCGTTACGACGGCCGAAATCTGCACTTCGGAATCCGCGAGCACGCCATGGGCGCCATCGCCAATGGCATGGCGCTCTCGGGGCTGCGTCCCTACACGGGAACCTTCCTCGTCTTCAGCGACTACATGCGTCCTGTCCATCGTCTGGCCGCCATGATGAAACTCCCCGTCACGTGGATCTACACCCACGACAGCATCGGCGTCGGCGAGGACGGACCCACGCATCAACCCATCGAGCACGTGGCGAGCCTGCGCGCGATACCGGGGCTGGATGTCTACCGGCCAGGCGACGCCAACGAGGTCGTGGAGGCGTGGCGGAGCATCCTCGCCACGAAGGATCGTCCCTCGGCCATCGTCCTGAGCCGGCAGGCCCATTCCATTTTGGATCGGACACGGTTCGCGGCGGTGGAGGGAGTGCGTCGGGGTGGCTACGTGGTGGCGGACGGCGCGGGCGACTTGCCGGAGGTCATCCTTCTCGCCACGGGGAGTGAACTCGCCCTCGCCGTTCAGGCGTGGGAGCGTCTCACCGCGGACGGCGTCTCTGCGCGGGTCGTCAGTCTGCCCTGCTGGGAACTCTTCGAGCGTCAGGACGAGACCTACCGGGAGTCGGTGCTGCCGAACGCCGTCGTCGCCCGCGTCGCCGTCGAGGCGGGTTCCTCGTTCGGTTGGCAAAGGTACGTCGGCCGCCGCGGCGCGACCGTCACGCGCGACGACTTCGGTGCGTCCGCCCCGGGCGCGGAGCTCTTCCGCCGATTCGGATTCACCGTCGAAGCGGTGGTGGCCGCTGCGCGGGCTCAGATGGAAGCGGGCGGAGCATGACCGGGGGTGGCGGCGATTTCTCCAGTTTCGACGATCTGAAGAAACTCTTCGGCGGCGGTGACGAGGACGACGTGGAGGAAGCCTCCGACGCGTCGGAGGACGAACCCACCGCCGCCGACACGCAGGACGACCTCGAAGACGAGGAAGAGGGGGAAGCGGGCGCTCGCGAACGCATCGACGCGCGTCCGCCGGGCTTCGGTCCCATGGCCCACGGTCCTCCCTGCTACCGGGACGAGGACTCGGAGGAGATGCTGCTCCTCCAGTCGTTCCGCATTCGGACCGTGTTCCCGGAGGACGTGCTCTTGGAGGTGGCGAACCTCCCCGACGATCCGTTGCCCTCCGACTACGAAGGCGTCGAGGAACGGGCCGATCTGCGAGGTGAGCGGATCTTCACCATCGATGGAGAGGACGCGAAGGACTTCGACGACGCCATCTGCATCAAGCCCCTGGACGACGGGGGCGTCCAGGTTTCCGTTCACATCGCCGATGTAAGCCACTACGTGCGCCCCGGCACCCGACTGGACGACGAGGCGCTCGCGCGCGCCACCAGTGTTTATGTCCCCGACCAGGTCGTCCCGATGTTACCGGAGGAGCTGTCCAACGGGCTCTGCTCGCTGGTTCCGGACCGCCCGCGTCTGGCGTTTTCCGTCTTCATGGACTTCGACCGGGAGGGACGCCGCACGTCGTACACCATGACCAAGAGCGTCATCCGCAGCATGCGTCGCTGCACGTACCGCCAAGTCCAGGAGTTGCTGGATGGCGTCGAGAACGAAAGGACGGAACGCATCAAGGATCTCGAGGAGGATCTCCGCCTCTTCCAAAGCTGGACCACGCGCCAGCAGGCCATTCGCGACCGCAAGGGGTCGCTTCGCATGCAGAGCGGCGAGAGGAAGTTCCGCTTCGATGCGGACGGAAACGTCCTGGGAGTCTACGAGGCCGAGACGTATTTCTCCCAGACGCTCATCGAGGAGACGGCATTGGCGGCGAACCAGGCCGTCGGCGATTTCTTCAAGCTGGCGGGGCTCCCCACCATCTACCGCATCCATCCGGAAAAGGACCCGGAGGAGCAGGCTGAGGTGCTGAAGAACCTGGAGAAGCTCGGTCTGCGCGTGCCGAAGAAGGAACGATTGACGGGGCGAGACATCGGCCAGATGGTGCGATTCGTTCGATCGCTCCCGAATGCCTCTTCGATGGTTCCCAGAGTGATGGGGCTTCTCGAGCGGGCGACCTACGAGGTCGCCGACGAGGAGGACGAAGCGGCTCACTTCGGTCTCGCGCGTCGCCACTACCTGCACTTCACCTCGCCGATTCGCAGGTATCCGGATCTCGTCGTCCACCGGATGCTCTTCGACGTCCTCACCGGAGGAGAAGACGCCGTCGCGGCCCTTCGCGAGGGGGAATGGGTGCGCGAACTCGTGGTGGTGGCGGGCCACGCATCGACCCAAGCGGAGGTGGCGGAGATGGCGGAGACCGCCATCGGCGATCTCAAGCTTTGCCAGCTGATGGAACCGCGCATCGGTGAGGAATTCGAAGCCGTCGTCGGGCGGGTGAGCCGTGGAGGCTTCGAGGTCGACCTCACCCAGGACTACATTCGCGGGTACTTGCCGGCCCGCACCATCGGCAGTCAGACGATCCTCGAGGGGACGACCCTCAAGATCCGCACCCGTCGAGGGACGCGGGTGTTCCGGGAGGGGGACCGCATCAAGGTGCGCGTCCAGGACGTGGACTTTGTCCGCTTGAAGATCTTTTTCGAGTTGGCGGGCTAAGAGGCTGGAGTGGCGACGTCCCCTGGATTGACGACGTCCCCGTCGTCCTGCCTCCCTTCCTTCTTTCATCGCCCGCCAAGGCAGCGGACGAGGACGTTCCCACTCCACGAGACGAGGCATGGCGTCGGGTGAAGGCGTCGGGTCCTGCGGCGGGTCGCCCCGCCGCTCAAAGGTTGCGCTGAAAGAAGGCGGTCATCTTCCGCATGAAATGTTGCCGGTCCTTACCCCGCAGTCCGTGGAGGCGGCCCGGATAGACGAAGTAGTCCACGTCCTTGCCGGCCTGGATCGACTTCTCGAGAAAGTCCAAGGTGTTCTGCCAGACGACGGTTTTGTCGCCCGAACCGTGGACGACGAGCAACCGGGCCTGCAGGTCCGCGATGTGGCGTCCGGGGTCGGCGTCGTCGTAGCCTTTCTCGTTCTCCTCGGGGCGGTCCATGTAGCGCTCGCCGTACCCGGTCTCGTAGTAGCGCCAATCCGTCACGGGCGCCCCCGCCACCGCGGCCTTGAAGCGTTGGGGCGCCTTGGTCACCAGCGAAAGGGTCATGAATCCCCCGTAACTCCAGCCGTGAACACCGACGCGATGGGGGTCCGCGAAGCCCATGGAGATCACCTTGTCGAGCGCTGCCACCTGATCCTTGACTTCGAGGTCGCCCAGGTGGCGATGAAGGCACTGCACCCAGTCGATCCCGCGATTGAGAGTGCCTCGGCCATCCACCCTAAAGACGACATACCCGTGTGTCGCCATGTAGTGGAGCCAGAGGTTTGACGCACCCAAGCCTCCCATGAATTCGTTCTTGACGAACTGGGAGTGGGGCCCGGAGTAGACCCAAAGCAGGACGGGATACTTTTTGCCTTCCTCCAACTTCGGCGGCGTGATCATGTAGCCGTAGAGGTCCTGACCGTCGTCGGTCTTCGCCTGGAAAAAGGACTCCTTGCCCAACACGTAGTCCGCGAGAGGGCTGCGAGCGTGATTGACCGTCGTGGTTTTTCCCGTGTCGACCGCGATGACGTCGGTCTGGGGGAGTGAACCCAAGCGACTCCATGTGTCGAGGACCGCATTGCCGTTCGGAGAGATGAGGGGGGAGTGCTGGCCGGACTCGGTCGTGACCTGACGAAACGTCTGTCCCTCGTCGAACGTGATGGCGGCGTCGGTGGGCTTGGTGAAGTCCACGTGCGCCTTGGGCGGAACGATTCGGCCCAAAAAGAGATGCATGTCTCGAGGATCCTTGCCCGTCGCCGTGAAGAAGAATTGCCCGGGGTGCCCGTTGCGCCACTCGAGAAACTCGGAGACATCGAAGTCGCCCTTCGTCACCTGCTGGAGCAGATGCCCGTCGCCCGTGTAGAGGTAGAGGTGGTTGAAGCCGTCGCGGGGCGAGAACCAAAGGAATCGCCCGCTGTCGTCGGGGAGGAAGATGGGGCCGTGTTCGGGCTCCACCCACTGCTCGTCCTTCTCCTCGAAGAGGGTGGCGAGCCTCTTGCCCGTGGCGGCGTCGTAGCGCACCAGTTGCATGGCGTTCTGAGCGCGGTTGACGTGGGCGACGTAGATCGATTCGCCCTTGGGACCCCAGGTCACGTTCGTCAGGTACTCGTCGACGGTCGGGTCGGTGGCGAGCCAGACGAGCTCGTCCGTGTGGCTGTCATAGATGCCTACCCGGACTGCACTCCCGGCCTGTCCGGCCATGGGGTAGCGGCCAAGGACGTGCTGGGCCGGACGAGGCTTCCAGTCGATGAACGGATAGGGAAGAATCGGGCGCAAGTCCTCTGAGTAGAAGCCAAGCCGTCGACTCGTGGGATCCCACCAAAGTCCATCCTTGATCCCGAATTCGACACGCGAGACGGAAAGGCCGTAGGTGAGGAACTCGAAACCGTCGCGGGTCACCTGAAACACCGTCCCGTCCGGTTTTCTCACATAGACATTTTTGTCCTTGGAGTAGGCGGCCTGCTTGTGATCCGGCGAGATCGATTGGGCCTCGGCGTCGTCCGGGAGTTCGAGCAGCCGGCGCAGTGTCGAGTGCTCGATGTTCAGTTCAAACAGGCCGCCGGCGCCTTCGATGACGGCCGTCGAAGGCCCCGTCCATTTCGCGCCCGCCAAAGCCGTGAATGGGAGGCCCTTGGCCCCGGCCTTGTCGACCAGGCTCCTGAAGGTCTTCCCGTTCAAAAGCAGTTTCGGTTCGGGTGATTCCGGCGTCGCTTCCAGCCAGGCCAAGCCGTCTCGCGTGCGGGCGAGCCAGGTGTAGTGCTCTCCGTCTCCCTTCCAGGAGAGGCCGAAGAGCCCGCGGGGCATGAGGCGTCCCGGGGTGAGGGCGTCATCCAGCGTGAGCTCGCGGGCCTGGGTCGTGACTTGGGCCGAGGCCGTGGCGACGAAGAGAAGCAGAGTGAGGGCGAGAAGGCGACGTTTCATGAGAGACTCCTATTCCCTGGCTCCGGCGGGGATCCGGAGCGGCGGAGGGAGTGTATCAAATCGGGTGCGTGTGTCGCCGCGAAGCCGTCGACTATCCGTACGGGTTGACGCGCCAGAGCTTGAGCGAGATTCCCAGCAGAGCCCGCACGGCGTAGACGCAGACGATGAACGCGTAGCCGAGGAAGTAGATCTCGACGTGGTTGACGATGCAGAGAATGAGGATGTAGCTGGGGTAGTCGATCACGAAGCTCCCGACCTTTTCCACCCACCCGATGAGGCGTGCGAGCGGGCTCGGGCTTCCACCGCCCTCTCCTGGAGGGAAGGCTTCTTTCCACTCGGCGCGCTTGACGAATTGGGTGCAGGAAATCCCGATCGAAAGGCCCAGGAGACCCGCGAGCCCGATCCACAGGACACCCTCCGGTCCCAAGTGCAGCGCATCGATCGTCTTTTGCAACAGGGTCGGCGTGGAATCTTCCATGGCCTGTCGATAGAGGCGAACCGCGATGGAAACGAAGATGAAATAGGCTTTGAGTTCATCGATGAAGAAATCGAAGTACATCCCGATCACGGACCCGGCTTTTCGGAGTCGGGCCAATTGACCGTCGAGGGCGTCAAGCATGTGCGCCAGCATGAAGAGGGCGCCACCCACGAGGAGTCCTCGCCACGTGAGGTCCACGGCCTGAAACACGGTGCCGGCGAGTGCCACGACGAGGGAAAGAATCGTGACCTGATTCGGCGTGATGCGACCATTGCGGATGAAATATAGGATGAAGGAGGCGAGGGGGCGGGAGAAATAGCGGAATGCCACACCCTCCTTGGCGCCCAGGGTCGTCTGCCGGTGCAGCTCTTTGATCTCTTTCCACGCGGAACTCATGAGGAGGCTCCCTCGAAAACGGTCATGGGATTCGTGGCGCCTCATAACAAGGGGGCGGAAACCCCTCCAGCGACCGGGATTCGTCCCGCCAGGAACGGGCCGTGTTTTCGTGTCCTTCGGACCGGTCTTTACGATCAATTGACGACGTGCATGGTGTTTCTATGGAGATGTGTTTGTCATTGTTGGTTACGAACTGTTCGACTTGATCGTTATCTCGGATTTTTGAGGGAAAAGACCGTGGCACGTAAAAGCAATCTCGGAATGTCCATTGATGCCGTCCTGGCCGAAGCCAATCAGCGGATCTTGAGGGAGGTCATCAGCGGGCTCTCCGGCGACACGACCCTGGGCGCACTCGTCAGCGAGTTGGAGGCGAGGGGCTTGAATTCGCAGTTGATGTCGCTGTCGATCGATGAGTTCGCCTCGTCACGCTCCGGTGCGCCCGTTTCAGGAAAAAGGGCGAAGGCGCCGGCCAAGACGAGAGGTCGTAAGCCCCGCACCAAGTTCAACACGCGCTTGGAGTCGGGACGTGATGCGCTCGATGAGGCAATGCTCGAATTCCTCACCGAGAACGGCCCTTGCCGGTCCGAATCCATCACGAAATCGATGGGCGTCACGACGGCTCAGGTTCGCAAGTCCGCCCAGCGCTTGGCAAAAAAGGGCGCCGTGTCGATCACGGGCAATCGGCGAGGCACGACCTACGGGATCAAGAAGGCTCGCAAGAAGTCCAAGAAGGGCAAGAAGTAACTCTTCCCCTCGGCGAACGTTCCCCTCACCGCTCGCCGAGGGCGATCTGTTTGCCGCGGACCCGGAGGGGTCAGTGGCAGCAGCTTTTCTTCGGTTCGGGGTCGGCGGTGCAGCAGGAGGAGCCTTCCTCGGCTTCGCCCGCCCATGCGAGGACCCGTCCCACGAATCCTCGGGAACCCTGTCTGAGGATGGACCCCACCAACATGGCGACGAGAAGGCCGAGCGCCGCCCATTGGGTGGGCGTGCCGTGGGCGTGATCGGCGGCGCCCGCGAGCGCCGAACCGTGCGCCTCGGGGAGAATCGCGTTGACGCCGTAGCCCATTCCAATGGTGACGAGAGCCACGGTGACCGCGAAGGCGAAGGCGACTTTCTTCCCGTGAAGGTCCGAGAGGATGCCGAAGGTCGTGGCATTCGTGGCGGGGCCCGTGAGCAGAAAAGCCAGCGCCGCGCCCGGGGAGACCCCCTTCAGCAGGAAGACGGCGACGAGGGGCGTCGCCCCCGAGGCGCAGACATAGACGGGCATGCCGAGAATGGCGAACAGCGGCACTTCGAGCCAACGGGGTACGGCGTGGACGATGTCCTCGCCGAGGATGGGGGCGGCCACGGCCGCGATGACGAGGCCGAGAAGAATCCACGGGCCCGTGGAGTCGAAGAGGTCCACGACGCCCACGCGGAAGGCCTCTTTCAGGCGTTCGAACCAGGGGCCGTCCGGCTCTTCGGGAGGCAGCTCCACGGCCTCCGATCCGTTCCCCCCGAAACGGGCGAGAAGGCGGCCCACCACCAGAGCCAGGACGGCGGCCGCAGCCACGCGAGCGATCGCCATGTCCGCGCCGAGGAGCGGCCACGAGAGGAGGATCGCATCCAATCCCAGCTCCGGCGTCGCCACCAGGAACGCGAGTGCGGCGGAAAGGGGCACGCCCTGGGTGACGAGGCTTCGGTAGACGGGAATGACGCCGCACGAGCAGATGGGAAGAGGAAGTCCGAAAAGCATGCCCTTCCATGAGCGCGTGGTCGCACCCCCTCGTTTCATCCAACCGACGGTCGCTTTGGGCAGGAAGACCTGCACGAGCCCGGCCAGGATGAAGGCGATCACGAGTGCGGGCGCACTGGCCAGGCTCAGCTCGAGCAGCGTGTCGCCGAATCCGCCGCTCCCGGCGGCGGCGTGCTCATGGATGGCCCCCAGG
>CAZLGG010000002.1:61062-88455 GCA_964559135.1 uncultured Planctomycetia bacterium
ACGGGTCTCCTCCTCGCAGAGCGGCGAATGGTAGATGGCCCCCAGGCCCGCGAGGATCCAGGCGACAAGCGCGATGCCGAGAAGACCGCCGACCCCTCCAGCTCGCCGTTGCGTCGCGCCCAGCGCTCCCGTGCCCAGACGGATGCGGTGAAGAACCACGTGAAGCAGGGCTCCTCCCATGAGGCCCTGGAAAAGCCCCGCCATGCTTTCGTTTGCGTTGGCGGCGAGCGGTTCCGCGAAGATGTACCCGATCAACGTTCCGGAGGCCATGAGCGCCAGCAGCATCCAGGCGACTTTCCTGCCGCCGGAGGGTCGAACGAGCCACCAGACCGTCATCCCCGCGGGGATGCGGTGGAGGACCACGGCCAGGGCGAGCAAACTCGAGGCCAGCCCGTGCGCTCCGCTCCACAGGGCCAAACCGTCCACCACGGCGTGGGTCAACAGACCGAGGATGCCCAGCGCGAGGGCCGCGCGGTGGGCGGTTCCGGCGAGTCCCTGGATCATGGATTCGAAGATCGTCGGGCCGAAGATGCCCACGACCGCCAGAACGAGGGCCCACCAGCCTGCATGCCGGACGCTCTCCGGGAGGACGTGTCCCAGGATGATGCCGCTCATGGCGACGAACGTGAATCCGTCGACCGCCGCGGCCACAAAGCCTTTGCGTGCGGCGATCCGATCCAGAAGAGGCCCCAGGCCGAGGGCGAGCAATGCGAGGATCAAGTAGATCACGGGGGAGGGTGACAAGGGGGAACGCGGGACCCAAATCCCCGTCTACCCGCGGAGAATCCGTTGGTGTAGAGTGACCGCCCCTATGTCGCCATCAAGCCATGAAATCGGTTCTTCGCCGCTCCGCACCGATGCCCTCGAGAAGGTTACCGGACGGGCCGTCTATGTGGACGACATCGTCTTGCCGGGAATGTTGCACGGGGTGACGAAGCGCAGCACGATCCCACGCGGGAAGATCGTCAGCATCACGCTGGACGGGAAGTTCGACTGGTCGGACGTGACGGTCGTGAAGGCGGAGGACATTCCGGGGCGCAACGTTCTCGCCATGATCGACGACGACCAGCCGATTCTGGCGGCCAAGGATGTGCGTCACCTGCACGAGCCGATCGTCCTGGTGGCGGCCCCGGAACTCGCGCGGGCCGTCGAGGCTCTGGAACACATCCAGATCGCGTATGACTCGAAACCCATGGTGACCGACCCCGAGGATGCCCTGGAGGGCCGGATCAAGGTCGGCGGCGTCAACAATGTCTTCAAGGAGATCGAGATTCTGAAGGGGGACCCCGAGGCCGCGCTCGAGGCCGCGCCACTCCGATTGGAAGAGGTCTTCGAGGTCGGGCATCAAGAGCAGCTCTACATCGAGCCCCAGGGCATGATCGCCGAACCGTACGGCAACGGCGGCGTTCGGGTGACCGGCTCCATGCAATGTCCCTACTACGTCCACCGCGCCCTCGAGGTCGCGTTGGGGCTCGAAGATGACAACCTGGTGCGCGTCGTCCAGGCGGAGACCGGTGGCGGTTTCGGCGGCAAGGAAGACTATCCCAGCATGATTGCCGCGCATGCGTCTTTGCTCGCGCTGGCCGCGGGGCGCCCCGTGAAGATGATCTACTCGCGTTCCGAGGACATGGAGGCGACCACCAAGCGGCATCCGGCCGAGGTCATGCTTCGCGTGGGCGCGGACGAGAAGGGCAAGTTGCTCGCCTTGGACGCTGAAGTGATCCTGGACGGAGGCGCCTACTGCACTCTGTCTCCCGTCGTCTTGTCCCGCGCCGTGTTGCACGCCACTTCCGCCTACGCTGTGGACCACGTTCGGATTCGTGGGCGTGTCGTGGCCACCAACACGCCCCCGAACGGGGCCTTTCGCGGATTCGGCGCGCCGCAGACCATTTTCGCTTGCGAGAGGATGATGGATTTGTTGGCCGCCCGTGTGGGCATCTCGCCCGCCGAGATTCGTCGCCGCAATGCTCTCCGGACGGGAGACTCCACGTGTACGGGTCAGGTGCTCACCGAGAGCGTCACCGCGCGTGAGGTCCTGGAAGATGCCCTCGTTGCGTCGGACTACGAGCGGAAGAGAATCGCTTTCCAAAACAGTGACGACGGCCGTTGGCAGGGCGTGGGCGTGGCCCTCTGGATGCACGGGTGCGGATTCACCGGCAACGGGGAGAAACACCTCGCAAGCCGAGTCAGGGTGGGGTTGCGACTCGATCCCGACTCGCCGGACGGGGTTCGCGCATCGATCTTCACGTCCTCGACCGAGATCGGTCAGGGGATGCGAACCACGTTCCGCCAGATCGCCGCCGAGACCCTGGGACTCGCCTTGGAGTCCGTCGTCGTGGTGCGTTCGGACACCGGGCTCGCGCCGGATAGCGGTCCCACGGTGGCGTCGCGCACCTGCATGGTCGTCGGAGAACTCGTTCGCCGGGCGGCGGAGCGATGCCGCAAACTCGTTCTGGCGGAATCCGGGCCCGACGCCGGTCTCGCGGACGGTCTCATATCGGGGCGATTTCCGACCGAGGGGATTTCCGTCGAGGTCGAGTACGAGGCGCCGCCCGGTGTGCAGTTTGACGAGGAGACCTACCGCGGCGCGGCCTATCCCGTCTACGGTTACGAGGCGACCGTCGTGGATGTCGAGGTGGACCCGGTCACGTTCGAGGTGCAGATTCGCGATGTCGTCACGGTCGCCGATGTCGGGCAGCCGATTCATCCCGCCATCGTCGAGGGGCAGATCGAGGGCGGGACGGTGCAAGGGTTGGCGTACGGCTACCTGGAAACGGTTGCGATGGTGGATGGCGGGATGGCCAACGGGCGTATGACCGACTACATCGTTCCGACCGCCTGCGATATGCCGCGCATTCGTGTCCGGCTTCATGACGCTCCGTGGCGCGGAGGGCCGTTCGGTGCCAAGGGGGTGGGGGAGATGCCGATCGACGGCGCCGCGCCCGCCGTCGTGTCCGCCATCTCGCAGGCGCTTGGAGGTCTCCCCTTCCGCCGGGCCCCTCTCACGCCGGAACGCATTTTTCAGATGTTCCTCGAAAACGGGGGGGCGATCTGACCATGCGTATCGCGATGACGGTCAACGGTCGTCCCGTCGAGTTGGATGTCCTCCCCTTCAAGAGATTGCTGGACGTGCTGCGGGAGGATCTCGGGCTCACCGGCACGAAGGAGGGGTGCGGCGAGGGTGAATGCGGCGCCTGCACAACTCTCGTCGACGGGGAGCCGCTCTGCGCCTGTCTGGTCCCGGTCGCACGTTGCGATGGCGGGGAGGTGGTGACGGTGGAGGGCGTGATGGGGGCGGGCGGTCAGGGCGACATGCATCCTCTCCAGGCGTCCATGTCCAGATTGGGCGCCTCCCAGTGCGGAATCTGCATTCCGGGCATGGTGGTGATGGGAGCCCACTTCGTCGACGCGGCCCGCCGCGAAGGTCGCATTCCCACGGAGGCGGAGGTTCGGACGGCCATCGCCGGGAACATCTGCCGCTGTACCGGCTACGTCAAGATCGTTGATGCGGTCCTCGATGCCGTGCGAGGAGGCGAGGCGTGAGGGGCACGCGGGCCGCAACGACGACGGAGGTCTTTTCTCCCCAGAGCTTGGAGGCCGCGGTTCAACTCTTGGCGGAGGTCAAGGAACCCGTGCGCATCCTCGCGGGCGGGACGGATCTCATGGTGGAAGTGGAAACCGGCCGCAGTACCCTTCCGGGGCTCGTCCTGGACATCGGCCGGATTCGCGACCTCAGATTCATCGACCAAGGCGAAGAGGGCGCCATCCACATCGGCCCCCTCGTCACATTTGCGGATGTGCGCCGGTCGGCGCTCTTGCGAGCCAAGGCACCGACGCTCTGGGCGGCCGCGGGGCTCGTGGGCGGCGAGTAGATCCGCAATGCGGCGACCCTGGGCGGCAATATCATGAACGCCTCGCCGGCGGCCGACGGCATCCCGCCCCTGCTCGCCGCCGAGACGCACGTGGTCCTCACCAGTTCCGAAGGGGCGCGCCGCATTCCCCTGTTTTCGTTCTTCAAAAGCTACCGGGCGACGGTGGCGAAGCCCGAGGAACTGTTGACGGAAATCGTCCTTCGGCCCCTCCCCGAGGGCGCCCGCTGGTACTTCCGCAAGGTGGCGCCCCGTCGGGCTCAGGCCATCTCCAAAGTGGTCTTCGCCGGCCGCGTCGATAGGATACGAGACGGTGAGTCCTGGGTCGTCAAGACGGCGCGGCTGGGGATCGGCGCCGTGGCCCCCCATGCGCTGCGTCTTTTCGAGACGGAGCGGTTGCTGGGCGGCCAGCCCCTCACCCGTCGTCTGGTGGAGGATGCCGTCCGCACCCTCCGTTCGGAGATCGCCCCCATCGACGACGTCCGCTCCACCGCCGACTACCGCCGCGCCGTCGCCGGCAACATGCTCCGCGCTTTTCTTCTGGAGTGACGACGTCCTCGTCGTCCTTGTCTTTGTCGTGGAGTGACGACGTCCTCGTCGTCCCTGTCTTTCTCTTGCCGGCCGGATGCCTGTGTCCCGCGGGCGCCATAGGCCCGAGAGTCCCGATTCTGCCGCTTGTTCGGGCCACCCCGGACCCTTAGAATCCACCGCTCAGCACCCGGGGAATCGGGAAACCCCGCCTCCATATAGCGGATCACGGACCGATGGAACCCAGCGTCCTCGTCTCCCTCTTGATCGTCTTGGGCCTCGCCGCGACGATTCCCGTCGTCATGGTGATCCTGGGGCGTGCTCTCGGCCCGAAACGGCCGGCAGAGGTGAAATACTCCGTTTACGAATGCGGCATCGAGCCTTCCGTGGACGCTCGACGGCGATTCACCGTCAAATTCTATGAAGTCGCGGTTCTCTTCGTCGTCTTCGACGTAGAAATCGCCTTTCTCTTCCCCTGGGCGCTTCTCTTCAAAAAGAGTGGGGGTTTCCTCTTCTTCGGCGAAATGATCGTCTTTCTGGGCATCCTCGGCGTCGGGCTGTTCTACGTCATCAAGAGAGGAGCTCTCGAATGGGAATAGAATCCTTCTTCGCCAACAAGACGGGTTTCATGGCCACCCGACTCGACCATTTGGTCAACAACGTCGTGAACTGGGGGCGCGAGAACTCGCTTTGGCCCTATCCCTTCGGGACGGCGTGCTGCGGGATCGAGTTCATGGGAGTCGTATCGAACACCCATGACGTGGCTCGCTTCGGCGCCGAACTCGTGCGATTCAGCCCCCGTCAGGCCGATCTCCTCGTCGTGGCGGGCACCATCACCTACAAGATGGCTCCTATCCTGAAGCGGATCTACGACCAGATGCTGGATCCGAAGTGGGTGATCGCCTTCGGCGTCTGCGCGGCCTCCGGCGGCTTTTACAACAACTATTCCGTGGTTCAGGGAATCGACCGGGTCATCCCCGTCGACGTCTACCTGCCCGGTTGCCCCCCTCGCCCCGAGGCGTTCTTCGACGCCATCATCGCCCTCCAGAAGAAAATCGAGAGCGAGAAGCTGGACGATCACGACCGGGAACGCCGACCCCAGTTGCGTCCCGAGACCGATACATCGTGGAAGCCCGACCGGCTCATTCAGACCGGTCCGACCAACGAGGGGAGAGGCTGACGTGGCGACCAGGGACGCCCTCATCGATCAGGTCAAGGGACAGTTCGGCGCGGCGATTCTCGAGTCGAGTGAACCCTTCGGTTTTCCCACGGTCTGCGTGGCGAAGGATCGTCTGCGCGACGTTCTGAAGTTTCTGCGGGACGAACCCGGCCTCGAATTCGACGTCCTCACCGACGCGACCGCCGCCGACGGCTTGAAGTATCCCGAGCCCTGGGAAACTCGCTTCCAGGTCGTCTATCACCTGAGGTCCAGCCGCGACGGGCGTCGACTTCGCGTGAAGGTCGGCGTTCCCGAAAGGGATTGCGTCCTCGCGTCCGTCCACGACCTGTGGAAGTCCGCCAACTGGGCCGAGCGCGAGATCTTCGACATGTTCGGGGTGCGCTTCGAAGGCCACCCCAACCTCAAGCGCATTCTCTGCCACCACAAGTTCAAGGGCCACGCCCTCCGCAAGGACTACTTCATCCACGACGGGCAGTGGTTGGACGAACCCGAGACGCTTCTGGATGAGATCGGGGATTGGGGCGAGAATCCGACCGATGACGGCTTTTCCGAACTCGTGCCCGTGAATCTGGGACCGGCTCACCCCGCCATGCACGGAACCCTTCGCGTCTTCGCGAAGATGGAGGGTGAGACCATCGTCAAGGCCGTGCCCGAGATCGGCTACCTCCATCGGGGTTTCGAGAAGCATTCCGAGACCGGCAACTGGACGATGGTGATTCCGTACACGGATCGCCTCAACTACTGCTCGGCGATGCTGAACAACATCGGCTACGTCCGTACGGTCGAGAAAATGTTCGGGATCGAACCCACGGAGCGATGCAAGTACATCCGTGTGATCGTGGGGGAACTCTCTCGCATCATCGACCACTGCGTCTGCCTGGGGGCGATGCTCGTGGACCTCGGCGCTCTCACGAACTTCTGGTACCTGTTCAACATCCGGGAGCGGGTCTACCACCTTCTGGAGGGGCTCTGCGGAGCACGCCTCACCTCGAGCTACGCCCGCATCGGCGGTATGGCGCACGATCTGCAGGACGGCTTCGAGACGGAGTTGAGAGAGATCCTCCGCGACATGCCCCAAAATGTCTCGGACGTGTTGGGGTTGATCGCGAAGAACCGGATTTTCCTGGATCGGACCGTGGGAATCGGTGCGATCTCGCAGGAAGACGCGCTCTCCTGGGGCTGGACGGGACCTTGCCTTCGCGCCACCGGTATTCCCTACGACATTCGCAAGGTCGAGCCCTACGACGTCTACGCCGACTTGGATTGGGACGTCGCCACGCGGGACGGGGGCGACGTGCACGATCGGGTCATGGTCCGCTTCGACGAGATGATCCAGTCCATGCGGATCATCGAGCAGGCGCTGGACCGCATGCCCGAGGGACCCGTGATGGTGGACGACAAGCGGATCGTCCTGCCGGAGAAGGACAAGGTCTACTCCTCCATCGAAGGGCTGATGAATCACTTCGTCCTCATTTACGACGGGATCAAGGTGCCCGCGGGCGAGGCCTATGTGGCCACGGAGGGGGCCAACGGGGAGTTGGGCTTCTACGTCATTTCCGACGGATCAGGCCGCCCCTATCGCATCCACTGCCGGGCTCCGTCCTTTTATCTCTATTGCGCTTATCCCAGCCTGGCGGAGGGCAGCATGGTGGCGGATGCCGTACCCCTGCTGGGTTCGCTCAACATCATTGCGGGGGAGCTGGACCGATGACTTCGCAAAACGGACCGATGTCGGAATCCGCGAAAACAGGTGTCGCCGCGTCGGCCCCGAGACTGTCGGCCGAGGCCGAGGCCCGTATCGACGATCTCCAGAGCCGTTACCCTACGAAAAAGGCGACTCTGCTTCCGGTCCTCTGGGAGATTCAGAATTCCGAGGGCTGGATCAGCACGGAGTGGATGGAGTACGCCGCGGATCGCTGCGAGGTGACGCCCTCCCACGTGCTCTCGGTCGTCACCTTTTACACGATGTTCCACACGAAGCCCGTGGGGAAATACCACGTCCAGGTCTGCCGGAACATCTGTTGCCACATGGTGGGGGCGCCCGGTCTCATCGAGGCCGTGGAATCCCGACTCGACCTGAAGCATGGCGAGGTCTCCGAGGACGGGAAGTTCAGTCTCGAGCATGTTGAGTGCTTGGCGGCCTGCTCCTGGGGCCCGGTGATGCAGATCAATCGAACGATGCACGAGAACCTCACCCCGGAGTCGGCGGTGAAGGTCCTCGATGGATTGGAGTGAAGCCGTGACTCGAGTCCTCTTCGAGCATCGAGACGCAAAAGACGTCCACACCTTCGAGGGCTGGAAGGCCGTCGGCGGGTTCAGCGCCCTCGAGAAGGCCCTGAAGATGAAGCCGGAAGATGTGGTCGAGGAAGTGAAGGCCGCCGGCCTCCGCGGTCGCGGCGGTGCGGGTTTTCCGACCGGCGTGAAATGGGGCTTCATCCCGAAGAACACGGACAAGCCCATCTACCTCTGCGTCAATGCGGACGAGAGCGAGCCCGGAACCTGCAAGGATCGCGTCCTCATGGAGGACTTGCCCTTCATGTGTCTCGAGGGTGCGATCATCGCGGCGTATGCGATCAAGGCGTCGATGGCGTTCTGGTACATCCGGGGCGAATTCGATCTTCCCGAACGTCGTATGCGTGCGGCCATCGAGACACTCAGGGAAAAGGGCCTCATCGGGAAGAACATCCTGGGTTCCGGCTGGGACTTGGATTTCGTCATCCACCGCGGGGCGGGCGCCTATATCTGCGGCGAGGAAACCGGTTTGATCTCCAGCCTCGAGGGCGACAAGGGACAGCCCAAGATCAAGCCCCCCTTCCCCGCCATCAAGGGCGCGTTCGGCTGCCCCACCATCGTGAACAACGTGGAATCCCTGGCGGCCGTGCCGTGGATCTTGCGGAATGGAGCCGAGGCCTACACCAAGCTCGGCACCGAGAAGAGCAACGGGACCAAGTTGTTCAGCGTGTCCGGGCAGGTGAACCGGCCCGGCGTCTACGAGGTGGAGATGGGTTACCCTCTCCGCGATCTCCTCGAGAATGAGTGCGGGGGGATGAAGCGGGGCCGCGCTCTCAAGGCGGTGATTCCGGGGGGCTCCTCGATGCCGGTCCTGCCCGCGGACGTCGCCCTCAAGACGAATCTCGACTACGAGTCCGTGCAGGCCGCGGGTTCGATGTTGGGGTCCGGCGGGATGATCGTCATCGATGACGCGCAGAGCATGCCGGAGCTTTTGAAGATTCTCGGCCGATTCTATTCCCACGAGTCCTGCGGGCAGTGCACGCCCTGTCGCGAGGGGACGCCGTGGGGCTCCCGTGTTCTCGACCGGGTCGCGGACGGCGCCGCACGCGCGGACGATTTGGAAACCTTGGAGAGGATCGCACGGTTTCTCAGCGGAACGACGATCTGTTTGCTCGCGGATTCCCTTGCCATGCCGATCAAGAGCTTCTTCCAGCATTTCCGGGAGGAGTTTGAAGCTTTGGTCCCGACCGAAGCCGGCGAGAAGAGTGGAGGTTGAAGTGACCGACTCGGTGAAGGTCAACATCGACGGCCATGAGATCGAAGTGCCCAAGGGCATGAACGTGATCGAGGCTGCGAAGAAGGTCGGGGTCGAGATCCCGCACTACTGCTATCACTCCCACCTGAGCGTCGCGGGAAACTGCCGCATGTGCACGGTGGAGATCGAGGGCATGCGCGGCCTCCCCATCGCCTGCAATACCGGCTGCACGGATGGGATGGTGGTCCACACCGCCACCGAGAAGGTGAAGGATACACGTGCGGCCGTGTTGGAATTCCTGCTGCTCAATCACCCCATCGATTGCCCCATCTGCGATCAGGCGGGGGAGTGCATGCTTCAGATCTACTACATGGAGCACGATCGTCAGGATTCCCGCGTGGCCCTCGAGGAGAAGGTCCACAAGGGCAAGGCCATCGAGGTCGGTCCTCGGGTCATGCTGGATCAGGAACGCTGCATCGCGTGCGCCCGCTGCGTCCGCTTCTGCGACGAGATCACCAAGACCGGCGAGCTGCGGCTCCTGAACCGCAGCAACCACACCACGATCGATACGTTCCCGGGAATCGAGCTGGACAACGACTATTCGGTCTGCACCGCCGACATCTGTCCGGTGGGTGCCCTCACGAACAAGGACTTCCGATTCAAAGCTCGTGTCTGGTTCCTTCAACATGACGACGAGATCTGCCCTGGTTGTGCCACGGGGTGCAACGTCGTTCTCGACCACTACGAGCAGGTCGAACTCGAGGACTGGAACGGCGTGGCTTACCGGATGAGGCCGCGCATCAACGACGACGTCAATCAGGCCTGGATGTGCGACCGTGGACGGCTCGAATACCACAGGGTCAACGACGACCGATTGGATCGACCCATCGCCCACAACGTGGAGGTGAGTTGGGAGGGGGCACTGACGAATCTGCGCAAGGTTCTCACACCGCTTGCGGACGAAAAGGGCGCCGTGGCCGGTATCGCCAGCTACGACTGTACGAACGAGGAGATCTGGCTCTTCAAGAAACTGCTGAGGGAGGCCTTCGGCACCAAGGGTATAGCGCTCGTTCCGCAGCGCGCGGACGGCCCGGAGGACGATTTCCTCATCGACGCGGACAAACACCCGAATCGTGCGGGATGCCAACTCGTCGCGGGAGACGATCTCATCGAAGGTGAGGACATCGCGGAGTATCTCGAGGGACGAAAGGCCGTCATCGTTCTCGACGCCGATCCGCGATCCCCGGTGCAGGCTGGATTCCTGGGAGACGCTTATTCCGCCGTGAAGCAGAAGATCGTCCTCACGCCCGCCAAGAACCATTCGGTCGCTGACGCCTCGTTCGTGTTGCCCACGGTGAGCTTCGCCGAGAAGGACGGCACGTGGGTCAATCGTCAAGGACGGGTGCAGCGTATTCGCCGCGCGATCCGACGGAACACTCCGGCCAAACCGGCGATCGCGGTGATGGCCGACTTGGCTGCTCTCGCGGGTCTTCAGTGGGACGAGGAGGACGTGGATTCCGCCGCGATCTTCGAGGAGATCGCGCAGGCCCACCCCCGATTCGGCGGTTTGGATTATGACGTCATCGGGCGTCTGGGCGCTCCCCTCGAGGACCGTTCGGCCATGGCGAAGGAAGGGGGAACCGTCTGATGGATTCGTTCGGCTGGCTCCTCCTCAAGGCTTTCATCCCGTGGTTCGTGCTTTTGAACATGATCCCCATCATGATCTTCCTCGAGCGCAAGGGCTCGGCCCTGATCGCCGACCGCATCGGACCCAACAGAGCGTTCATCCCCGGCCTCGGGCTGCGCATGGCGGGGATGGTTCAAAACCTCGCGGACGTCGTGAAGCTGCTCTTCAAGGAAGAGTTCGTTCCCAACCACGTGCATCGACGTCTCTACATCTTCGCTCCGATGCTCTCGCTCTTCGTGTCCCTCACCGTCGGAGCGGTCATACCGATGACGCCGTCGATGGACCTGGAGAGCGGTGTGTTTCAGGTGCAGGCGATCGACGCCAACATCGGCATTCTCTTCGTGCTGGCCATCTCTTCCCTCGCCGTCTACAGCGTGACCTTGGCGGGCTGGGCCTCGAACAACAAGTACGCCCTCATGGGCGGCCTGCGTGCCTCCGCCCAGATGATCTCCTACGAGTTGAGCATGGGGCTGGCGGTCGTGGGGCTCTTCATGGTCTACGGCAGCGCGAGCCTCGGCGACATCGTCGCCTCCCAGAACGACACCTGGGCCTGGGTGCTCCCGCGCTGGGGCGTCGTCCTCCAGCCCATCGGCTTCGTCCTGTTTCTCGTTGCCGGTTTCGCCGAGACGAATCGCAATCCGTTCGATCTTCCCGAAGGGGAGTCGGAGATCATCGGATTCCACGTCGAGTACGGTGCGATCAAGTTCGCCCTGTTCTTCATGGCGGAGTACATTCACATCGTCGTGGTGAGCCTCCTCCTCGCCACCTGCTATTTCGGTGGCTATCAGATTCCCTGGGTGTCCCCGGAGACCATTCAGAAACCCGAGGTCGCGGCGACGCTCGGCAAGGTTCTGCTCGTGGGGGCCATCCTCGTGGGATGCGTGATGGGAATCCAGCTCCTCAAGTGGCACCTCTCCAACCGCAAGGTCTGGAAGGATGATCGGAAGCGGGAAGGAATGGTGCTCTCCTTCCTCATGGGTTGGATTCCTGCTCTCGTGGCGCTGATCGTGTTCATCGTCTGGGACGGGACCCTTGGCGTCACCGGTGCGGGGATTCTCGGGGGCTTCATCGGATTCCTCGTCTTGATGCTGAAGACGCTTTTCTTCTGCTGGCTGTTCGTGTGGGTGCGCTGGACTCTGCCCAGATTCCGCTACGACCAGTTGATGGATCTCGGCTGGAAGCTCCTCGTGCCTGTGGGGCTGTTGAACATCGTCTTGACGGGCATCTTCGTCAAGCTGGGCATCTGGTAGGAGAGCGGTCCATGTCCGATCTCGACATCAATCCGAAGGCCGAAGGGCGGATGAGCCTCTCCGAGAAGCTCTACCTGCCGGAGATCGCCAAGGGGCTGAAGATCACCTTCACGCACCTCTGGGGAAATCTGACGTCATTCGGTCGCATGCCTACGGTGGCGTATCCCGAGATCCGCAACCCCTTCCCGAAGCGCTTTCGCGGACGCCATCGCCTGACCAAGAAACCCGACGGGACGCCGCGGTGCACGGCTTGCATGTGCTGCGCCACGGCGTGTCCGGCCGCCTGCATCCACATCATCGCCACGGAGGTGCCGGACCCCCACGTCGAGAAAGCGCCCGAGCGGTTTGACATCGACGAGTTGAAATGCGTCGTCTGCGGCCTCTGCGTGGAGGCCTGTCCCGTGGACGCCATACGCATGGACACAGGCTTGCCCGTCGACCCGGCCTACGACCGGAAGGACTTCATCCACACCAAGGACCTGTTGCTTGCGACGAAGCCGGCCGCCGACGAGGAGGGGTGCTGATGGAACAGTTCATCTTCTACGTCCTGGCGACCGTCGCAGTCGTGGGCGCTTTGGGGACGGTGAGTTTCAAGAACCCTCTGTCGTGTGCGCTCTCCTTGGTCATCACGTTCGTCGCTCTCTCGGGGCTCTACTTTCAAAACGATGCGCCCTTCGTGGGAGTTCTCCAACTCCTGGTCTATGCCGGTGCGATCATGGTGTTGGTCATTTTCGTGATCATGCTCTTGAATCTGCCCGACGTGCAATTGGAGCAAGAGCGCGTATCGCGGCAGGGAATCCCCCTGGCGCTCTTCCTGCTGGGCCCGCTCGGCGTTCTCGTCATCTCGAGGCTCATCTCCATCGAGTTGGGTGAGAAGCCCGAAGTGAATGCGTCCTTCGGTTCGGCGGCCTCGGTCGGGGAACTTCTCTTCGAGAAGTACCTTTTCCAGTTCGAGATCATTTCCGTGGTATTGCTGGTTGCCATCGTGGGTGCGGTGGTGCTGGCGAAGAAGAGGTTGTGATGGGAACGGAAGCCTATCTCATCGTCGCGTCCCTGCTGTTCCTCATAGGGGCGTCCGGATTCCTTCTCCGCAGGAATCTGCTTGTGATGTTCATGAGCATCGAGCTGATGCTGAACGGTGCAGCCCTCCTTTTCATCACCTTTGCTCGCCACTGGAACCGCATGGACGGCCAGATCTTCGTGTTCTTCATCATCGCGCTGGCCGCGGCCGAGGCCGCCGTCGGATTATCCATCCTCATCGCCATCTTCCGATTGAAACACCGGGTGAACGCCGATGAGTTGAGTGAGTTGAAGGGGTAGGTCGACCATGGAAACCCTCGTTGTCCTGATTCCTCTGCTCCTCCTGGCCGGCTCGGCTATCTCGGGTGTCCTCGCTCTCGCGAAGACACGGGGGCATGAGGTGCCCGACCGCGCTATCTCCTGGATCGCTTGCACCGGCCCGGCTTTGGCCTTTCTCTCGACCGTGCTGATTTTCAACAACATGGGGGAGGGGCAGGTCGTCGTGGCCGGATACGACTGGATCCTCGCCGGCGGGGCCTGGGTCAAAGCCGGGTTCGCCGTGGATCATCTGACCATGGTCATGCTCATGGTGGTCACGGGCATTGGCAGCCTCATCCACGTCTACTCGACGGGCTACATGAAGGGGGATGCGGGGTACGCTCGATACTTCTGCTACCTGAACCTCTTCATGTTCTTCATGCTCGTCCTGGTCATGGCGAACAATCTTCTCTTGCTCTTCGTGGGTTGGGAAGGCGTGGGGCTCTGCTCCTATCTGCTGATCGGTTTCTGGTGGGCGGACGAGGCGAAGGCCCGTGCGGGCATGAAAGCCTTCCTGGTCAATCGCATCGGTGACGCAGGATTCCTCTTGGGCATGCTGGCGATCTACAAGACCGCGGGCACCTTGAATTTTCAGGATCTGCGGACCTTCGTGGCGGGGAATCCCGAGGCGTTCCTGCAGGGGGCCGGCTTTTTCGGAATGAGTCTCGCCACGGCGTCATGTCTTCTGCTCTTCCTCGGGGCGACGGGCAAGTCGGCGCAGATCCCACTCTACGTCTGGTTACCCGACGCCATGGCCGGGCCTACGCCCGTGTCCGCCCTCATCCACGCGGCGACGATGGTCACCGCGGGCGTCTACATGATCGGGCGGATGAATTTCATGTACGCCTTGTCGCCGACCTCCATGATCGTGGTTTCCTTGGTCGGCGCGCTGACGGCGTTCTTCGCCGGCACCATCGCGATGACGCAGTTCGACATCAAAAAGGTGCTCGCGTACTCGACGGTGAGTCAACTGGGATACATGTTCATCGCCGCGGGGTTGGGCGCCGTGAGCGTCGCGGTCTTCCACCTTGTGGCGCACGCGTTCTTCAAGGCGTGTCTGTTCCTCGGGTCGGGAAGCGTCATCCACGCGATGAGCGGTGAACAGGACATGCGGAAGATGGGCGGGTTGCAGCGCAAGATGCCCATCACCTTCATCACGATGGCGGTGAGTGCTCTCGCCATGGCGGGGATTCCCCCCTTGGCCGGCTTCTTCTCGAAGGACGAGATCCTCTGGAAAGCCTTTTCAAGCGAGCTCGGCCACGGATGGTTCCTGTGGTTGCTCGGCATCGCCGCCGCCTTCTGCACGGCCGTCTACATGGGGCGTCTGATCTTCATGACGTTCTTCGGATCGTGTCGGGCCGACGAGAAGACGCGCGCCCATATTCACGAGTCTCCGAAAAGCATGACCGGCGTGTTGGCCGTTTTGGGAGTTGGAGCCGCCGTGATCGGCTTTCTCAATGTTCCCCATTTTCTGGGGGGGCACGCCGCGTTTTCTCACTACGTGGACAGTGCCGTGATGGCTGTCGGCGAGGCCCCCGTCGTGGGTGAGGAGGGGAGCGTGGCGGTGGAGCTCTCGCTGGCCCTGCTCTCCGTGATGGTCGCCTTCGCGGGGCTCATGTTGGCCTGGAGGTGGTGGGTGAAGGACCCAAGCCTCCCGGCGACCTACGTCGAGCGCTATCCGGAGGTCTACGAATTGGTCCGTGACAAGTACCGTGTGGACGAGTTCTACCAAGGGGCTGTCGTCAAGCCTCTGGAGTACGTGGCCGACAGCACGCTCAACAAGGCCATCGACCGCAAGGGCATCGACGGTGCAGTCAACGGAGTGGCTCGAGCGTTCCGTTGGTTGGGAGCCAGACTCGCCTCCGCGGAGACCGGAAACGTCCGGACCTATGTTGCCGTGATGATTGCGGGCATTCTTCTCGTCATGCTGTCCCTGTTGACCTGAGAGGGGGAAGATCGTGCTTTCGCTCGTCATATTCCTGCCGCTCTTCGGAGCTCTCTTCATCCTCGCGGCTCCCTCTCTCGAGGAGAAGCGGATCAAGTGGGTTGCGCTCGCGGTGACGATCGTGGATTTCCTCGTCAGTCTACCCCTCTGGTTCCGGTACGACGGCGACTCGGGAGTCCTCTTTCAACTCGGACAGTCCGCGGAGTGGGTCCCCTCGTTGGGAATTCGCTACGAGGTGGCTCTCGATGGGATCAGTCTCCTGCTACTTCTGCTCGTGACGTTCGTCATGCCGTTGGTCGTCGTGGGATCGGTCAAGACGATCACGCGCCGGCATCGGGAGTTCTACGCCCTTCTGCTCGCTCTTCAGACCTTCATGCTGGGGGCGTTCGCCGCACGCGACCTGTTCCTCTTCTACATATTCTGGGAGTTGATGGTCGTTCCGATGTTCCTGATCATCGGCATCTGGGGTGGCAAGCCCCGGATCTACGCCGCGCTGAAATTCTTCATCTACACCCTGTTCGGATCGCTGCCCATGCTGGTCGCGGTCCTGTACCTCTACACGAAGTTGAAGGCCCAGGCGGCGGCGGACCCTTCGATCGAGGCCGCCTATTCCCTGGACGCCCTTTCTTCGTTGACCTTGACGCTCAAGGAACAGTGGCTCTGCTTCATCGCCTTCGGGCTCTCCTTTGCCGTCAAGGTGCCGATGTTCCCCTTCCATACCTGGCTGCCGGATGCGCACACCGAGGCGCCGACGCCGGGCTCGGTCGTATTGGCCGGCGTTCTTCTGAAGATGGGCGGCTACGGATTCTTGAGGTTCGCGATCCCGTTCTTCCCGTTGGCGGTTCAGCAAGCCGTGCCGGCTCTCTACTTCTTCGCCGTCGTGGGGATCGTCTATGCCGCACTCGTCGCCCTCGTGCAGACCGACGTGAAGCGTCTCGTGGCCTATTCTTCAGTGAGCCACATGGGTCTCATCGTCTTGGGAATCTTCGCCCTCAATCCGGACGGTGTTCGCGGCGGCGTGTACCAGATGCTCGCCCACGGGTTGACGACCGGTGGATTGTTCCTCTTGGTCGGCATGCTCTATGAGCGTCGCCACACGAGGGAGTTCTCCGAATTCGGAGGCGTGGCGCATCGAATGCCGGTCTATGCATTCTTCTTCCTTGCCATCACCCTGGGATCGATCGGCATGCCAGGCTTGAATGGATTCGTCGGGGAATTCCTGATCTTCCTGGGCACGTTCCGAGAGAGCCCCGCGACGGCGTTCATCGCCGTGACTGGGGTCATTCTGGGCGCTTGGTACATGCTGACCACGGTCAAGAGGATCTTCTTTGGCGAGATCCGCAACGATGCGAATCGAAGCCTCGTCGACATCGATCGACGCGAGATTGCCGTTCTCGCGCCGCTTTTGCTGATGATCATCATCATGGGCGTCATGCCGGCGCCGTTTCTGAACAAGATGGAAGCCAGCGTTCAGGCGGTCGTTCAGGGCTACATGACCGCCGTGGGGAGATAGCGATGACTTGGGAGGACACAAAGGGTCTGCTGCCGCTCCTGGGCCCGTTTCTGGCCGCACTGGCGATTCTCGTCGTCGGCGGGAGGAAGGATAGGGGGCCCAATCCCCTGTTGCCTCTGCTGGCCTTGGCTGGATTCGGCTGGACGCTCATGGCCGTCGCTTGCCTCTGGCCGCTGGACGGAGCCCACGACGCGTTCGCGGGTGGTTTGCGGCTCGATGGGCTGGGGCTCGTCGTGGCGTTGCTCGTATCCCTGGGCGGTGCGGCCTGCACGTTGCTTTCCGTCGACTACCTGAAACGTCGCGGGCGCAATCTCCCCGAGTTCTACGTCCTCGTCCTTTTCTCGGCGGTGGGGATGATGGTCATGGGTATGAGCACGAATTGGCTCACACTCTTGCTGGGGCTCGAGACCATGTCCCTGGCCCTCTACGTACTCTGCGGGTTCCTCCGCGATGAAACACGATCCATCGAATCGTCCATCAAGTATTATCTGACGGGCTCGTTCGCCACCGGGCTGTTTCTCTTCGGTATGGGGCTCCTCTACGGGGGAACGGGTTCCTTCGAATTCCGTGACCTCGGTGGAGCGATGTTGGACGCCCAAAGCCAGCCCTTGATCGTCGTCGGAGTGGGGTTCCTCCTTGCGGGGTTCCTGTTCAAGATCGGCGCGGCGCCCCTCCACATGTGGCTTCCCGACGTCTACGAAGGTGCTCCCACTCCCATCACGGGATTCATGGCCACCGGCGTGAAAGTGGCGGCGTTTGCCGCCGTGATCCGCGTCCTCTCGGAGATCTATCAGCACGAACACGTGGGATTGCGGGACGTCCTTTGGTGGATTGCGCTGATCACGATGATCGTCGGCAACGTCGCGGCCCTGGCGCAGACCAGCGTCAAGCGCATGCTCGCCTACAGCTCCATCGCCCATGCCGGTTATCTCACGATCGCCCTCGTCGTGATGCGTGGCGCAGTCGGCGAGAGCGGCGCCATCGACTTCTCGGGAAGTGTGGCCGCCAGGGCGATTCTCTACTACCTCCTCGCTTATCTGGTGGCGAACATGGGGGCGTTCGGAGTCCTCTCCTACCTCGAGAAGCAGGGGGGCAAGGGGCTCTCCTACGACGATCTTGCCGGACTCGGCTTCAAGCATCGTTTTCTTGGGCTGGTCTTGTCTGTTTTTGCCCTGAGCCTGGCCGGCATTCCGGGGACCGCCGGTTTCGTGGGGAAGTTTCTCGTCTTCGGGTCCGCCGTGGATGCTGGAGTCAACGTCGGCGACAGCTCTTTCGTGCTCCTGGCGGTCTTGGGCATTCTGAACAGCTTGGTCGGCTTGTATTACTATCTGCGCGTGTTGATACAGCTCTACGCCAAGCCGCTTGCCGAGGACGCGTCGATGACAGGGGCCCCTCTCGTGGGTATGGGGACGGGGATCGTGATCGTCGCGAGCTTCATCGGGACCCTCTGGTGGGGTTTCGGGGCCGACTTTTTGAATCTGGGCTTCGGTGTGGAGCCGGCCATGCGAATGATGCAAGGCGCATTGGCGACTCTCAGGTAGAATCGAAGCATGCTGGATATACTGTCGAGTACCGTATTCTTGACCGCCATGAGCGTATGGCTAGGCGGCGTCGTGTTCTTTTCGTTCTTCACGGCTCCCGTGATCTTCGAACGATTGCCCCGAAACCAGGCGGCGGACCTGATTTCCGTGATCTTCCCGAGGTACTACAACTTGGGATACGTCTGCGGCTCGCTGATGATCGCCTCGGGTTTTTACCCCGTGTGGCTGGAGCCCACGGGCAAGATGGCTTGGTTGTCATGGGGGTTGGCGGTGCTGGCCACGGCTCTCTCCGGTTATGCGGGCAAGGTCGTCATGCCGCGGGTGAGACGACATCGGCAGACCGCAGCCAGTTCGGCGGGGACGGCGGAACATCCCAGAAACCTGAGCGCCTACAACCGCTCCCATCAGCTCAGCGTGACCCTCAACTCGGCCGTGCTGATCCTCCTGATCACGCAGGCTCTCATCTACGGCTACCGGGTGCGATTCATCGTCACGGGGGAGGGGTAACTCTTCTTCCTCGCTGTCGTCGGCTTCTGCGAACGACGTGGATCGCTTCGGACCCCCGCACCTCCCCGGTGGATTGCCTTCAGCAAGTGAAGATCGCTTGTCGATGCAACCTGGGGAAGCAGGGGGAAGGACTCCCATGGACATTGCGCTTTTGGTCGACACCTTCTGGCACATGTCTCGCGCGGGCGAGATCGTGTCACGTCCTTTCGGGGACTCGACGCTGTTGGACATATGCTTGTCGGGCTTGGCCGCTCTCGATGCGCCGTGTCGAAAGTACGTCGTGGCCGCCGATCGCTCCACCCAGGCCCACGCCGCGCGGTATCCGGAGCTGGAAGTCGTCCGTGTCCGCCCTCATGCTCGCACGGTCCAAAGAGGTCTGGCCCGTCGCTACTCCTATCTGGAGTCCCTGGGCGAGCAGTGGTTCCTCGAGGTGAACCCGATGTGGCCGCTCGTCCATCCCGAAGTGTGGTGGTCCGCGGTGGAGGCCCACCTGGCCGAAGACGGACCGGGCCTCGTCAGCGTCAGTCGTCTTCGGGGGCGATTCCACGTCGACGACTCCGGCGAGGGGCGAGGGAGCGCCGAAGGCAGCGTTCTGTTGGAAACGGACGCCTTCCGGATTTTCTCGAAACAGGTCATCTTCGGCGAGGGCAGCTACTTCGGAGCGTCCGACGCCGCCCCCATCCCGTTTCCCGTGCCCCGAGAAGCGGATTGGCAGGTCAAGGACAGCCGAGGATTCGCGGCCACGGAAGCCGTCTGGGCCCACTGTAGGCTCGAGCGGCCACTCGCCCTCGTCTGACCCCTCGGTTCCCTGTTCACTTGGCCGTTGACGGGCCGCGCGCGTTTCATTAAACAGGAGTCCCTCGACCCCTTTGGAGTCGATGCTTGCATCCCCCTGATCCGCCGTAAGGAGTTTCCCGAACATGGCCAAGGATATCAAGATCGTCAGCGTGTCGATCCCCGCGAAGCTTGTTCAGGAACTTGATCACGTGTGCGATCTCGAATTCAAGAACCGGAGTGAACTCTACCGGGAGGCATTGAGGCAGTTCTTGAGACTTCGTCGATGGCAGAAGCTTCGTGAATACAGCACCGCGAAAGCGGCCGCCGCGGGAGCGGATGGCGTGGATCTCGAAGCCATCATCGCTGAATTGACTGTCTGAACCATGAGTGCGCCAACGCCTCAAGTGCTAGCTGTCGACAACGGAGTCTGGCTTTCCGGTCTCATCTACGGAGGTCCGGCCGAAGAGCTGATCCAACTCGGGGTCACCGGCGGTGTTCGACTGGTCACGACCCAGTCCATGATCGATTCCATGGTCCGCATCCTGCGTGACCGCTTGAACTTCTCCGAGGCGGCTCTCGAACAGGTCGTCAAATTCGTTCGCGAGTGTGCCGAGGTCCTCGAAGACGTGACGACCAAGGATGGTGATTCGGGCACGGTCTTGCAGCCCGCGTCCGGGCCGGGTTCCTACGCCGTCCTCGATGCCGCTGACAGGGGGGAGGCGAGCGCGATCGCCGTCGCGGGCCCCTCGCCGCTCCAGCAGATGCCCGCCTGGCAGGGTATCCCGATCGTTCCCTTGGCGTGATGTCCTCGTTTCGGCTCCACCGGTCTTCCCGGTTCTGCTCCTTTCCTGTCTTGCCCACTATTGAGAATCATTCTAAATAGATTACCATGGCTCCATGGACGGACGGAGACGTGAAACCGCTGTAGCGCATCTGGCCGAGCGATGCCGGGCAGAGGGCATGCGGGTGACACCTCAACGGGTGGCCGTCTACGAGGCGCTCCTCGAGACCCGCGCTCATCCCAGCCCCGAAGAGGTCTTTCGGCGGTTGCGATCCGCCGTGCCTTCTCTCTCGTTGGCCACGGTCTACAACGCCCTCGATACCCTGGAGTCCTTGCAACTCGTGCGGAAAGTGGTGACTCTGGGAGAGGTCCGGCGTTATGACGCCAACTTGACGCCCCATCACCACCTGATCTGCACCGTGTGTCTGTCCATACGCGACCTCGATGCATCACGTCTGAATCGCATTCGCTTGAAGGGCGAACTGGACGGTTTTCAGGCCGACCAGGTATCCGTGCAGATTCTCGGTCGTTGCGCCGACTGCACATCGTCCGCGGAGAATTGAGTGAACCTCAGGAACCGGGGGCGGGCAACCGTCCCCCCAGTTGAAGGAGAAGAGCCATGGCCGAGTTGAAAGGCACGAAGACACATCAGAACCTGAAAGACGCCTTTGCGGGCGAATCCCAGGCCAATCGCCGCTATCTCTACTTCGCCAAGGTGGCGGACATCGAGGGCTACCCCGAGATCGCTTCCAACTTCCGCGAGACGGCTGAAGGCGAGACGGGCCACGCACACGGGCACCTGGACTACCTGAAGGCCGTGGGAGATCCTGCCACGGATCTGCCCATCGGCGACACGGCCGACAACCTGAAGGCGGCGGTCGCGGGCGAGACCCACGAGTACACCGACATGTATCCGGGCATGGCGAAGACGGCTCGGGAAGAGGGCTTCAACGAGATCGCCGATTGGTTCGAGACTCTCGCCAAGGCTGAGAAATCTCACGCCGGCCGTTTCCAGAAGCTCCTCGAAGAGAACTTCTGAATCCCTTCCCACGGGCGACGCCGCGCGCGTCGCCCGCCTTTCCACCCCCGCCCCTGGGAGTCTCCATGAGTCAGCCGGTCTCCACCACCTATCTGCCCACGGACGGCCTCAGCTACGATCCGTCCGAATCTCTCTACTGGGACGAACATGCCCTCGGAAAAGAGATTCAAAGAGTTTTCGAGGTCTGCCATGGGTGTCGCATGTGCTTCAAGTACTGCGACAGCTTCCCGTCGCTGTTCTCGTTCATCGATGAGCGCCACGACGGGAACGTGAAAGCGCTGACCGCGGATGAAACGACGGATGTGATGGAGCAGTGCTTTCAATGCAAGCTCTGCGAGGTGCAGTGCCCCTATACGCCCAGGGACGGCCATGAATTCCAGCTCGACTTCCCGAAGCTCGTGCACCGATGGACGGCTCAAAGAGCGCGCCGGGGCGGACGCGATGTCCGGGATCTCGTGTTGGGGAACCCGGATCTCGCCGGGGCTCTCGCACGCAAGAGCTTCGGGCTCGCGAACAAGCTCAACCGCAATCGCCTCCATCGGTGGTTCATGGAGAAGGTGCTGGGAATCCACAGGAAGAAGCTGCTTCCGGATTTCGCCTCCACCACGTTCGAGCGCTGGGCCGAGTCGCAGGGGAAGATCCAGGGGGAGCCCAAGGGAGAGACCGTGCTCTTTCCCACGTGCTTCATCCAGAACAATGAGCCCCAGGTCGGTCGCGACACCTTGGAGGTGATGGATCGCAACGAGGTGTCCTGCGACTGTGCACGTGGATTCGCGTGCTGCGGGATGCCCGCATGGGAAGCCGGAGATCTGGAAACGCTGCGCAAGAACGCCAAGAGGAACATCGAGATTCTCGAGCCCTGGGTGGAGGCCGGCGCGAAAGTCCTCGTGATCAACCCCACGTGCGCCATGATGATGCGCCGTGACTACCCGGAACTCGTGGCGATCGAGGACCGGGACGCCGCCCGGAAGCTTGCCGAGGCGGTGAGAGATCCCGGAGAATACCTCTGGAGCCTGCGCAACGAGGATCGTTTCAACACGGATTTTCAATCGTCGCCGGGTGAGAGGGTGGCGTATCACGCGCCTTGTCACCTTCGCGCGCAGGCGGTGGGCTTCAGAGGGCGGGATCTCATGCGAAAGATCCCGGGCGTCAAGCCGATCATGGTGATGGAATGTTGCGGACATGACGGCACCTATGCCATGAAGGTCGAACACTACGAGGCGTCCATCAAGGTGGGAGAGAAGGCCTTCGACGGCATGGCCAAGGCCGGGGCCGAGATTTGGGCCACTGAATGTCCGCTCGCCGCCATTCAATTTGCTCAGCATGCCCATCGTCGGCCGATGCACCCCATGACGGTGCTGGCGCGGGCCTATCGGCGCGACGGCTTCACCGACGTCAAGGGTGAGGGTGCGGGAGATGAGTCATGAAGGTGACACGCGACGAGATTCTGGACTACGTCACCTACGAGGAACGTCGATCCGAAATCCTCGAGTCCGCCCTGCGTGCCAAGGACGCCCGCCGTGTGGTCGTGGCCGACGTCCTGACGTTTCTCTTCGAGAATCGAGAGACGATCCGATATCAGATCCAGGAGATGATCCGGATCGAGAAGATGGTGAAGGAGTCGGATATCCGTCACGAACTCGATACCTACAACGAGATCCTCCCCGAGGCCGGCGGTTTGGCGGCCACGTTGCTCATCGGGATCGACGATCCCCGGGAAAGGGACCGTCTGCTCCGCGCATGGGTCGATCTCCCCGAACACATCTACCTGCGTGATGAGAAGGGCGGTTTCGTCCGGGCGCGCTACGACGCGCGTCAGGTCGGGGAGGATCGCCTTTCCGCCGTCCAATTCCTCCAGTTCGACTGCGAGGGCCGCGTTCCCGTTGCCGTGGGTGTCGATCATCCGGACCTCACCGGCGAAACCCCCCTGAATTCTGAGCAGCGCGAAGCGCTCTGCGAAGATTTGAAAGCCTGATCACGGATTCTTCGGTTCCGCCCCCTCTTTTCGCTTGACGCGGCGCCTCGCCCCCCTTATTTCAGGTTCTTGTTGTTTCCACGCGGTCGCGCCGCGATGCCTGTTGCCAATTCGAAAGGTTGACCATGACGCCACGAGCACCCTTCTGTCTCGCGTTCTGCACACTCGTATTCCTAGTCTTCGGAGGGCTCTCCGAGGCTCAAGATTTGATCCCGGGCAACTGGGTGGGACCCGGGCCTTTGCATGAGCTGAGAATCGCGATGGACGATGATCTTCGCGAGGTGCTCGACAACTCACCCGCGGTCGTGAAGGTGAAGAACTACGGTGCCTTTCTCGTCTACACCGTGGATGATCGCCTCGAACAGGCGGATGTCCTCTTTCAGGAGGCGCGCGTGGCCTTTCGCGATGAATACCATCTCGTCGCCGCCAACGGCTACCGCTTCGACACGACGCGCGCGGCCGAACAACTGGCCCAGTTACCCGAAGACCTTCGTATCGGTGAGCCGACCTCCGCGATCCTGCCCGTCGACGCAGGACTGTATCTCGTGCAGTTCGAGGGGCCCGTCAAGGACGAGTGGGAGCGCCGCATCGAAAGTTTGGGACTTCGCATCGTCCAGTACCTCCCGATGAACGCTTACGTGCTCTCGATTCCAGCTCGCGACGTCGCGCTGCTCGAGGGCCTGCGGGCGGATATGCCTCAGATGCGTTACGCAGGCGTGTGGCAGCCGGCGTGGCGGCTCGCTCCCGCCCTGCGCGCCTGGCGCGACACCTTGCAGGGACAGCCCGTCCCCGTGACCGTGCAGGTCGTCGGCGGGACGAATGAGCGCGAGGCGGCCGATTTCGTCGGTGCGCGTGCGCGGCGTGTCATCCAGGTCTTCCGCGTGGGTCCCTACCTCAACGTCCAAGCCGAAATCGATCCCGCGAGATTCGCGGAACTGGCCCATAGCCCGCGCGTGTTTGCGCTGGAAGTGTTGGGTGAGATCCAGCGTCTCGACGAGCGGCAGGGTCAGATCGTTGCCGGAAATATCACGGGCACAGGGCCCTCGGCGCCGGGTTACCTGGCATGGTTGGCCTCGATGGGTTTCGACTCCACCCAGTTCGGCGGCTTCTCGGTGAACGTGGTGGACGATGCCACGTCTTTGACGGGGCATCCCGACCTCGCCACGTCCCGCATCGACTTCACCCGCAACCCCACGAACCAGAATGGGCCGCAGGGAGGCCACGGCTTTCTCAACGCCAACATCGTGGCGGGATTCAACTCTGGAACGGGGTCGGCCGTGGAGGACTCCGGCGGATACAACTACGGGTTGGGGATCGCACCATGGGCTCACGTCGGATCCACGGCGATTTTCGGCAACACGTCGTCCAACGGGACGGCCTGGGAGGATACGGCCTATTCCCTGGGCGCTCGTATCAGCTCGAACTCTTGGGGATTCTCCAGCGCGGGGAACCCGATCGCGGACTACGATTCCAACGCACAGGCCTACGACAGCATCGTGCGCGACGCGCGGGGCGGCGTGGGCGGTAATCAGGAGTTGATGGTCGTCTTTGCGGCGGGCAACGACGGCTCCGGATCGAATACGGTGAGTACGCCGGGGACCGCAAAAAACGTCCTCACGGTGGGGGCCTCCGAGAACAACCGGCAGACCGGAACGGACGGTTGCGCCATCGGAAACTCGGGTGCCAACAACGTCGACGACATCATCAGCTTCTCCTCGCGGGGTCCCGTCAACAGCGCGGGCGGAGACGGACGTTGGAAGCCGGAGATCGTGGCGCCCGGGACTCACATCGAGGCCGGCGTTCCCCAGAGCAACTACAACGGGTCTTCGGTTTGTGATCAGTACTTCCCGTCCGGCCAGACACTCTACGGCTGGTCGAGCGGAACGAGCCACTCGACACCCGCCGTTGCCGGGGGGGCCGCCCTCGTGTATCAGCACTTTCTGAACAACGGCCTCTCGGCGCCGAGTCCGGCCATGCAGAAAGCGGTCCTCGTCAACTCGGCCGAATACATGACTGGAGTCGGTGCGAACGATACCCTCCCCAGCAACTCTCAGGGCATGGGACGGATGAATCTCGGTCGAGCCTTCGACACGACGTCGAAGATGTACGTCGATCAGACACAGGTCTTGAGCGCTACCGGGACGAGCCACACGATCACGGGGAATGTGGCGTCGTCCGGACAGCCTTTCCGCGTCACGCTCTGCTGGACTGACGCTCCGGGCCCCACGACGGGGGCTCCCTACGTCAACGATCTCGACCTGACCGTGACCGTGGGAGGAACGACTTACCGCGGCAACGTTTTTTCTGGCGCCAATTCGATCGCGGGCGGCTCCGCCGACTTCCGCAACAACACGGAGTCCGTGTTCCTCCCCGCCGGTGTTTCCGGTCCGTTCACCGTGACGGTGACGGGGGCGAACATCTCTGGCGACGGCGTCCCTGGCAACGGCGACTCCACCGACCAGGACTTCGCGGTGGTGATCTACAACGCCGGTTCGGGAGCCCCTTCCGGTCCGGTAGCCTTCTTCACGGGCACGCCGACCAGCGGCACCGAGCCTCTCACCGTGGCCTTCACGGATAGCTCCACCGGGGGTGTGACGTCTTGGAGTTGGGACTTTGGAGATGGGACCACGTCGACGGCTCAGAACCCGTCGCACACCTACGCGGCGGCCGGTTCCTATTCGGTCACTCTGACGGTGAGCGACGGTGTGGCTTCGGACACCTTGACGCGGACGAATTACATCACCGTGAATCCGGCCCCGGTCCCCGGAGTTGCGGATGGAGATTTCGAGAGCCAGACGGCAGGGGCGGCTCCGGCCGGCGCCTGGACCATCGACTTCGGGACGGCCCACGTCATCAATCCGGCGGGCGGTACGACCTCGGACAGTGGCATGCCTTCCAGCGGGACCCAGTGGTTGGAGATCGCCGGTGACGGCACCAACAATGCCACCCCGCCCAGCAACCCGGGCGGAGTCGGCAGTCTCCCCGTGGGAGGAGCAGGGGTCTCCCAGAGCTTCACCGTTGGTGGGGGCGCTTCGATTCTCGAATTCGAAGCCCAGTTCCTCCGAAACGAAGCCGCCAACCAGACCACTTTCAATGACTGGATGAGCGTCGATGTGACGGCGAACGGTACGACCGTGAACGTCTTCTACAAGGACACGAATTCCCCGACGGCGGGCACTTCATCCAAGTACGGATATGCCATCACACCGGTGGAGACCGTCTCGGTGGATCTCTTCGCCCTCTTCCCGACGGCGGACAACACGACCCAATTCAATCTGACGATTCAGACCGGGAACGGAGGCGATTCCATCCAGCCCTCCAAGGGTTATGTCGACAACATCCGCCTTACGGCCCCCGCCACGCCGCCCGTGGCGGATTTCCAGGGCACGCCTTTGAGCGGGACGACGCCTCTCGTTGTGAACTTCACCGACCTTTCCACGGGCGGCGTGACGTCCTGGAGTTGGAACTTCGGGGACGGGACGACGTCCACGGCGCAAAACCCCTCACACACCTACGCCGCCGCGGGGAGTTTCGACGTGACGCTGACCGTGACGGGACCCGGCGGTTCGGACACGCTGACCAAGACGGCCTACGTGACGGCGACGACCACCCCGCCCACGGCGGACTTCCAGGGTACACCCACGAGCGGGACGGCGCCCTTGGTGGTGGCGTTCACGGACCTTTCGACGGGTTCGGTGACCTCCTGGAGCTGGAACTTCGGGGACGGGACGACGTCGACCGCGCAGAATCCCTCCCATACCTACGGGGCGGCGGGAAGTTACACCGTGAGCCTCACCGTGACGGGACCCGGCGGTTCGGACACCATGAGTAAGGCGGCTTATGTGACGGTGAGCGAAGCGCCACCGGTCGCCGATTTTTCGGGGACGCCCTTGAGCGGGACGGCGCCCTTGGTGGTGGCGTTCACGGACCTTTCGACGGGTTCGGTGACCTCCTGGAGCTGGAACTTCGGGGACGG
>CAZLGG010000002.1:88555-106231 GCA_964559135.1 uncultured Planctomycetia bacterium
TCACGGACCTTTCGACGGGTTCGGTGACCTCCTGGAGCTGGAACTTCGGGGACGGGACGACGTCGACCGCGCAGAATCCCTCCCATACCTACGGGGCGGCGGGAAGTTACACCGTGAGCCTCACCGTGACCGGGCCCGGTGGCTCGGACACCCTGACGAAGACGGGCTACATCACCGTGACGACGCCCGCGGCGGGGGATCGGGTCTATGTCTCATTCCGCTCCACCACCTCGGTGCCGGGCCTTGGGAACGTACGGGACGAGGACATCGTCTACTACGACACCTCAACGGCAACGTGGCACATGTACATGGACGGCAGCGATCTCGGCCTTGCCAAGACCGACATCAACGCTTTCCAGGTCTTGGGTGACGGGTCTGTCGTATTCAGCCTGAACTCGTCAAGTTTCCAAATCCCTACCCTCACGGGCGGCCCCAACGGGACGGAATTGAGGGAGAATGACATGGCGCGTTGGCAGCCCACGTCGACGGGATTCAGCTCGTCCGGTCCCATCAGCTTCTTCTTCGACGGGAGTGATGTGGGGTTGACCAGCAGCGGTGAGGACATCGACGGCATCTACATGCCGGACGACATGTCCTTCATCCTGATCAGCACGAAGGGTTCCCCCAGCGTGCCGGGTCTGAGTGGCCTCAAGGACGAGGACGTGAACAAGTTCACGCCATCGAGCTTGGGGTCGACCACGGCGGGCACTTGGACGCGATTCTTCGATGGCAGCGATGTGGGCCTCACGTCCTCCTCGGAGGACACCTGCGCCGTACACTTGACGGCGGCGAACACGCTCGTCTTCTCGACGACAGGAAACCTTTCGGCTCTGGGAACGACTGCCGCCGACGAGGATCTGGTGGAATTCGCCGGGACGTTCGGGAGCGCCACATCGGGAGTCTTCAGCTTGCTCCACGATCTCTCGACCCTGGGTATCCCGACCACCGCCGACGTTGACGCCTGCACCATCAATCCGCTTCCTTGACAATCCGAGGAGTGACGACGTCCCCGTCCCGCGACGGGGACGTCGTCGCCATGACCGCATCACCCCGAACCCAGGCGTAGGGTCCCGACGGCCCGATCCCGTCGGTGAGTGCCGCCCCTTGGCACTCGCACGGACTCGATGAAGAGTCTCCGCTCAATGGGTGAGCGATCGTGTCTTGGCCTGGGGCAATGGGTCATTCGTGCTTCGCGAGTTCCCTTTCGAGGCTTTCCAAGAAGAAACCCACGTCGGTGACGAGGCCGAGGGCTTGGTGCGTGCCCCGATTGGCGAGCTTCGTGGGGATGGATTCCAGCATGTCGACGCAGACGGTGCGAACGCGGGCTGGAAGCAGGTTCCCCACGGCGATGCCGTGGAGGGCGGAGGCCAGGATGAGGCACGTGCCCGCACCTTCGAGAGCCTCGATGTAGGCCTCCTGTGCATCGCGAACGTCGGTGATGACGTCGAGGAGGGGCCCGTCGTCTCGGATCGAGCCCGCCAAGACGAAGGGCGTGCCCGTTCGCACGCATTCGTACATCACGCCGGACTTGACCACGCCCGTCTCCACGGCCTTGGCCACGCCGCCCGCCCGATTGACGGTGTTGATGGCGAACAGGTGATTGCGGCTTCCGCCCTCGACGGCGCGTCCGCTCATCTGGCAGATGCCGAGACTCGTCTTGAGGATCGACTTCTCGAGGTCGTGGACGGCGAAGGCGTTGCCCGTGAGGAGGACGTCGATCCAGCCGTCGCGAACGAGACGAGCCAGCGCCTGGTCGCCACCGGAATGGATCACGGCGGGCCCCGTGACGAGAACGATCTTGGACCCTTCCTCCCTGGACTTGCGCATGGAGTGGGCACAGCCCCGGATGGCGACCGACTTGTTCACTTCGGCCGAGACTTCGTTGCTCATAAAACCGAAAACGGAGTACTTGCGCTCCCTTTCCGGAGGTCGGACGCGGATGCCGCCGCCCCGAAGCGCGACCGGCTCGTCCTTCTTCACGGCCCGCTGTTTGACGCAGACGGCGTGCCCGTCCCTGAGCACGATGGCAGCGTCCATCTTCTGGGCGGCGACGGGCAGCCACTTCCCCGCGACGCGGATCGACGTGTCGAAATTCGTCGTCGAATAGAAGTCGTCCGGAAGGATGCCGTTCGCCTCCGCGGCCGCGAATCGGGCGTCCTCGATGCGGGTCGACGCGCCCAGATAGCTGAGCCCCTCGAGGATCGCATCCAGCTCCTCGGCTGTCTTGGAGCGCACCGACAGGCGCGCCGTCGAGGGCTCCTCGTTGGTTTGACCGACTTGGAAATCCAGGATTTCGAATTGGCCGCCACCCTCGACGATGCGCGCGAACACCCGTCTCAACACGTCGGAATCGATGATGTGGCCTTCAAGGGTGATGGTTTCTTCGAGCATGGGGCCATGATGCCACAGACGGGTTTGGGACGGAAACGTCGCCGGCTACAATCCCCTCCACTCCCCGCCGCCGGGGCCTGCAAGGAGTTGAACGCCATGAAAGCTGTCTGGGTCTCCGCTCACGGTGGACCGGATGTCCTCGAGCTTGTGGATCGTCCCCGTCCGGACCCGGGGCCGGGCGAAGTGCGCATTCGCGTCCGCGCGGCGGCCCTGAATCATCTGGATCTTTGGGTGCGTAGAGGGGTGCAGGGGCATCGATTCCCCCTTCCGCTGATCACGGGCTGCGACGGCGCCGGCGAGGTGGAGGCTCTCGGCGAGGGAGTCCTCTCGATCCGGGAGGGCGAGCGCGTCGCCATCGCGCCGGGGATTTCCTGCGGCGTCTGCAAGGCGTGCTGTTCCGGGCGACAGAATCTCTGTCGCTTCTACGGAATCTTCGGGGAGACGCGGGACGGCACGGATGCCGAATGGATCTGCATTCCCGAGCAGAACGCCCTCCTCATGCCGGACGACATGAGCTTTGTCGACGCGGCCGCCACGCCTTTGGTGTTCCTCACGGCTTGGCACATGCTGAAGAATCGGTGCGCCCTTCAGCCGGGTGAGACGGTTCTGGTCCATGCCGCGGGTTCCGGGGTCTCCATGGCCGCCATCCAGATCGCGCGCCTGTTGGGCGCCCGTGTTCTCGCCACGGCCGGCCGCCCGGAGAAGCTGAAGATGGGCCTGGAACTGGGAGCGGAGGTGGTCATCAACTACGCCGAGGAGGACTTCGTGCAATCCGTGCGCGACGTCACCTCGAAGCGGGGCGTGGACGTCGTCGTGGATCACGTCGGCGCAGAGAACATCTCGAAGAGCCTTCGTTGTCTGGCGAAGGGCGGCCGCGTCGTCACCTGCGGGGCGACGGCCGGGCCGAAGCTGGAGTCGGACCTTCGACTCATCTTCTTCAAGAGTCTTTCTCTTCTGGGCTCAACCATGGGCGGCCTGGGAGACATGCGGGATGTCTGGGACCTCGTTGCCGCCGGACGCATGCGACCCGTGGTGGCGGAGGTCATGCCCTTGGAAGACGTGCGCCGCGCCCACGAACTCCTCGAGAGTCGCGCGGTTTTCGGAAAGGTCGTACTCGAGACATGAATACCTACGAGACCCTGATCGTCGAGAAGCACGAATCCTGGGCCGAGATCACGGTGAATCGGCCCGAGGTTCTGAACGCCATCAATCTCCAGGTCGTCCGTGACCTGAGCACCGCCCTGGACGCTTTGGCCGGCGACGAGGAGGTGCGCGGACTGATTCTCAAAGGCGCCGGCGACAAAGCGTTCGTGGCCGGCGCGGACATCGGCGAACTCGTGAAGCGAACTCGCGAGGATGCTCTCCTTGCCATCAATGCCGGCGCCTTCCAGAAGGTGGAGGACTTCCCGTGGCCCACCATCGCGGTCATCAAGGGCTATGCGCTGGGCGGCGGCTGCGAGCTCTCGCTCGCCTGTGACATCCGGCTGGGCGCCCCTTCCGCCCAGATGGGACAGCCGGAGGTGGGACTCGGCATCATCCCCGGCGCGGGAGCGCCCCATCGACTCACCCGCCAGGTCGGGCCCGGCATGGCTCGCGAACTCATCTACACCGGGAAGATCATCGATGCCGAGGAGGCCCTTCGCATCGGGCTGCTCAATCACGTCCATCCCGAAGATGAGCTTCTGGAAGCCGCTCGGGACATGATGCGGACCATCGCCAAGAAGAGCCCGGGCGCCGTGCGCGTCGCCAAACTCGCCCTCAACGCCGCGGTCAATACCGTCGACCGGCGGAGCCAGTACATCGAGATCCTGGGGCAGGGATTGCTCTTCGACGCCGAGGACCAGAAGGCGCGCATGACGCGGTTCTTGGAGCGCAAGAAGAAGCGAGAGCAGAAATGAGCGACGACGCGCCGGAGCCGCGCGCCATCGATGTGCACGTGCACATCCAGCCCTGGGAGATGATGAAGCCATGGGCCCACGAGACCATCACGCGCGGCCGGAAGGACCACGAGCTCATCAAGGCCTGCATGGCGTCCCCGCATGCGCTGGCGGAACATCTGGACCGGGAGGGCATCGACAAGGTGGCCCTCATCAACTACGTGGCGCCCGACATCATGGGCTTCTTGCCGGACGTCAACGACTGGGCCGCTCGTTATCGGAATGAAGCGGAGGGACGCGTGATCGGTTTCGGTGGGATCGACCCCGCTGCGACCCCCGACATGATGTCTGAGATGAAACGCCTGTTCGAGGATCTTCGGCTGGACGCGCTCAAGATCCATCCGCCTCATCAGGATCTGGCGCCCAACGCCTATCGGCACGGGAAGAAGGATCTGGAGGTCGTCTACGGGATGCTCTCCGAGTATGGCCGACCGATCATGTTCCATACGGGGACGTCCATATTCCCTGGTGCTCGGAGTCTGCTGGGTGACCCGATGTTGGTGGACGACGTGGCCGTCGACTTTCCGGACCTCAAGATCATCCTCGCCCACGGCGGACGCCCCCTGTGGATGGCCGAAGCGTTCTTCCTCTTGCGGCGGCATCCGAACGTTTTCATGGATCTCAGCGGGATCCCGCCGAAGAAGCTCCTCGAGTATTTCCCGCGGTTGGAGGAGATCGGGGACAAGGTGATGTTCGGCACCGACTGGCCCTCGCCGGGGGTGAAGTCCATGAAGAGGAACCTGGAGGCCTTCAACGCCCTGGATCTCAGCGAACAAGTCAAGGAAAACGTGCGTCTGGGTACGGCGCGCCGAGTCTTCGGATTGAAAGAGAACGAATCATGACGACGAACGTGGAAGACGTGAAGAGAATCACGGTCATCGGATCGGGAACGATGGGGTTGGGCATAGCACAGGTCGCGGCCATGGGTGGCTTCGACTGCGTGCTCTACGACATCGCGGAGGATGCCGTAGCGCGCGCTATGCAGCGCATCGAGAAAAACCTGGAGAAGGGTGTCTCGTTGGGCAAGGTCGATCGCGGCGTCGCCGATGCGGCCCTGGCTCGCCTCTCGACGAGCACCGATTTCGAGTCTGCCCTGAGCGATGCCGACTTCATGATCGAGGCCGTGCCTGAGAAGTTGGAACTGAAGAGAGACATCTTCGCCAAGGCTGACGAGATCATGAAACCCGAGGCCATCCTCGCGACCAATACATCGGGGCTCTCGATCACCGACATCGGCGCCTCCACCAACAGGGCAGATCGGGTGATCGGAATGCATTTCTTCAACCCGGTTCACATCATGAAGCTGATCGAGATCGTTCGGTCGAAGGTGACGTCCGACGATGCCTTCAGCCTGACCGAGGCCGTCTCGCATCGCATGGGCAAGGAGACGGTTGAGGTCAACGAGTCCGCGGGTTTCGTCACGAGTCGTATCAACGCGCTCATCGGAAACGAGGCTTTTCGGATGTGGGAGGCCGGGGTGGCTTCTCCCGAGGACATCGACAAGGCGCTGAAGCTGGGTTTGAATCACCCCATGGGCCCTTTCGAGTTGGTGGATCTCGTGGGTCTCGACGTCCGGGCAGCCAGCCTCGGGAATCTCCATGAGCATCTCGGAGAGACCTACAGGCCCTGTCAGATCATCCTCGATCTGGTTGCCGCGGGGCGACTTGGGCGAAAAGCGGGGCACGGTGTCTATCGTTACGACGATGAAGGACGCCGTATCCCCGGGTCGAGTTCGTTGCCCGCATGATCACCCGGGCCGTGGCGGCCTCCGATCGGGAGAGGCGACCGATCTTGCGGACTGCATTCTCATTCGGCGGCTGAGAGCGTAAAGCCGATGGCCGCGCTTTCACGATGAAACCATTGTGAGGTCCGATTGAGATAGCCAGAGGCCGTAGAATGCAAGAATACGACGACCGCAAACCCAAAGCCATTCGATTCTTCGAAGCCGCGTACCGGGCTCAGATGGAAGGCGATCTCCAACTCGCCGACCAGTACTACCGGCGCAGCGTCGCTCTTTATCCCACCGCCGAAGCGTTCACCTTCTACGGATGGTGTCGATCTTTTCGACAGGAGTGGGACGAGGCGATCGATCTTTGCCGTGACGCGATCGAGATCGATCCGGAGTACGGTAACCCGTACAACGACATCGGAGCGTATCTCATCCAGAAGGGCGAGCTCGAAGAGGCCGTCCCCTGGTTGGAGCGGGCACTGAAGGCCGAGCGCTACGCCTGCCCATTCTTCGCCTACTACAATCTGGGACAGGTCTACGAAGAGCTGGGAGACTTCGAGCTGGCGGAGGAAAACTACCGCCTTGCTCTCGAGGAAAACCCGGATTACACCCTGGCGCGAGTGTCTCTCTCGCGCGTGCTGAGCCGCAGTTCGGAATCCTGACCCCGGCGCTGCTGGAATGAAAAAAGAGCCCTGGGCGGGTCGCCGCCCGGGCTCTTACCTTCCCCAACCGTTCCCTCTAGTTGCCCACCAATTCGAGTTCGGCCAAGCACGCTTCGACTTTCGTCAGCGTGCCGCGCGTGACTCCGTCGCGTCCGTTGACCGTGATCAGCCGCGCGGAACAGCGCTCTTCGGCCAAGCGCATCAAGTCGCGTGGCGAAGGCGTGTGATCGATCCAAAGAAATGGTCTCCCGAATTCAATCCCGGAGACCTTGCCCAGCCCTTTTCTCCAGGGTGCGATACTGAATTTCGCATCGAGCAGTCGAGCCACTTCAAGTGAGGCGATCGTCGACAGCCTGGTCAGGAAGACCAGATTGAAGCGCTGCGCCAACTCTGAAATGAACTCCTTCGCAAAAGGCGCCAGTCGGAAATTCGATCCCTCCTGAAGCACGAGCGTTCCCACGATGCCGATGTAGAGATTCGGAAGCGTGCTTTGCAGGATGATCGGTTCACCGGATTTGGGTGTGTCCATGATTGATCCGACCTGCGGATTCGAGCGGCGCGTTCTCTTTCCCATGCTGGGCTCCTCTTCTTCTCGAGCGTTCCCTTGCATGATTATTCGGCAGATGGACCGCGAGACTTGAGGCGTCGGACCCGGATTCGGTTGGAATTCGGCTTGGGACTATCGGTTTCGGTCGTAGACCATGCGGCGGAGCGGGAGGATGCTGTGGGCGAACATCCCCAAGAAGATGAGTTGCGGGGCCAAGAATGCCAGCGCGAAGAGCATATAGGCGCTCTCAGCCGTCCTCGTGTGCGAGATGACATGCACACCCATCAGTTCGAGGGCAATGGGGAGAGCCGTCCAGGTCAAGAGGAAGAACACCAGCCACCGCGACGGGCCCGTGACGCCGGTGCCCTCCGAGGAAGGGCGCCGCATGGCGTGGGCGAGCTTGCTGTAGAAGCGTTTCAGATGGGCGGTCTCGAGAAGCAGCCAGAAGGCGACCACGATCGAGAAATGGACGCACGTCAAGGCGAGCGCCGCGCCCCGGCTGAGGCGTTCCTCGGTGAAGAAAAACCCCAAGTGTTTGAGAGACCAGATGATCGCGAGGACGGAAAGCGCATCGATGAGGAGGAAAAGCTTCGGTCCCAGATGGTGGCGGGGGGGCGTGGCGATGCTCGGTCGGCCCTGTTGTTTGCGGATGGCCCGGAGTTCCCGGAACTCCTCTTTGGCGACGATGCGCACATACGTGTCGTGAAGGCGATGACTCAGCCAAAGAGTCAGCACGCAGAAAGAGAACAACACGATCGAAAACATGGGGGTCTGAGTCCAGCCTCTTCTTGACCTTGGGTCACCTACTTCATCTATAGAATGCCCCGAATAGCGAAAAACACACAACAATCTCGGTTTTTTTGGCACGCCGGGGGGCCGCGGGAGCTTCTTTCACGGGTTCTCCACAGTCGTATCTCACCCCGCTGGACGGGCTTGCCCCACCTCTCGTATCATCTTTTCATACCGACACCGGAGGAGAAGGTTTGAACGGAGTCCTCGCCGACCGCGTCGCTCTGATCACGGGTTCCAGCCGTGGAATCGGGCGGTCCATCGCCTTGGAGCTGTCGCGCGACGGGGCGTTCGTCGTCCTCGTCGGACGCGACGCGGGTTGTCTCGATCGCGTTCGCGAGGAGGTCTTGGCGGAGGGAGGGCGGGGCGAGTTCTTGACGTTCGACCTCTTCGAGTTGGGGCGAATACCCGAGCTCCTCGCGGGTGTGGAAAGTCGGTGGGGTCCCGTGGATATCCTCATCAACAATGCCGGCATGGCGCCCACGGCCCCTCTCGAGACGACGAGCGACGAGGTTTGGGAGCAATGCTTTCGGCTCAATCTGCTGGCTCCGGAGGCGCTGAGCGGCACCCTTCTGGATGCGATGGCAGCCCGCGGCTTCGGGCGCGTCGTCCACGTCGCGAGCACCGCGGGGCTGCGGGGTTATCGATTCACATCCGCCTATTGCGCATCGAAGCATGGGCTTGTCGGGCTGGCCAAGGCGCAGGCCGCGGGGATTCGCCATTCCGATGTCACGGTGAACGCCGTTTGCCCCGGTTTCGTGGATACGGATTTGACGCGGGAGGCGGTTCAGAGGATCGTCGAGGCGACGGGGAGGTCCGCGGACGAGGCGCGCGCGCTCCTGGCGGCGGAAAACCCGATGGGCCGTCTCCTCGCTCCGGAGGAGGTCGCCGCCGCCGTCGCGTTCCTCTGCCGCCCGAGCAGCGGCAGTCTCAATGGTGTGGCTTTGCCCCTCGGCGGCCCCGTTGGTCACGAGTGACTCGAGGAGAGAACCTTGCCCGAAACCATCTACGACACGTTTCAATTTCAGGTCGACGGCGGAGTGGCCCGCATTCGACTCGACCGCCCCGATCGGTTGAATGCTCTCACATTTCGAGTGTATCGGGAGCTCACCGACTGTTTCTTTGACTTGCGGACGCGCGAGGACGTCCGCTGCGTCCATATCACGGGATCGGGGCGAGCCTTCTGCTCCGGCGGCGACGTTGAGGACATCATCGGCGACCTCGTGAATCGCGAGATGAAGGATGTCCTCGACTTCACGCGCATGACGGGGGAACTCATCCAGAACATGCGTGAGCTGGATCGTCCGATCGTGGCGTCCCTTCCCGGTGTGGCTGCGGGGGCAGGGGCGGTGATTGCTCTCGCCTCCGACTTTCGCATCTTCTCCGAGAAAGCGAAGATCCAGTTCCTCTTCGTCAAGGTCGGGCTCACCGGTGCTGACATGGGTGCCGCGTTTCTCTTGCCCCGCGTGGTCGGACAGGCTCGTGCCACCGAGATTCTCATGCTGGGAGAGGCCGTTCGCGCGGAACAGGCGCTCGCGTGGGGTCTCGCCAACGAGGTGGCGGGCCCCGACGAGCTCGAAGCGGCGACGGAGCGTTGGATCGCGAAGCTCGTCTCCGGACCGCCTTTCGCGCTTCGGTTGACCAAGCGCATGCTGAACGCGGAGTGGACGATGGACTTGGCCGCCGCCATCGAGGCCGAAGCCCAGGCCCAAGCGCTCATGCTGATGGGACACGATCACCGAGAGTTTCTCGCGGCGTGGCGGGAAAAGCGGCCGCCGGAATTCGAGGGGCGCTGATGCAGTTCGAACCCACCGAGCAGGAACAGGCGTTTCAGAAGAAGGCCCGTCAGGTCGCCGCCGACGTGCTCCTCCCGGTCGCTCGCGAGGCCGATGCGGAGCGGCGGTTCGACCGTGCCGTCGTCGAGGCTCTGGGGCGAGCCGGGCTCCTGGGCGGGCCCATCGATGAGGCCTATGAAGGCGAAGGGCTGGGCCACCGAGCGCAGGTCCTCGCGCATGAGGAGTTGGGGGCCGTGGACACCTCCGTGCGGGGATTCGTGGCGGTCCAGACAGGGCTCGTGGCGTCCTGCATCCAGGACTGGGGCACCGAGGAGCAGAAAACGACCTATCTTCCGCGCCTGTGCCGGGCCGAGATCATCGGTTGCTACGGCCTCACGGAGCCCGGGGCCGGCAGCGACGTGGCGGGCATGTCGACCCGCGCCGTCCGTGACGGAGACGACTGGGTGATCGACGGCGAAAAGGTCTGGATCACCAACGGCAACGTGGCCGATCTCTGCCTCCTTTTCGCGAAGACGGACCCGGCGGCCGGTTCCCGCGGGCTGACCTGTTTTCTCGCGCCCACGACGACGCCTGGATTCCGCGCTCTCCCGATGACGGAGCCGGAGCTCGGGCACCGAGGCGCGGACCACGCCCGTCTCCAGTTCGAAGGGCTTCGCGTCCCCGACGCGGCGCGACTGGGTCCGGAGGGAAGCGGATTCAAGGTGGCGATGACCGCTTTGGATCATGGGCGGCTGGGCGTGGCCGCGGGCGCCGTCGGACTTCATCGCGGGTGCTTCGAGGCCTGTCTCGACTTCGCGCGCAGGCGTCGCCAGTTCGGCCGACGCATCGGCGACTTCCAGATGGTGCAGGCGACCTTGGCTGACATGCATGCGGCCCTCGAAGCGTCTCGCCTTCTCACCTGGCAAGCCGCGACTCTGAAGGACGAGAAAAAACCCTGTACGCTTGCGGTCAGCCGGGCGAAACTCTTCGCCACCGAACACGCGAGCCGGGCGGCTCACGACGCGGTCCTGCTGCACGGGGGACGGGGTTACAACAACGCCTATCCCGTCGAGCGGCTCTATCGCGACGCTCTCGGCCTCGAGATCTACGAGGGGACTTCGAACATCCAAAGGATCATCATCGCCCGCCATCTGCTCGGCCGGGACGAGGGGGAGGAATTGACCGATGTCTGATCGTCGTTATTGGAACCCCAAGTGGGAGTGCGCGCCCAAGGCCGATCTGCGCGCGCTCCAGTTGGAAAAGCTCCGTCGCAGTGTGGCTTGGGCCCTCGCGAAGAGCCCCTTTCATCGGAGGCTCTACGAGGAGGCTGGAGTCGGCGTCGACGACTTGAAGACCCTCGACGATATCCGGCGTCTCCCCTTCATGACCCGAGAGGATTGGATGGCGAGCCAGGCCGAGAAGCCGTTCTTCGGCGACGTTCTCACCGCCCCGCGCGAAAACGCCATCCGCTATCACCTCACCAGCGGCACGTCCGGACGTCAGCCCCTGCGCGTGCTGGACAGCGGGAAGGACTGGCAGTGGATCTCGGAGTGCTGGGCCTACGGCTTTTGGGGATTCGGCGTTCGTCCAGACGATACCGTCTTCTTCGCCTTCAGTTACGGAAGTTTCATCGGGTTTTGGGGGGCTCACTATTGCTGCGAGAAGATCGGCGCCTTGACGATCCCCTCCGGCAACATGACCACCGAGAATCGCGTGCGGCAATTGGTCGAAATGGCGGCGACGACGGTCTGTGCGACGCCCACGTATGCGATTCGGCTGGCTTTGGAGGCGGAAAAACAGGGGCTGGATCTGCCCGGCTCGGCGGTGAACAAGTTGATCGTCTCGGGCGAGCCCGCGGGTTCGATTCCGGCCATGAAGCGGCTCCTCGAGGAGAAGTGGGGCGCCAAGTGCGCGGACACCGCCGGCATGACGGAGCTGGGGACGATCATGATGTTCGAGTGCGCGGAGCAGCCGGGCGGCGCGCACATCATCGAGGATCATTTCATCGAGGAGGTCTTGGACCCGGAGACGGATGAACCCGTGCCCTACGGCGAGATGGGGGAGAGGGTGGTGACCTCCTTCGGGCGGGGGATGATCCCCGTGATTCGTTATCGCACGAAGGACCTCGTCGTGAAGGTGCCTCACGATCACTGTACATGCGGCCGCACGTTCGACATCTACGAAGGCGGGATCCAAGGGCGCGTCGACGACATGCTCCTGATCCGGGGAACCAACGTCTACCCCCGGGCGGTCGAGGCCATCGTGAGGGAGTACAACGAGGTCGACGAATTCCAGATCGTGGCGTGGCGTCGCGAGGACGCCATCGACGAACTCACAGTCTTGGTGGAATTCATCGCCGGCTTTGCGGGCGATCGACGGAGCGCTCTCTCGACCCTTGCCGCGGATCTCAAGCGGAATCATGAGGGGCTGCGCATCAACGTCGAGGAGGCGCCGGAGGGCAGCCTTCCCAGATTCGAACTGAAAGCCAAGCGCCTCGTCGACCGGAGGAACCAAGGATGAGCGACAAACCCACCGATCTTCTGGGCCGGCCCGTGGACGAGCAGGAAGCGGAACTTCTCGATCTCTATGAGCGCATCAAGATCCTGGCGGACGATCCCAGTCTCGCCCCGTGCGTGGAGAAGAATCTTCGTTTCGCCGCCTGCGCCCTCGCCCAAGCCGCCACGGATCTCGGCCTCGCGTTCGAACAATTCTGACACGTCGAGGCGCGACGGCGACCCCTTCGCCGCCGCCTTGACACTCAGCGCTCGCGCGGCGCGGAATCGTCATCGCCGTCGGCGACGGGGATACTGCAACGTCGTCTCGGACTTCTTGCCCGCGCGCTCGAAGACCACCTCGCGCTGGACCGTCTTTCCGTCTCGAAGGAGACCAACGGTGCGGTCCGTCTGGTCCTCGGGCAACAGGATACGGGGAAACGCGGGGAGATCGTTCCATGAGATGCGGTAAGTGCCGGACGTGATCACGATGTCGTCCGTGCGGCCGTGGCTGGGGTAGAGGAGGCCCTTGGAACCGACGGATTCCAGGGCGGGTGCGAGGGACGAAAAGATGAATAGGACGGCGATGAGGATGACGGGGCGTTTCATGGGGAGCCTCCAAGGGATCTGGATGTCCCACATGACGCCCGGGCGAAGCGTCTCTTGTCGCGCAGCTCCGGTTTCAGGGTAGGACGGCGGTGGCTTCGATCTCGAGGAGGACGCCTTCCTCGTAGAATCGAGAGATCTCGACGAGGGTCATGGCTGGATAGTGGTCGCCGAAATAGTACCGATAGATTTTTCCGATCTGTTTCCCTCGGGCGATGTAGTCGTCCTTGTCGGCCACGAAGATGGTCATGCGGACGACGTCCTCCGTCGTGCCGCCGGCCTCCTTCAAGACGGTTTCGATGTTCTTGCAGACCTGCTCGAACTGTTGGGCGAGATCGCCCCGGCCCACGACACGGGCCTTCTCGTCGAAAGCGACTTGGCCACCCAGCCAGAGAATGCGACCTCCTTCGCTGAGCATGGCATTCGAGTAGCCGACGGGCTTCTTCCATTGACCGGGATTGATCGGACGATGCTTCAGGGTCATGACAGGGTCCTCAGCACGGCACGCACGGGGGCGGCGTCGCCGGCGATGAGTTTCAAAGGCAGGGCGATCAACTCGTACCGGCCCGGCGTGACGTGGGAAAGCTCCAGGTTTTCGATCCACCGGACGCCCGCTCGTGCGAGTAGGTGGTGGGCCTCGAGGGTCTTCGAGTCCATGGGGTCGACGCTGGGTGTGTCGAGACCGAAGAGAAGAATCTTCGCTTCGGAGAGGATGCGAGCTGCATCGACCCCCACGAAGCTGAAGTCGTCGCGCCAGGTCGTGGCCGTGCATGGGCGGCGGGTCTTGAAGAGAAGTCGACGTTCCTGCGTAAGATCGACGCCTTCGAGATCGCAGGCGTGGACCCCGTCCTCGGACTTCACTTCCACGACGCGACAAGGGCCGATGAAAGCGTGCAGGTCGAAAGTCTCGGTGGGGCGGCCGCCGTCGTCGAAATGAAACGGTGCATCCGAGTGGGTGCCGCAATGGACGCTCATGCGCACCGTAGAGACGTTGCAGGAGGCTCCGTCCGGAATGCGCATCACCCACTCCCGGGTGAAGGGCGTGTCGCCCGGCCAGACCACCGTGGATTCGGAGAGCCCCTGGGAGATGTCGATGAGCCGGCGCTCGTCAGTAGAGCTCATGGCCGTGCCGCTCCCATGCGCCGGAGTCGAGGATGTCCTGGATCTCGTCCACGACGCGATCGCATTCGTCGAAGGTGGAGTAGAAGTGGGGTGAGACACGGATGCCCGCCTTGGGGCGCCAGTCGACGATGACTTCGCGGGCGAGAAGCTCTGCCGTCACCTGTTTGGCGTTGGGAACGTTGAAGGCGACGGTGCCGCCGCGATGCTCGTGATCCATCGGGCAGGTGAGATCGAATCCCTTCTCGCGCGCCCGCTCCACGATGCGGTCGGTGAGAGCGAGAGAATTCCGACGGATGCGTTCGACGCCGATCTGGCGCACGATTCTGACACCCGTCCGCGCCGCGTAGAGGGCCGGGATGTTCGGCGTCCCGCTCTCGAAATGCCGAGGCATGTCCGCGTAGTCGATCCTGCCGGGCACGAACTCGAAGGGGTGGCTGTGTGCGAACCACCCGGTGCAGGAGGGTTCGAGTTTCTTCTGGAGATCGGGACGCACGTAGAGGTAGCCCGCGCCGGGACCCCCGCAGAGCCACTTGACGGACCCGCCCACGCAGAAGTCCACGTCCCAACCCTCGAGATCCACGGGCACGCAGCCCGCCGACTGGTAGGTGTCGAGGACGACCATGGCGCCCACCGCGTGGGCCTTTTTCACGATGGCTTCTGCGTCCTGGATGTAGGCCGATCGGAAGAGGACGTGGGACACGGGCACGATGAGGGTTGTTTCGTCGATCGCTTCGAGGAGGCGATCGAGGTCGACGCCGATGCCGTCCTCGGACGGGACCACTTCGATCTCGGCTCCGTGGCGCCGCTGTTCCTCGTAGATGTACATGACCGACGGGAAATTCATTCCGGTGTACACGATCTTGTTGCGAGGCCCGGAGAAGTCGAGGGCGGAGCAGATGATCCACTGGGCGACGGCCACGTTTTGGCACATGGTGACGCTGCCGTGGGGAGCCCCGAGGACGTCGGCGTAGAGATCCGCGGTCTCGTAGACCATGTCCATCCAGCCCTCGTGCCATGCGCGCACGCCGCGCGTGTCCCATTCGTCACAAAACGTCTTCAGGGAATCGCGGACGCCACGAGGCATGGCGCCCAGGGAGTTCGAGATCATGTAGCAGGTGTTCTCGAGAATGGGGAATTCCTTCCTCCATGCGAGCAGCGATGCATCGGGAGTGGGCACGGCGAGTCCTCCGGTGGTGAGTGCCCGACGATAGGACGGCCCGCCGACGACGGCAAGCGGCTCCGCGTGGCGAATGGCCGGCCGCGAGTTGTCCTTGGGTTCGCTACGTACCCCACTCCGGCTCATGGGGCACGCCGAGGGCGTTGGCGACCCGGTTGATGTAGTTGAAGTACCCCACGACTTGGGTCAGGTCCAGAATATCCGCGTCCTCGAGTCCTACGTCCCTGAGCGGCGCCAGGTCTTCGGCGCTCATGGCTCCCGGCGTGCGCGTGAGCTTCTCCGCGAACGTGCAGAGAGCGCGTTCGCGGGGTCCAAGGTCGGCCTTCTTCCAGTCGTCCTTCACCGCCTTCACCAAGTCTTCGTCACGGACCTCCAACTGGAGGTCGCCCCCGTGGGCTTCCGTTCAGTAGAAACAGTCGTTGGCGCGACTTACGACGACCGCAACGAGTTCCCGTTCCGCCCGACTGAGACCCGAGTCGCCGAACATCACGGTCTCGTAGAAACCCATGGAATAGGTGATCTGCCGCGGCTTCAGGCTCATGATCTTGAGAATGTTGAAGACCTTCCCGGCTCGCTTGCGCGCTGCGTCATAATGGGCCTTGATGGGACCTCGTGCCTGATCCTCGGCGACGACTTCAATCCACGGTTTCATACTGCATTCCTCGTTCATCTCGTCGGGGGGCGGATCGGGCGTTATCGTGTACGCATTGCACCCCTTGGACAATCCAGGATTCTTCTCATGCGATCCACCCGAATCATCATCGCGGGCCTTTCGGTAGTCTTTCTGGTTCTCTCTCCGATTTCGGCGCAGGACGGGCCAGGTGGGAAGGGGGGCCCCGAGACGAAGCCTCCCCAGGAGAAAAAGGAGGCGAAGCCGCTTTCTCAGGATCCGAAGGCCCTCGAAGCCTTCTCGGCCATGCTGGCCAAGGTCTACAAACCATGGACATCGGGGCTGGAGGCGGTCACCGCCGAGATCCATCTTACCCAGTCCATAGGCCCCAGGAAGATGGAGTTGGGACCGTTCAAACTCGAGTGGACCAAGGGTAAGGGGTACACGCTTCGCGATGCCGAGGGCAAACCCGTTCCCCAGTTGCCCGAGAAGAGCAATCGGGTCTATCAGCTCGTCCATGATCTCGTGGGTTACAACCCCAAGAAGCAACTCGGCGAGTATGGCTTCGAGATCACGAAGGAGGGGGCTGTGAGGGCCCTCACTCCTCCCGACGTTCCCGATCCTTCCCGGTTCATTCTCTTCGTCCCCGACAAGGTGGGACGGGTCGGCGTCCAGCGAGTCATGGGTAAAAACGGCAAGCCGCTTCTGGAGCGCACCTTCACCTACGCCGCCTTCGGCAAGACGTGGGTCGTCGAGAGCACGCGGACGCGTACACCCGGCATCACCTACATCACCCGGTACGAGCGCGCCGTGGACGGCAGCGGATTCCAATTCCCCAAGGAGATTCGCACCATCACCCCCAAGGGCGAAGTCCTCGTGAAATACACCGTGATCGAAACGAAGCCCAAGAAAGCGGCCGGCGCCAAGGATTGAGGGCCCTTGCTCCCCGGCTCCGGCCGATTATCATGGTCCGCGTCGCCCCATTTCGGGGCGTCCCTCGACGGGTATAGCTCAGTTGGTAGAGCAGCTGATTCCAAATCAGCAGGTCGGGAGTTCGAGTCTCTCTGCCCGTGCTACGACACTCAGACCCCACAATCAGCGACTGCTCCGGAGTTTGGGGCCGTCGCCGTTTTTTTTGCGCTCGTTCCTTGCCCAGGCATCGACTCACGATGCGAGCCTCGATCCAAAGTCGGACCCAGGCGGCCTCGCTCCGCTCGGTCTCGCCGGGCCGGTTCCAGGACCCGAAGTCGTGAAGACGTGAAGTGATCAAGGGGAGATGCCCCTGGCGGCGCGGCAGCCCATGAGGTTGTTGACCGACGCAGGAGCGCTACTGAAGCGGTTCGCAGAGCGAGCGGCGATGGCAGGGCTGCGGAAGCTGCCACCCCGGAGCACACGACGGCCCGAGCCGATATCCGCCTGCATCTGCAACCCATCACCGACAGCGTGAGCACGATCATAGCGAGGAGCATACTCATCGAGACACCACTCCCAGACGTTGCCATGCATGTCAAAAAGACCAAAGGCATTGGCGCCAAGGCTCCCCACGGGAGCGGTGGGCGCATAACCGTCGTCGAGTCCTTTTTCGCAACGGCCCGCAGTTGCGCTGTGGGTTCCGGAAAGTCTGACCGCTCGATTCCGGAAAGTCTGAGGACGATTCCGGCCCGAGTTCGGGCCGGCCGCATCACGCGTCGCCCCCATGGTGAACGTCCCCCCAGGAAGCAAGACGAGAATGGCCCCCGTCTCGCCATCCATGGGCGGGAGCTTGCCCTGGGAATCCCGCTGAGGAATCGGATGCTCTGAGTCGTGAGAGGCCCAGTGAAGAAACTCCTCGAAGCCGGT
>CAZLGG010000003.1:0-85507 GCA_964559135.1 uncultured Planctomycetia bacterium
CGGCCCGTGTTGCTGGATGCCTTGAAGGGTGAATTGGATGGCCAGGGCAGGGGGCGGGAGGCCCGTGCCGGTGAAAGGACCGGGGGAGGCGGACACCAACGCCGTCGAGTCGGAGAAAAACGTGTTTGCGATAGTGAAGAGAATCGGCGAGAGCGGAGCGAGGCTGGCGGGTTTGAAGCAGATGGAGCCCAGGGACGTAGAGAAAGCGTCCGTGGTCGTCGGAACGCCCACGGTACCCCAAAGAGCGAACGGAGCCGAATTGTAGGTGTAGGGGGAAACTGCAAGTGCGATCGATAGGGGGGTGCCCTTCGAAGCATGGACAGTGTGGAGGATGCCGCCGTGGTTGCCGTTGACCTCGAGGGAGGAGAGTGGAGCGCCGGTCGCGTCCGTGAGCTGAGTGTCAGAGCAGGGGAGGGTGAGGGCGGGTCCGAGAGAGAAGACGATCGCCTGGCCACCGTTGAAGATCCCTCCGGGATCAACGTGCGGAGCGCCGACGAGGAGCTCGGGGATGCCGTCTCCTGTGAGATCCGCGATGCCGGTAACAGTGCCCCCTTCAGTGGTGGGTGCGGGCGAACCGGTGACGGTCGTGACGTCGTAGAGGAGAGAGAGGTCGGCACCGGAGAAGACTCTGACGGCTCCCGTCAAGACGTTCGAGGAGAGGGCGATGTCGTCCACTCCATCGCCATTGACGTCAGAAAGACGTGAGATCTCGAGCCTCGGGACGTTCGAGTAGCTCGCGCTGGAGTCGATGGAATTGATGAGGGAACCCGTTGTCACGTCGTAGACAGCGAGACGGACGCCAAAGGTTCCTCTTGCCGCGACCGCGATGTCATCCACGCCGTCGCCGGACATGTCTGAAACCCGTATGACGGGCTGGGGGCCGTAGGTGAGGAGTCCGTTGACGACAGGAGAAGTCCAGAGCAAGGCCCCCGGCGACGCAATGGCTGCGAGCGGCTGGTAGTTGAAGATGCCGTAGGTCATTGCCCGGGTGGAGACGATGAAATCTTGGAAGCCGTCGCCGTTGAGGTCGGAAACCGATATGAGGTCCACAACGGGACGCGGTGACGGAATGGTGGCAAGGACACTGGCGTCCGCGCCGGAGCGCAGGACGATGTTCGACTGGGCGCCGCACCGGAGACTATGAGCAAAATCCTCGGCGCCGTCACCATTGCGGTCGCCGATCCGCCGGACCGCTATTTCGGTGTCGGTTCCAAACAGGCCGTAGAGGGAGTCGAGGAGCTGCCCCGAGTACCCCTGGTAGATGCGCACGGCGCCCGCAGCCGCAGTCGTCCAGTTGCTGAGACCGCCGGAGACGGCGCCCTCGAGAATGTCGGGCCCCCCATCTCCGTCCACGTCGCCGATGGGGCGCAGGACCGACCCGAAGATGGTGAGTCCCATGGTCGTGGTCCCGGCGTTGGGAAGCGAGGTGATGGTGTTGCCTGTCGCCCCAGAAAAGATGTCGAAGCCGTTGGACGTTGCAGGCAGGAGAGGGCCACGCGTGGACACGGCATAGTCGTTCGTCCCGTCGCCATCAACGTCGCCCAACGCGGCGACGGCCCAACCCATTTGCACGCCAGGTCCCATTCCGCTCATGGCTCGAAGTAGAACGGCCTGCTGAGCCCGTGCCGCTTGGACGAGGCCCAAGGCGATTGCGACCACGATGAGGAGCTCGGACTTGCGGGGGAAGGGTGTGCTCATTGGGAGTTCTCGCGCGGGACGTGTCACGAACACTCTCCCGTGAGCAATTCGCGTTCCGGTTCGCGACGAGCGGTTCAGAGTGCCGCGAACACTTGCAACTGTCGGGTAGACTTGCGGATAAGAGAACCGAAGGAGCAGGGGATCGGGGGGTGATTCTGCTACGAAACGGCGACAGGTTACCGCCGTGTGCCGTCGGGCTCCACCGTCGCGGGATCAGGCCATCGGAGAAATGGGAATCGCGTTCAGGCCAGGGACTTCGAGGCCATCACCTCGCGGCGAGCCCGTTCGATGGCTTCCTTCGGGACCCGTTTCAGGTCCCAGGTGAGGCCGATCTTGCTGAGGGTGGCAAGCCACCACTTGGTGGGGTCGAAGTGAAACCAGCGGACCCCGTTGCGGTAGTCGAACTGGAAGCGGTGATGGAAATTGTGGTAACCCTCGCCGAGCGTGACGAGGGCGGTGATGAAGCTGTCACGGGCCGAACTCTTCAAGGAGTAGGGGCGCTTCCCGATCAGGTGGGCCACCGAGTTCACCGAGAAGGTGGAGTGCCATTGGATGACCAGACGCAAGAAGCCCGCGACGAGTAAGGCCCCCAAGGCGTCACCCCAAAGGGAGCCGAGGGCGAAGGGAAGCACGGCGCCCATGGTCGCTGCCAACGGAACGTAATACCGGTGCTGGAATTGCACCAGCGGGTCCGCGGAGAGGTCCTTCACTCCGGAGTAGTCCGTCCCGCGTCCGTCGCGAAACAGGACCCAGCCGATGTGCGCCCACCAAAAGCCCTTGCTGATGTTGTAGGGGTCTTCGTCCTGATCGGTCTTGGAATGATGCACGCGGTGGTCGGCCGACCACTTGAGCGCCGAATTCTGGAGCGACGCGGCACCGAAGAGGAGATAGAAGAGGCGCAGGAGTTTTCCGGTCTTGTACGCCTTGTGAGAAAAGTGGCGGTGGTATCCCGCGGTGATGGAGAGACTGCAACACGCCGCCCAAAGAGTTCCGAGCCCCATGGTCCACCAGGAGAATCGAACGAAGATGAGGTAGATGACGGCGGCGAGGGCGAGAACATGTGCGACCGTGATGAAGGAACTATTGATCCAATCGATGCGGCGGCGGTTTGAAGTGCGATTCACGGGAACCTTCCAGACGAACGAGACATTTCCAGACTTGGGGGGCGTGGGGATCATAGCTTCGAGGGGGGGGAAGTCAATCGTGCCGTTGTCGCACACGGGGAAACCGTGACCCGGTGCGGAGTTGTGAATCCTTGTGGACGCGTCGTGCGTCGGGGAATAGGCTCAGAGCCTACCGTTCGAGCATCAGGAACGAAAAGAGGCGACGTCACAATGTTGAAATTCATCATGCGGATGACTCTGGGTCTTTTCCTTATCGCCCATCTGGGTGCCCAAACTCAGGGAGAAATCATTCAGGAGGCGTCGGTGCGCGCCACGCTCACCCACTTGGCCTCGGACGCCCTGATGGGGCGCGACACCCCCAGCCCGGGCCTGAACGCGGCTGCGGCCTGGATCGAGAACCAGTTCAGGGAGGCGGGTCTGAAATCCCTCCCCGGGCTTCATGGATACAGGCATCACTACAAGAAACCGGGATGGGTCGTGAAGGGGGACGACCTCCAACTCACCGTTCGGGCCGGGAAGAAGTCCGTCACGCTGAAACCAGGCCAGGACGTGCGGGTCTATTCGAACACCAGGGCGGTGGATGTGAAGGACGCCCCTCTCGCTCGCAAGCGGCGCCGCCGGGGAAAACCTCGACCCGCGGCGCGGATCATCGAGGTCACGACGGATTCCCCCCTGTGGAAGACGGCCGAGGGCGAGCGCAGGGTCTTGAAGTCGCGATGGGGGGGCGGCGGAACCGTGCTCCTGGTCCGCCGGGGTCTTCTCCCCGCGGGAGATCTCGTGGGGGACTTGCATCTCCCGGCTCCGTCTTCCGTCGAGTTGGACCTCACGAACGTCGTCGGCTGGCTTCCGGGGCGAACGCAAAAAGACAAGTACGTGATGCTTTCGGCTCACTACGATCACATCGGACTGAAGGCTGGTTCCGGAGACGATGTCATTGCGAACGGTGCGGACGACGACGCCTCCGGGACGACGGCCGTGGTCGAGCTGGCGAAGAGTCTAGGGGGTCGGAAGAGAGCGCCCGCGCGCAGCCTGCTCTTCGTTTGCTTTTCGGGGGAGGAGAAAGGGCTTCTCGGGTCGGTCGCGTTCGCGAAAACGCCGCCCGTGCCCCTCGACGACATCATCGCCGACATCAACATCGAAATGATCGGTCGTCCCCAAGAGGGGAAACGGATGGCCGCATGGCTGACCGGCGAGGACTTCTCCGACTTCAAGGACTTCGCGGCGCGGGCCTTCAAGCGCACGGGTGTGGACCTCATCTCGTTCGGCATGGCCCGTCAGTTGTTCGGTCAGAGCGACAATTGGCCGTTGGCCGTGAAGGGCATCGTCGCCCATTCCGTCAGCGCCGGTTCGCTCCACAAGGACTACCACCAGGTCACCGACGAAGTGGAAAAGATCGACATCGAACACATGACCCGCATCATTGGGGGCCTCCGTGAGCTGGCCCTGGAGCTGGCGAACGCGGAGAACGCGCCCCGGTACAACGAGAAGGGAAAAGCGGTGTTGGACCGGCGAACCCGACGGCGGTGACCGTCTTATCGGGTGAAGCGAAGCTCCAAGCCCTGGGATGTGGCGTAGCCGACGGGCAGGGATGGGTCGTAGAGAAATCCCTGGAGGAACGAACTGGCCCCGGCGATCGCCGGCTGCTGAAGGAGAGATGGCCACGTGAGCTGCCCCGTGGCGTCGGTGACGCCCATGACGGGAAACCAAAGCCCTGGAAAGGTGTCCACGAGGATGGTCTGTCCCGAGACGAGGAGTTGAGCCGGAGCCGTGCTCACGATCAATCCTCCGGCGGTGAAGGGAACAGGGCCCTCGAGAACGAGCGTTCCGGAGGCGGGGAATGGAGAGGCGCCGGGAACCCAGGTCAGGTCGAGAGTTTGTCCGAGGGCGGAGGCGGGCCCGTACTTGCGGCGTCCCGCGACACTGAGTTCGAAAAACGCCTGCGTGCCGCGGGCGAGGCATTCCGAAAACCCGTCTCCTTGCGCGTCTCCGGGGAGAGACACCGGGCTTCGCAGGGGCGCGCCGACGTCGTCAGCGGTGACGATGAGAAGTGGAGCGAAGTCCGCACCGGAGATGACGTCGACCGCACCCGGAAAACTCACGCCGGGGCGGGCCGATGCGATCACGAGGTCGGAGATACCATCCCCGTTGAAGTCGGCATCGCCGGCGAGGCCCCGTCCGTAGGCTTCCCCGGTTTGAGTGCCTGTGAAGGTGAGCAAGGTGTTGCCGGAGGCGCCTGAGAGAACCATCGTCCGCCCTTGCCCCAGCATCGTCCCGCTGAAACCGGGGACACCGACAGCGATATCGAGGCATCCGTCCTGGTCCCAATCTCCCGCGATGGCCACGGATTGTCCCAAGAAGTCGAGGGGCATCGCCCCCGGGAGGTTCCACAGCTCCGTCATCGTCTTGCCCGAAATGACCCGAAGGACGCCCTGTCCGAGATTGCCCCCGGGGGCGCCGATGGCGATTTCGGGGAGCCCGTCCCCATCCAGATCCCCCGGCGCGGCGATCGCGAATCCGAAATCGCGATCCTGTGGTTGTCCGGAGAGGGTGGCGATGAGGCTGAGATCGGATCCGGAAAACACCTGGACGTAGCCCAAGGCCGGGCTCTGAAGGACCGTGGTCTGAGGCGCGCTGACCGCGAAATCAGGGACGCCGTCCCCGTTGCAGTCACCCAGACTGAGGAGGTCCCAGCCGAAGCGGTCTCCTGGATTTTGTCCCTGAAGTTGACCCAGAGGCAGACCCGTGGCGCCGGAATAAACACGAACGTAGCCCGTCCCTCCGATGCCTATGAGTGGGTCCTGGGGCGCGCCGACGCCGAGATCATCGACTCCGTCGCCGTCCAGGTCACCGAGAGTGGCCACCGAGGCACCGAGCCGATCCAGGGGCTGGGCGGCGAGGGCATACCACAGAACCGTCCCCGTGCGTCCCGAGATCACTCGCAGCAGACCGCCTCCGGTCGATTCCGAGTCACCCAAACCGAGATCGTTCACCCCGTCGCCGTCCAGGTCACCCAGATAGGCCGCCTGATGGGGGTAGGGACCGGAAGGCGCTGGAGCGGCCGCGAAAACCTGGAGAACCGGAAATTGGGCAGAAACCCCGGGAGCCAGCGCGCCCACCGTCACAACGGCCGAGATGACGAGCCTGAGAATTCTTCGCTGGTATCGACCCGGCATGCTGACTCCTCGAGGGGGTGGGGTATCTGCCCTATACTATGTCGTCGGGGTGACCCGGGAGCGATGAGGAAGTTCGGATGAAGAATCACCCTCGGGGCATCCTCCCAAAGAGTTTGGTAAGACGTAGCATGGCATCCATCAGCGAAGACAACATCGCGCTTCTGGACCGATGGGACATCCCGGGCCCTCGGTACACATCCTACCCGACGGCCCTTTGTTTTCACGACGGGTTCCGGGAGACGGAGTATCGCGCCGAAGCCGCGAAGCGGCGCGCCGAGGCCGCTGAAGAACCCCTATCCCTCTATGTTCACTTGCCGTTCTGCGAAAAGCTCTGCTTTTTTTGTGGTTGCAACAAGTGGATCACGCTGAACCGTGAGAAGATCGATCGCTACGTGGATGATCTTTTGCTCGAGATCGCCATGGAGCGGGAAATCCACGGCCCCCGGCCGGTGGAGCAGCTCCATTGGGGCGGGGGGACGCCGACGTGGTTGGATGCCGATCAACGCAAACGGTTGATGGAGGCCCTGAAGGCCGCGTTCCCTTTCCTTCCCGATGGGGACTCGGAGATCTCCATCGAGGCCGACCCACGGAATCTCCAAGAAGGAACGGTGGCGGGTCTGCGGGACATCGGCTTCAACCGGTTGAGCCTGGGGGTTCAGGATTTCGATCTCGCCGTTCAAGAAGCGGTCAACCGGGTGCAGCCGGCGGAACTCTCCTTGCGCGCGATCGCGGAAGCGCGGGCCTGCGGATTCCACGGTGTCAGCGTCGATCTCATCTACGGGCTGCCGAAGCAGACGGAGGATTCGTTCCGCCGAACCGTGGAGGGGGTCGCGGCCGCCGCGCCCGACCGCATCTCGATCTTCAGCTACTTCCATCGGCCCGAGATGTTCTCTCCGCAGAAATGCATCGAGGACGGCGATTTGCCCACGCCCGAGGTCAAACGCACTCTGTTTGCCGCCGCCGTGGATGTCCTCACCTCGAACGGATACACCCCCCTGGGAATGGATCACTTCGTCCGAGAGGGAGACGACCTTTTGAAGGCGTCCCTCGCCGGGACCATGCATCGAAATTTTCAGGGGTACTCGACGCGGGCGAACAGAGACCTCGTGGCCCTCGGCGTCACGGCCATTGGGCGGACCGATGGTGCGTTTTGGCAAAAGTCGAAGGATCTCAACGAGTGGGCCGAAAGCGTTCGGGCCGGCCGACTTCCCATCGCGAGAGGTCTACGGCTCACCGATGAAGACAAGCTCCGCAGGGAGATCATCGCGTCGGTCATGTGTCGTTTGGAACTCGTCTTCGACGAATTCGCGGATCGCGCGCCGGATTTCACGAAGAGGTTCGAGAAGGAATTGGCTCTTCTGAAGCCGATGGTGGACGACAACCTTCTCGAGATCGACGACAAGGGATTGCGCGTGAATCCTCTCGGACGGTTCGTCGTGAAGATCATCGCCGGTGCCTTCGACGAGCACACGCCGCCCGGTCTCGCCAAGATCAGCGGGTGTCCGGCAACCTGAAGACTTCGACCCACATCAACGTCGCCCCCGCGACACCCGCCGGAACCACGAAGAGGTTGAGGACGGGGACCGTCGACACCAAGGCGGCCATCGCGCCGAAACCAAGAGCGAGAAGCCTCCGGCTCTTCAGGCGAGCACGCATCTCCCGAAACAACAGCTCGTTGTTGTCCATGGGGTAGTCGCTGAATTCCACGGCAAACATCCAGGCTGTGAAGAGAAACCAGAGAAACGGTGCGGCCGGAATCGTGACGGGGATCACGAAGAGAATCAGGAAAGGGACGGCCCACGCGACGTAATAGAGGACCTTTTTGGTCTCTTCCCAGAGGATTCGGGGCGTGCGCAGCAAAAAGCGCCCCCACGAGAGTTCAGGCGGACGGTGTCCAGAGACGATGTGCTCCACCGCTTCGGCGAGGGGGCCGTTGAAGGGACTGGCCAGGAGACTCGACAGGACCACGAAGCCGAATCCGAAGAGCAGAAGAAAGGACGCGGCGAAGAGAATCCAAAGCAGATAGGTGGCCGCGGAGAGCCAGGTCGGAAGCCAGTCTTCGGCCCGATCCACGAGGGGCTCGAGGGAGACGATCCCCGCCCAGACGCCCAGCCCATAGACGAGCAGAGTGAGCAGGATCGGCAGAGCGGCCCAGGCTCGAATCCCTTTCTTGCGGATGAGGAGGAGGCCCCTCCAAAAATAAAAAGCCCCCTTGACAAGGTCGGTCGGCATCAGCCAAGGATAGACTGAGCGAGCCTCCGTTCCGAGGGGTCCTCGAGGTTTTTCAAGGAAAGGACCTCGGTCATGAGGTGGTGTTGAACGGAGCGGTAGTCGATGTCCATCACCAGATCCCCCTCGTCGAGGTGCTCGAGGTCGTAGGGGTGGCCGATGACACCACCCCGGATGCGCCCGCCGGCCAGGAACATGGGGCCTGCCTTTCCGTGGTCGGTTCCTCGGGAGGCGTTCTCCTGAGCCCGCCGCCCGAAGTCCGAGAAGACGGCGATGCAGGTCGAGTCGAAACGGTTCTTCGCGCGCAGGTCCGCCAGGAATCCGGCGATGGAATGGGCGAAGGATCGCAAGAGAACGGGGTGGGCGACATCCTGGGATGCGTGGGTGTCGAAACCACCCTGCTCGACGAAGTAGACGGCTGGCTGTTCAGCGGTCGCGATGAGGGAGGCTATGACGGCGAGGCGCCGCGCCAGCGGAAACGCGGGATACCGGGACGCACGCGTCGCCTTCTTGGCGCGCTCCAGGCGTGCATTCATCGCTCGGGCCTGGGTTTGGGCGGCCTCCAGTCGTCGGAGAAGATCGCTCTTTGCACCCTCGTTGCGGCGACTCCTCGGACCGCGGGGCGGAGGGGTTCGGAGGATGAGGTCGTCCAAACTGTTCAAGCTCACGACGGGGCGGGGCGCGCCACGAAACATGAGCGGGCTCGGGCCTTCGCCCACGTGAAAAAGATCGATATGGGTCTCCTTGGACTCCCGGAGAGCCCTTCCGACGAATCCCTCATTCGGGTGCTCGAGATCGACTCGCCCAGCGTGCCAATTGTCCAGGGAACGAAAATGGGAAAGATTGGGCCGCGGCGAGCCCACCGCGGGAAGGACCGCCAGATGTCCCTGCTCGAAGTGGCTCATGAGCGGTGAAAGCTCGGGATGGAAACCCAACTCCTCTGTGAGGGAAAGGACCGTCGGTCCGGCGACTCCCAAGTCCTTGCGAAGGTGCCGGTAGAGAGGGTCCTTGCGGGGGATGACCGTGTTCAAGGCGTCATTGCCTCCCGTGAGCTGGAGGAAGATCAGCTGAGGCGGGTGGTCCAAGTCCCCCGTCCCCGCGAAGAGGCGCGCGGGGTCGAAGGCGAGGCCGAGGGCGCCGGTTCCGAGGAGTCCGAGGAAGCTCCGGCGATGAATCTTGGTGGGCATGGGTGCGTCTCCGTTCAAAGTGTCCATTGCTCGGGGCTGCCGACGAGCCTTCCGGCGGCCTGGAAGATCTGGTCGTTGTCGGCGAGGTGTTTGTCCTCGGTGGCGGGACGCCCCGTGACGGCCAAGGTCAGTGCGCCGAGGGCCAGCGGTTTTTCCGCGCGTTTCAGGCTCAAAGGACCCTCGCCGCCTTGCGCGAGCTCCCCGGCGAAGTTCTCCCGGGCCACCGCGGTGGCGCTGGTGATCCATTCCAAACCGGATGGCCATCCTGCGACGCTGGGCGGGTTGAAGGGCTCCTGGCCCAGGCGTTTCAGATGATGGACGACCCGACTGCCGGCGGCGCGCGCGCCCACCCCGCGCAGGGCGCCGAGGGTGAATTCCATCGGCCCGCTCACGCGGGGGTTCGCCAGGAAAAACCCCCTCGAGGAGACGATACGGCGAAGGAACGATCCGACGTTGCGCTTGTTGGCATCGAAGAGCGAACCCAGTTCCTGTTCCAGGCGCGGATCTTCGATGGGGCCCACGAAGGTGGTCCAGAGTTTGCCGGCGATGAAGCGCGCGCATTGGGGGTGTCGAGCCAGGATGCGGAGGACATCCTCGCCCTCCAGACGCCCCGACTCCCCAAGGACGGTTTTTTCGCCCTCGTCATGCTGGGTGGGGTCGAAGTGAAACCGCCCTCGCTTGAGGCGCCACCCGGTGAAGGCCCGCGCGCACTCCTTAACGTCATCCTCGGTGTAGTGACCGATGCCCAAGGAGAAGAGTTCGAAGAGCTCCCGGGCGAAGTTCTCGTTCGGATGAGCCTTCGAACTGGTCACCCCGTCCAGCCAGATCAGCATGGCGGGATCGCGAGCGACGGCGCCGAGAAGATCCGGGAATGCTCCCAGGCCGGCTGTGAGGAAGAGGCGATTCTGGCGCTGCATCGCTGGAAGATCCGTCACCTTGGAAGCGGCGGTGGCGAAATGGTCGTGCCAGAAGAGACTGACGCGCTCGGCGATCGGAAACGGTGTCGTCAAACTTCGCGCGACCCACGCGGACTGCATGCCCTCGAGATCGCCTCGTCGCGCGGCCCGGTCTCCGTGGGTCAACATGCGGTGGTAAGCCTTCCAGCGGGGATGGTTGGACGGGGGCGGTTGGAAGATCGCATCCAAGGTCTGGGGGAGGCCCCTGGCGGCGACTTCGAGGATGCGATCGGGGGGTGCGCCGAACGTGAGGCGGCGGAAGAGCCTGGCGGCCTGCTCGGGACCGAAGGGGCCGTCCGAGCCGGGGCGATACGCGCGCAAGGAAGGGTGAGTCGGGGCGTGGATCATGGCTTCGCGGGCTCCAGTGAGAGGGTCAGGACCCTCCGATGCTCATGGTCGAACGACCGGAGTCGGAGTCCCCGAAAGGCCCTCGCCAAGCCGATGATACGATCGGCGAATCGTCGCGCTTCGTCTTCCTCGGCGCCGCGCTCGACGAGGGCCTGCTCTTCCAGCCGTTCCCGATTGAGTCGGAGAATCTCTGCGAGGGCGGCCCCGTCGACGTCGAGGTCGTCTCCATGCACGGTGCTCTCGATCCCGAGACGGGCGAGGTGCACCGCCAGGTCGGGGCGCGTGGCGATGATCAGGCGGTCTCCGCTTTGTAGAAGGGTCGGTTCGAAGTTGTACTCGGAACCCTTTCTTCCGTTCACGGGGTCCGAGAGTCTGCGAGCGATGCAAAGCGTCCCGACGGCGGTTTTCTCGTGGCGGAGGAGGATGGGCTGTTGGGCCTCTTCGGTGGAGTTGGCGTTGGTGACGGCAAGGAAGGTCTGGAATGCGGCTTCGAAGCGACGGCGGAGGTCCGTGTCGAACCGCGTGCGGAACATCAGGGCGAACGAGGGGAGGAGGAGTTCGGGCCTCGTCTTTGCTTTCCCGGCAATTGGCAGCGACGCCACGAATGCGACGCCGGGTTTCAGCTCGGACATGAGATCGTCGAAGTCATAGCCGCCTAAGAAGATATTCATCGTGCTGGTGAATTCGGCGAGGGCGGGCTCGGCTCCCTTGGGGACCCATTGGTCGCGCTGTCTCCAAAGCGTGGCCAGATCGCGGCCGAGATGAATGTTTAGGAGGGGAGGCCTGCGGAAGGCGAGCTTCCAGTCCTTTTGCGGGGAGTGGGATTCCGGGCGGTCGATCTCCACGCGCAGAGTCGGTTGGGGGCCCACGACCAGTTCGGCGAAGAGCGACTTGGTGGACGCCAACGCGTTGGTGATGCCGCCCAGGAGGAGCGGACTCAAGAACTCGTCGGTGTCCCCGAGATTGAAATTGGATTTGAATTCCTTCAGGAAAAGACCGTCGGGGAGGACGAGACGGACGCCCTTCGCGGCGGAGGTCAAGGAGCCGTATGCGTCGGGGACGACGGTGGAGGGATCGGAAAGGCGTCGCAGGGCGCGGCGGACGATTGCGGAGGTCGCGCCGAGAACGAGATGAGACTTCGAGCGACCGACGGTCACTCCGGGGCCGGCGTCCGCCACCCGTCCGCCCGGAACCCGGTTGACCTCACCGAGCTCGAGGTCCAGGTCGAGCAGATCACCGAGCTTGGCCGCGGCCGCTTCGAGCCCCAGCTTCGACGTGTTGCGGGCGATCGCCAACCATCGGAAGTGGTTGCCTTGGCCCCGCGCGGCGACAACGATCTTTTGTTCGAGCAGATCGCTGTATCGCGCGAGGGTCGCGAAGAAGTTTCCTATGTCCTTCGGCGCCGACGGGTTCTCCAGGGCAAAAAGTTGGAGGAGGGCGTCGTACCAGGGGGCTTGCTGGAGGGCCTTGGAGCCTTCCATGGGATGATCCCAGGCGAGGACGGCATCCATGTCGGGAGGGATTCCCGCAAGAGCGTCCTGCGCTGGAAGGAACGCAGAGGTGCCGAGAACCAGGACCAAGGCCAGCGGGAGCAGTCGTTTGGAATTGGGCATGGAGAGAGATTCGCAGCTCTCCTTTTATATTTCCAGCATGGCGTCGGGATGACGGGCGTGCTTTCGGCAAGACGTCTACGCGCCGCGTTCAGCCGCGCCTTCCACCCTCCGAGGGGAGCCAAACGTCGCCGCCCGGGTCCACGGCAAAGCGTTCCAGGAAGTCGTCGGGGATGGGGGCGGATGCGCCGTCGCGAGAGAAACACATGACCACCTTGGCGCGGGCCATGGGTCGGCCCGTCGTCCCGTGGAAGACGCATTGCCGGAAGAGGACGGAACTCGTGCCGAGGCGCGCGAGGCGCGTCGTGATGCGTAGGACGTCCCCGGAGACCGCCGCCTCGAGGTAATCGCAGGCCAGATGAGCCACCACGAACCAAAGATCCATGGTGCGTGGGTACCATTTGTAATCCCTCCCCTGCGCCCGCAGGAAATGCTCCCTCTCGTCCTCGAACCAGCTCAGGTAGGCGCCGTTGTTGACGTGGTCATAGGGGTCCAATTCGTAGGAGCGAACCCGCAGAGTTGCCTCGACGGCGTGAGTTTTCGAAGGTGTGTCCTGCATGGTCCGAGGCCCGCCTGTCGCGTTTGTCCAACTTGTCCCCCTGGAAACGCAGGATGCCGAATACCCGATGGGGCGCCAAGCCGATCCACCGAGCCCCCGCAGGGGGCGGTTTTTTTGAGTTGACGTCGCGTATCGGGGGTGTAGGATCGGCGTCGACCACTACATCTTGGGGTTAGGTTCGATGGCCCCCTCGAGACGCCGTGGACTGTTCGATCTCGCTGGCCGGGGAAATCACCGAAGACGCGACCGGAAAAGTGTGAGTCCGGGAGACGGTTTTTTTCGAGGCCCACAGGGCCGATTGCGGGGGCATTCGGCGGACATGTTGAGCGGGAACCAGGCAGGGGGTTTGGTTCCATGGGAAGAGGGAGCAACGATGACGACGAAGAAGACCAGGGCGAAGGGCGGGGCTGCGACGAAGAAGACGGCAAGGCGTCCCCAGGCCGGTCCGGGCGCCAGAGCTGGGAAGGAGTGGGAAGCCTTGAACTTTGAACGCGTTTGGACCCGAGTCGGCTCCGACCCCTTCGATCTCGTGGAATGGACCCGCAGGTCCAGTTCGATCCGGAATCCCGACGGCTCCGTGGTGTTCGAGATGGATGCGGTGGAAGTGCCTGCCGAATGGTCCCAACTCGCCACCGACATCGTCGTCTCCAAGTACTTTCGCAAGGCGGGAGTTCCGGAAACCGGCCACGAGGTCAGCGTGAGGCAGGTGGTCCGTCGGGTCGCACGCACCATTCGCCAAGCTGGTGAAACCCTCGGTTCCTATTTCAAGGACGAGCAGGAGGCGAACGCCTTCGAGGACGAACTCACCTACATGCTCGTCACCCAGCGGGGCGCCTTCAATTCCCCGGTCTGGTTCAATTGCGGCCTCAAGCACATGCACGGGATTGCAGGCAAGCCCGTGGGGAACTGGTACTGGAACGAGAAGAACAAGCGGGTCGAGCAGACGCCGGACGCGTATAGTTACCCCCAGCTCTCCGCGTGTTTCATCCAGAGTGTCGAGGACGACCTCTTGGACATCGCCGATGCCGTCAAGCGCGAGATGCGCCTCTTCAAGTTCGGCTCCGGGACGGGGACCAATTTCTCGACGATCCGCGGAGAGGGTGAACGCTTGGCCGGTGGCGGCACGTCTTCCGGGTTGATGTCGTTTCTGGAAGTCCTGGACAAGGCCGCGGGCGCCACGAAGTCCGGCGGGACGACCCGTCGGGCCGCCAAGATGGTCATCTTGGACATGGATCATCCGGAGATCGAGAAGTTCATCACCTGGAAGGCCAGGGAGGAGGACAAGGTCCGCGCCCTCATCGAGGCGGGATACGATGCCGATTTCAACGGCGAGGCGTATCGCACCGTCTCGGGTCAGAATTCCAACAACTCCGTGCGCATGACGGACGAGTTCATCGAGGCGGTCCTCAACGATGAAACGTGGAAGACGTATTACCGCACCACGGGCGAAGTGAAGACCGAGCGTCCCGCGCGTGATCTCATGCAACTCATCGCGTCGTCGGCGTGGCGATGCGCCGATCCGGGTGTTCAGTTCGACTCCACGATCAATCGTTGGCATACGTGCCCTCAAACCGACCGCATCAACGCCTCGAATCCGTGTTCCGAATACATGTTCCTCGATGACTCGGCCTGCAACCTGGCTTCGATCAATCTTCTCAAGTTCATCCAGAAGGACGGGAGTTTCGACGTTTCGGGCTATCGACATGCATGTCGGACGTTCTTCCTGGCCCAGGAGATCATCGTCGATCTGGCCAGCTACCCCACGAAGCAGATCGCCGAGAACTCGCATGACTATCGCCCCTTGGGGCTGGGATACGCGAATCTGGGCACTCTGCTCATGGTGTCGGGCATCCCCTACGACAGCGAAAAGGGGCGCGCGATTTGCGGCGCCATCACCGCGATCATGAACGGGACGGCCTACGCCACGTCGGCTGAAATCGCCGCGCGGAAGGGGCCTTTCGCCGGTTTCGCCAAGAATCGGGACGACATGCTGCGGGTGATGGAAATGCACCGCAAGGCCGTGGATGACATCAGCGAGGAGGCCTGTCCGCGCTCCCTCCTCGAGGCGGCCAGAGAGGACTGGGACCGCGCGGTGGAGCTGGGGCGCGTCCACGGCTATCGGAACGCTCAGGCGACCGTCTTGGCTCCGACGGGCACGATCGGTCTGCTCATGGACTGCGACACCACCGGTATCGAACCCGACTACTCTCTGGTGAAATTCAAGAAGCTCGCCGGCGGCGGTTACTTCAAGATCATGAATCAATCCGTCCCCGCCGCACTCAAGCGATTGGGTTACGACGACGAGCAGATCCGCGACATCAGCGACTACATCCTGGGGACGCAGAGTTTCGACGATGCTCCCCATGTGAGTCGCGCGGCGCTCATCGCTCGCGGCCTGCATCAGGAGGAGATCGACGCGGCGGAACAGGCCCTCGAGGGCGCGTTCGATCTGCAGTCTGCCTTTGCTCCCTGGGTCGTGGGCGACGCGGTGTACGAGCGATTCGGCATCGACGAAGCTCGCCGCAACAAGCCCGGTTTCTCCTTCCTCCGAGAGATCGGATTCACGGACGAGGAGGTGGCTGAAGCCAGCGACGTGATCTGCGGATCGATGACCATCGAAGGGGCGCCCCATGTGAGGGAGCAGGACCTGGCCGTCTTCGATTGTGCGAATCGATGCGGCACCAAGGGCACCCGCTTCATTCACTACATGGGCCACATCCGCATGATGGCGGCCGCTCAGCCTTTCATCTCGGGCGCCATTTCCAAGACGATCAACATGCCGAGCGAGGTTTCGGAGCAAGATATCGAGGACGCCTATCTCGAGAGCTGGCGCCTGGGATTGAAGGCCGTGGCCCTCTACCGTGACGGCTGCAAGGCCAGCCAACCTCTCTCCTCGACATCCGCCGGGACCAAGGAGACGGACGGCGACCTGGATGCGGAACTCCTGGCGGCTCGGGAAGTCATCCAAAGGCTCGAGCGGGAGCTGGAGGCGGCCAAGCGAGGAGCTCCTCTCCGAAAGCGACGGCGCCTGCCGAAGAAGCGTCGGGGGTGGACTCAGGAAGCCGGTATCAGCGGACAGAAGGTCTATCTGCGGACCGGTGAGTACGATGACGGGACGCTGGGGGAGATCTTCATCGACATGCACAAGGAGGGCGCCGCTCTCCGCAGCATGATGAACTGTTTTGCCATCGCTGTCTCGCTGGGGCTGCAACACGGAGTGCCTCTCGAGGAGTTCGTCAATGTATTCACCTTCACGCGCTTCGAGCCCCAAGGGCCGGTGAATCATCCCAACATCAAGTTCGCAACCAGCGTCGTCGACTACATCTTCCGCGTTCTCGGCATGGAGTACCTGGGGCGCACTGACTTCGTCCACGTGAAGCCCGCCGATGGTTTCGAAGAGGGACTGCTGGAAGTGGACGAGGCGGAGAAGAATCGCAAGCTCCGGATGGAGAAGAAGGCCCAGAGCCTCGGACTGAACGAGGACGGACCGGCCGCGCCCGTCGTTGCCGAATCAGGGGACGACGCTTCGGCGCAATCCCATCGCATGTCGGGTGCGCCTCTGGACGAGTTCCTCGGCAACATGATGGGGGATGCCCCCTTCTGCGACGTCTGCGGTCACATCACCGTGCGCAACGGTTCCTGCTACAAATGCATCTCTTGCGGCAATTCGATGGGTTGTTCCTGAGAGGATAGGACGATGGCGGCGGAGTTCGGATCGCTCGATCGCGGCGTCTTGACAACGTCCCATCTGATGAAACTCGCTAACGATGGGGCGCTCCAGGGAGAGCGCCCCATTCGTGCCGACCAGTTCCAACCGGCCAGTCTGGACCTCACGCTGAGCCGCGAGGCCTACAAGCTGCCGGGCTCGGTGTTGCCGCTGCGGGGCGAGTCCGTGCGCTCCCTCATCGACTCTTTCCACGCCAGGCCCCTCGACCTCGCGGAGCCGTCCTACCTGGACCGGGGACAGGTCTATCTCATCCGGCTGAACGAGTCTTTCCGTCTGCCGCACTCCCTCTCGGCCTATACCAACAACCGGAGCAGCATCGGCCGCATCGATGTTCAGACGAGAACACTGGCCGACGGTCATCCAAGATACGACAAGGTTCCCGCCGGGTACGGCGGGGAGCTCTGGATCGAACTGATCTCCAAATCGTTCGACCTGCGGGTACGAGCGGGCATATCCTTCAATCAGGCCATCCTCTATCAGCGCAGGGCTTGGCTCGGGGAGGAAGAGTTGCGCGCACGATTTCAAAGGCAACCGTTACTGTGGGATGCGCGGGGGAAAGCGATCGATCCCGCCACGTGCATCCAGGACGAGGGCTTGCTGATGAGCGTGGACCTCCAAGAGGAGGTCGTGGGATGGGCGGCCAGGCGCTCGCCCGAGCCCGTCGTGCTGGACGAACCTCGAGTCCACGAGGCTCTCGAGTTTTTCGAACCCCTTCGGACCTCGCGTCGCGGAGTCCTCCTGCTGGCCCGCGGTCGGTTCCACATCCTCTCGACGGCGGAGCGCATTCTCGTCCCCCGTGACCTGGCCGTGGAGATGCTCCCCTACGACGCGATGGCCGGCGAGTTTCGCGCCCACTACGCGGGCTTTTTCGATCCTGGTTTCGGGGAGTTCCCGGGGCGAGAGCAGCAGGGAACGGCCGCGGTCTTGGAGCTTCGCTCCTACGACGACGACCTCATGCTCCGACCGGGACAACCGATCTGCAAGATGGCCTATGAACACCTGGCCACGCCGACGGAACGACCCTACGGCGCGGACGAGGCTTCGAGCCACTACGCGCGGCAGCGAGGTCCTCGCCTGGCGCGCTTTTTCCGCATGCCCGACTGATTCAGTGGGGCGTCGCCAACCAGAACCGATGGGGAACGAAGGGCAGGGAAACGACCTCGGCCTCCCAGGGGCCCCCTTCGCCGAGAGCGAGAACCCTCGTTCCCGGTTCCCAGCAGGTCTTGCGAATGAAGGCGAGAGCGATCGGGGATTCCAGGTGGGGTGAGAGGCACGACGAGGTCACTTCGCCCGCGTCACCCCCGTCCATGGTTTCGAGCGGACTTCCCTCCGGGATCAACGAGGCGGCACGCAAACCCATCAGGCAGCGATTGACCTTCCCGTAGGTGCGAACCCTCGCCACGATTTCCTGTCCGACGTAGCAACCCTTCGTGGTGCTGACGGCCCAGGGAAGATTGCATTCCGGAACGAGTCGCGTGTCGTCGAGGTCGCGATCCCATTCCGGCCAGCCCGCCTCCATGGTAAGGATGCGCCAGGACTCCGACCCGGCCAGTCGTGTCCCGGCTTCCTCGAGGATTCGGGACGCGACCGCCGCGGCTGCGTCGGTGGGGACGAGGAGGCGCCAACCCTTCTCACCTGTTTCCGGCCCCGGCGAGATTCTCACCTCGACGCCGGCACATCGAACGACCTGATGGTGATGAGGGGGAAGCTCTGGCGTGAAGTCCCCCTCGACTGAGGCCGCGATGACTTCGTCGGACGTCGGCCCCGAGAGGTGGAGGAGGAGTGTCGACGGTGTCACATCGACCAACTCACAGTCATCGAGCATCGCGAAGGGGGCAAAGGTTCGGCATGTGGGGTCCAAACGGGCGAGGGGGAGTTCCACCAGCATGCGGTCCGACGTGAGGCGGCGAATGACCATCGGGGCCTGGAGGCGTGCCTTCCGATTCAGCTGCAGCGAGAAGGCCCCCGCTCCATCATCGAGTGCGAGAACGTCCTGGGTCGTCTGACCGTGCAAGAGTTTGGGGGCGCCGGCCCCACGGATCTCGATGAGCCCACGGTCGTCGAGAAAGTGAAGGATGGCGCCGCGGCGCCCTTCGAGGGCCTCCTCCGCGGGGTCGAAGGGATCCGCCGGAGACAGGGCTCGAACTGCCTTCGAGGCTTCATCGCGGGTCGTCATCGTGATTGTGGCCTCCTATGTCTTTCCCATGGGCATGGGGGAGGATATCATGGCCGCATCATGAGCGGTAACCCGACCCTCTATCTCGACAACTGCGCAACGACCCCCGTGGACCCGCGCGTGCTCGAGGCCATGCTGCCGTATCTGCAAGAGCAGTTCGGGAACCCATCGAGCAAACACGCCTACGGATTCGAAGCCGCGGACGCCGTCGAGGAGGCCCGCGATGACGCAGCCCGCCTCATTCATTGTCGCGGGGACGAGATCGTGTGGACGAGCGGGGCCACGGAATCCACGAATCTGGCCCTCAAGGGACTCTTTGCGGCGGGTGATGGTAAGCGAAACGGTCTCGTGACGGTGGCCACCGAGCACAAGGCGACGCTGGACGTGGCGAAATGGTTGGCGCGACAGGGAGCCGATGTGACGGTCCTTCCGGTGGACGAGGAGGGTTTGCTGGATCTGGACCGGCTCGCCGAAGCCGTGACTGAGAAGACTCTTGTCGTCTCGGTGATGGGCGTCAACAACGAGACCGGCGTCATCCAGGATTTGGAATCGATCGGTCGAATCGCTTCCGAAAAAGGGGCCTATTTCCACTGCGATGCGGCTCAGGCGTTCGGCAAGATGACCCTGGACGTGGAGGACTGCAGGATCGACCTCATGAGCGTTTCGGGACACAAAATCTATGCCCCGAAAGGCGTGGGGTTTCTCTACGTCCGCGGACGTGGGAAGAAGACCGTTGTCGCGGAGCTGATCCACGGCGGTGGGCATGAGAACGGACGACGGTCCGGAACCCTCAACGTCCCGGGGATCGTGGCCCTCGGCAAGGCAGCCCAGTTGGCGCGTGACGAACTCAAGGAGGAACAGGTGCGCCTCCGTCACATGAGGGACGCGCTCCATGCACGCCTCGAGGACGAACTGGAAGGCATTTTTCTGAATGGTTCGCCGACCCGAAGGGTCGCCGGAACCTTGAACGTTTCCCTCCGAGGCGCCGACGCTCAGACCATCATGATGGCGTGTCCGCAATTGGCCATTTCGGCGGGGAGCGCTTGCAACGCGCAGAGCGTCGAGCCCAGCTACGTGTTGAAGGCGATGGGGTGCTCGACATCGAGGGCCCTTTCCGCCCTGCGTTTCGGTTTTGGACGATTCAATACCGATGAGGATGTAGAGCGAGCAGCGACTTGGGTGGTGGAGGCCGCCCGGGCGACGCGCGCTGGACGGCGATGAACTCGCAGACTCGGTGAACGGAGCGAAGATCCCATGATGATCGTGACGGACAAGGCGGCGGAGAAGATCCAGGCCCTTTTGAATGCGGAGGGCAAGGATACGACCCATGGACTCCGTATCGGTGTGAGGAGTGGCGGATGTTCGGGTTTCCAATATGAGATGGTGTTCGACGCGCCCAAGGAGGCCGACGAGGTCTTTTCCAACGGCGAGGCGAAGGTCCTCGTGGACAAGAAGAGTCTGTTGTTCGTGGACGGCTCGGTCCTCGATTACAACGAGGGGCTCACCAACGCCGGATTCGTGATTCGAAACCCCCAGGCCACGGACACCTGTGGCTGCGGGCAGTCGTTCTCGGTCTGACGGGGCGGTTTCCCGGATTCGCCCCTTGAAACCGGCGCTTCCGGTCATAATATCCACAACGACTTGCGGGTGTAGCTCAGTGGTAGAGCACTGCCTTGCCAAGGCAGTTGTCGTGAGTTCAAATCTCATCACCCGCTCTCGAGCCCTCGGATTCCACCGATCCGAGGGTTTTTTCATGGCCGGGCTCTCCACGGCGAGCCTCCTCCGACTGTCCCCCGGATTTCGCAAAGTGATTCGGTTGTCCGGAGATCACAGCCATGCCCTTCTCGAGACAGCGCGCCCATGTCGGCCTATTCTTGCTCATCGGCGTCCTGGGATGCGCCGAGATCCCTCGTCGCGATTCCGCGACGGCCGCGCTGCGTTTGGCACGAGGGGAGATGCAGGCCGGTCGCTATCATCGTGCCGAGGCCGTCCTCGAGTCGTTGAGCCGATCTCGATCCGTGCCGCCGGAGGCCGAGCTGCTTCTCGGGCGATGCTTTCTCGAGACGGGAGAGGATGCCGCCGCGATGGAGTGCTTCTATCGGGCTGAAGAGGGAGCCGAGCGAAGCGGTGAACGGCCTGTCGCGTTCGCGGCGGCCCGGGCTCTCGGCATGATGGCCGAGAAGGAAGGACGGCGGCGCCTGGCTCTCGAGCACTTCAACAGGGCGTTTCCCGGGGCCGGGTCGGAGTCGGCAAGGGATGATCTCGCCGTTCGAATGAGCCGTCTCGAGTGGGAGTTGGGCCGACCCCGCGAGGCGCGGGCCTACCTTTCCCGAGTGCGCGGCAGGAAGGGAGCGGCGTATCGAGAACTGTCTGCGCGGATGCAACGTGATGCGGCCCCTCCCAGGGTCACCCCGCCACCTCCCCGACGGGCTCCCGCGCAGCCGAAGTCTCACGCGCCCGAGATTCTCCCTCGTCGTCTTTGGCGCGCCGCCCCCGTTCTTGCAAGCGGCGACCCCACGGCCATGACACCCATTCATCGCATCACTGTTCACCACGCCGCGGACGGTGATTCTCCTCCAACGACGATGGCACGTGCTGCCGCGAGACTGAGAAGCTATCAGGCCGACCATCAAGGTCGCAGAGGATGGGCCGACATCGGGTATCACTTCGTCATCGACGGGGCGGGACGCATCTGGGAGGGACGCCCCCTCCGCTGGCAGGGTGCGCATGCAGGGAACGCGGACCTGAACCGCGGAAATATCGGAATCTGTCTCATGGGCAATTTCGACCGGATCGAAGTGAGGGACGCTCAAGCGAAAAGCTTGGCGCGTCTTCTGGACTGGCTCCTTGGAACCTACGAGATCTCACCCCGCAATGTTCGCGGACATGGGGAACTCCTCCAGGACGTTCCCGGGCGGGGGACGGCTTGCCCGGGCGAGAATCTGATGAGATTCCTCTCCCGCTGGCGGAAGGAGAGGGACATGGTCGTCAGCGCTCGGAAAAGGGGATGACCAACTTCGTTCCCGAGGAAAGGAATCCTCCCGGGACGAGATCCGGATTCGCCCGAAACAGAAGCGGTTTCTTGGACGAGTCGCCGAAGAACTTGCGTGCCAGATCGTCCAGAGTGTCTCCGGGCTTCACCTCGTAGACGTAGTCGACGCCGTCGTTCTGCGCTCGCCGCTCCTCCGGAGTGAGGAGGTCCTTGTCGTCCACGTTGATGTCGAGGAGCTTGGCGATATCCGGATCGACGGCGTTGTCGTCCTCCGGCAGCTCTCGTCGGATGTTGTTGTGTCGCCTCTGCTCGATCTCACCCTCGGTGCGGGAGCGGGACGACGTCATGAGGTCGACGGCGAATCCCGCGATCACGAGGATGGCTGCGACGATGAAGCCGAGTCCCAGTTTCTGCATGGCGCACGTGACGCCGGCCCCTCCGCTCAGCCGGCGGTCGGGGCGGTGTCGCCTTTCTTGGTGATCCTCTTTTTTGACCCGGAGTCGCCCTTGCCCTTCGCCTCAAATTGCGTGAGCCAGACCAAAATGGGGCTGGCCACGAAGATCGAGGAGTAGGTGCCGACCACAACACCGATCATGAGGGTGAAGGCGAGGCCTTCCAGCGGGCTCTCGAGGCCGAGACTCGCGAAGAAGATCACCGCCACCACGATGAACGTCGTCAAGGACGTGAGGACGGTCCTCGACAAGGTCTGATTGATGCTTCGGTTGATGATGTCGCGGAACGATCCCTTGACGTTGCCGAGATTCTCTCGGATGCGGTCGAACACGACGATGGTGTCGTTCAGCGAGTAACCGATGATCGTCAAGAACCCGGCGATCACGTTGAGGGTGATGGGGACCGTCACGAGGTCGAACTCGTTGACGAAGATGACCACCCCCAAGGCGATCAGCACGTCATGAACGAGGGCGATCGTCGCCGCAAAGCCGTATTTGAGTTCTTTGAAGCGGAACCAGATGTAGGCCAGGATGAAGATCAAGGACATCAGCATGGCCTGAATGGCGGATTTCTTGAGATCGGCCACGACGTTCGGGCCGAGGAAGCGGAGCTTCGGGAAGGGCGTGCTGGCGGTGATGTTCTTGTTCTCCGCCAGTTTTGCGAGGAGCGTGCTGCGTACCGCTTCCTCGCCGGTATCCACACCGCCCTGAATCCGCCACGCCAAACCCTTCTCGTCGACCGATTGGGCGTCTGGGGAACGGAACCCGGCGTCCGCCATCACACCGAGCAAGATCTGCTTGTCGGCAAGCGGCTTGGCGAGATGGACGGTCGCGGACCAGGTGCGATTCTGGGCGTCATATTGGACGTCCGTGAGCGGGTTGGGAACCAACTTGTCACCGAAGAGTCGTGTGAGTTCTTCCTGGATGGGTTGGTAGGGGTCATAGCCCTCGTCGGAGTCCTTGGGAGGCGGGGCGGCTTCCCAGTCGAGCTTGAGATCGACGAGCAAGGCACGGTCGCCTTCCGGATCGACGAGCGAGGCCTGGATATCCTTGAAGCGAGGCTTCCCGTTCTCGTCCTTCACGCCAAGAATCGGCTTTTCGATCTCGCCGACCTGGACGGGCGTGGTGAAGGCAAGACGCACGGACGTGCCGCCGTTGAAATCGAGCCCGTACTTCTCGCGCCCCGTGATGACGAACATCACCACGCCGAAGAGCATGAGGAGCGCCGAACCCGTGACGTAGACCTTCGCTTTTTTGAAGAAGTCGAAATTGGGCTTCTTGAACAGGCGCATCATGCGCAGTTCCTTCACCCATCCCTTGGCGATGGCCGTCCCGAGGAGCGTTCGGGACACATAAAGGCCGGCGAACATGGTGCAGATGATGCCCGTCATCATCGTGTACCCGAAACCCTTCACGGGGCCGGTGCCGTAGCGCACCAGGAAGGCCGCGACGATGAAGGTCGTCAGGTTGGCGTCGAAGATGGTGACGAACGCGCGATCGAAGCCGTTCTTCGCCGCGTGGACCAGCTTCTTACCCTTGTCGAGCTCTTCCCGGATGCGTTCGAAGATGAGGATGTTCGCATCCACGGCCATACCCACGGTGAGGACGAGGCCCGCGATGCCGGGGAGCGTGAGCGAGGCTTGAAGCAACATCAGGATCGCGAAGATCATGACGAAGTTCACGACCATGGCCAGGATGGCCACGACGCCCGCCGCCCGGTAGTAGATGAGCATGAAGAGAATGACGAGCAACGAACCGACAATGAACGCCATTTCACCGCGTCCGACGGCCTTGGCGCCCAGGGTGGCCCCCACTTCATCCTGCGACTCCAAGATCGGCCGCAGCTTCAGTGACCCGGCCTGAAGGCAATTCAAGAGCCAGTCCTGCTCCGTCTTCGTGTAGCCGCCGCCGCCACGCGAGATCTGGACGTTGTCCGAGAGTCTCTGGCGAATCGTGGCGGAACTCCAGAGTTCTCCGTTCAGAATGAGCGCCATCTGTCTGCCGACATAGTTGCCGGTATAGATCGAGAAGGGCGTTTGGCGGGCGGTCTTGATCTTGAAACTGACGGCTCGGCCGCCGTGTTCGTCGACGCTGCGCGAGGCGTCGAAGATGTCGCGGCCGGTGAATCCCGGGTTCTCGGGGTCGTAGCAGTATTCCGGATCCCAGTATTCCGGTGCGAAATACATCCACTCGCCGGGAACCTCCCAGAGCTTTTCCTTCTTGAGCTGTTCGTATTCCTGAACCCGCTTTTGGTAACTGGCGTCCGATTCCTTGTCGCGACGCTCCGGCCGTTTCGGGAACCAGCGGAAACCATGCGGAGGGGTGTAGGGTTTCCCCTCCTTGAGCGCGGTCGTGCGTTCCTGGTCCAACTGCGTCTGGTTGAAGACGACAGTCTTCTTCTCACCGTTCTCGTCGACGTATTCGACTTTGTCGCCCGCTTCGGCCTTGATCGCCAAGAGGAGCTCGCCCACTTGCGTCATCCGGCGACGGATTTCGTCGGCCTGCTCCTTGGTGAAGTTCGGAAGCGTGATGACGATGCGATCTTCGCCCTCGCGTCGGACGTTGATGTCCTTGACGCCTTCCTTGTTGATGCGCTGGGAGATGACCGCGATGGTGTCGTCGACATCCTCCGCCGTAAAGGACTCCTTGGAGGAGCCCTCGACCGGCTGCACCTTGTAGGTGAGGATGGTGCCACCGCGAAGGTCGATGCCGAAGTTGATGTCGTTGGTGGAGATGATCACACCCGCCAGGGCGAGCACGACGAAGATCACCGCGTAGCGCGAAACCAGGTTGGAGGTCACGATGGGGCTCCTTGAAGCCTAGGGTCCGGGACGATTGTGGGTGCGACGAGGCGCATTGCCTCGTCTCCAGTTTGGTGGCGGGACGTTCTCAGGCCTTGCGACCGCCCTTGGTATCCAGCTTTTCCTTCACACGGGTGGCCCGACCCACGCGATCCCTCAAGTAGTAGAGTTTGGCGCGATTGACATCGCCTCGCCTCACCACCGTGATGTCGTCGATGGTGGGCGCGTGCAGAGGGAAGACGCGCTCCACACCCTCGCCTTGGACGATCCGTCGCACGATGATGCTCTCGGCGGGGCCGCGGCCGCGGCGAGAGATGACGGTGCCTTGAAAGACCTGGATGCGTTCCTTGCCGCCTTCCCGGATCTTCACCTTCACGTCCACCGTGTCCCCGATGGAAAACTCGGGGATTTTCGGCTTGAGCCACTGCTGTTCGAGGTCGCTGAAGTTGTCCATGTCTCTGTCATTCCTAGACGCCTCGGGGCCGCCGAATTCGGCATCGGCCACCTCGAGGAGGTTCATCCCATGTCATCCTCGCAATCCGGACTTCCGGATGCGTCGAGGTCCGGTCGGCGTTCACCCGTTCTCTTTTGCGCCTCGTGCCGCCGCCAAGCGGCAATGGCCGCGTGGTCGCCGGAGCGAAGAACCTCGGGAACGGACATTCCTCTAAACTCCTCTGGCCGCGTGTAATGCGGGTGATCGAGAAGCCCGTCGAGAAACGACTCCCGCAGTGCGGATTCCGCATCTCCGAGAACGCCGGGCAGGAGTCTAACGATGGAATCCACCAGGACCAACGCCGGAAGTTCGCCTCCCGTCAAGACATAGTCACCCAGGGAGATCTCCCGGATCGGCAGTCCCCGACGCACCCTCTCGTCGAAGCCTTCGTAGTGGCCCGCGAGCAATACGAGATGAGGACAAACACTCAAACTCTTGGCTAGGGCTTGGGAATAGGGTTTCCCCTGGGGCGACAGCATGATCAGGGGGGGCCAGGTCGATGGCTCGGAACCGAGAAGATCTTCAAGGCACCGAAAGATGGGCTCGGGTTTCAGGACCATCCCGGGACCGCCGCCGAACGGCCGGTCGTCCACCTTGCGGTGGAAGCCCTCCGCGTGGTCTCTCCAGTTGTGGAGGTGGTAGCTGGCCAGCCCTTTTCTGCGGGCGAGCCCGAGCATGCTGGTCCCGAGAAAGCCCTCGAACATCTCGGGGAAAAGGGTCAGGATGTCGAAGCGCATGGGGTTCCTCGGTCCCGGCCCCTCCGGACCGGCGCGGGGCGAAAAGACGCCGGGTGACAGGGCGCCGAATAGGGCCCGGGACCTACCCGGGGTTTCGAGCCTCGTTTCTGATAAAGATCCCCTGCCGAGGGCGCAAGGAAAAAGTGGAGTTCAGCGCGGCGCTGTCTCCCGGGAGAATGGACATGTTCACGGGTATCGTGGAGGGCCTGCGCCCCGTCGTCGCGGCCGACTTCGGGGAAGAGGGGCTGAGTTTGACTGTCGATCTGGGCGAGCTGGCCGACGGTGTCCATGTGGGGGACAGCATCGCCGTGGACGGTTGCTGTCTCACCGTGACTGAGCTTTCCGGCGTCCGGGCCTCGTTTCATGCGGCCCGCGAGACCCTTGGGCTCACGACTCTGGCGACCATGAAGGCGGATGCCCGTGTCAATATCGAACGGGCCGTTGCCCTGGGAGATCGTCTGGGGGGGCACTTGGTTTCGGGCCATGTCGACGGGATGGGAGAGGTGGTGGAGGTCCGGCCGGAGTCGAGCCAAACCTGGATGACGTTTCGGTTGGCGGATCGGCTTTTTGCCCAGACCCTCCTCAAGGGTTCGGTGGCGTTGGATGGGGTCAGCCTCACCATCACGGACAAACGTGAAGCATGCATCTCGGTGGCTCTCATTCCCCATACGCTGGAAGTGACGACACTCGGTTCGAAGAAGAAAGGGGATCTCGTGAACGTCGAGACGGACATGATGGGCAAGTGGATCTTGGAGCGCCTGGGACCCATGCTCGAGGACCTGGAGACGCGCATCCATGGGCGCAACGAATCATGACGGATTCCGACCGGAAACTCGTCGCCCTGACCGGCATCAAGCCGACCGGCGCCCCCCATATCGGAAACCTCTTGGGCGCTATCCTTCCGGCGCTCGCTCTGACGCGCACCTATCAGGGCATCTACTTCATCGCGGACTACCACGCCCTGACGACGGAGCACGACGGAGAGGCCTTGAGGGAGAGCACCCGTCAGGTGGCAGCCACATGGCTCGCCATGGGACTGGACACGGAGAAGAACATCTTTTTCCGGCAGTCCGACATTCCCGAGGTGTGCGAGCTGGCCTGGGTGTTGTCCTGCTTCGTCGGAGTAGGCCAGTTGCAGCGCGCCCATGCCTACAAGGATGCCGTGGCGAAGGGGAAAGAGGCCACCCATGGCCTGTTCTCGTACCCGGTCCTCATGGCCGCGGACATCCTGCTCTACGAGTCGAACGTGGTGCCCGTCGGCAAGGATCAAAAACAACACGTCGAGATGTGTCGGCAGATGGCTCACCGGGTCAACGAGACCTACGGGGCCGAGACCCTGGTCGTGCCCGAACCTCTCATCAGGGAAGAGGTGGCGACGGTGCCCGGGCTGGATGGGCAGAAGATGAGCAAGAGCTACGGGAACACGGTGGAGATCTTCCTTCCGCCCAAGAAGCTCCGGAAGAAACTCATGAAGATCGTCACCGGATCGGAGGCCCTCGAAGATCCCAAGGATCCCGACACCTGCAACGTCGTCAAGCTGTTTCGCCTCTTCGCGGAGGAGGCCGACGTCGCGGATTTGGAGCGGTGCTACCGCGCGGGGGGATTTGGCTACGGCGAGGCGAAGCAGCGGCTCTTCGAGGTCTACGATGCCTTCATCGCGCCGCACAGAGAGCGGTATGAGGACCTCCTCGCCCACCCCGAAGTGATCGAGGACGAGTTGATCAAGGGGGCGGAAAAAGCGCGTTCCGTCGCCGGGCGGGTGATGGAACGTCTGAGAACACGGGCCGGATTGCGGTGAAAATAACTGAATGAATACCCAAGTTCGTCCCCCTTTGCTGCCGATAGGTCGGGTAGAAACCCTGAAGGGAGAATCCGACCATGCGCATCATCGTTTCCGTCCTCGCCGTCGTCCTCGTGGCGCTTCCCGCTTGCTCCAGCTCCCAAGGAGGCGGCAAGAGCCGCCAAGTTCGGGAGACGGAGGAATTGGGAGATCTGACCCCCAGGTCCGAGGACATTCCTCAGGAGATCAAGAAAATCGAGACCTTCGTGGAATCTCCGTCCGTCATTCTGGCGGACGAAGGCGAGATCTACGTCTCCAAGAATTACCAGCTCGAAGTCAGTCTCACGGGCGACACCGTGACGCCGGACATCGATCCTGGAGGCATCAACGAGCGGATCGCGACGGGCAACGCCCAGGCGGTGTTCCGCAACCTCAAGATCAAGTGCGATCGCAAGCTGCGGCTGAGGATCGGAGATTTCGGCACCCAGCCTTTCATCCGCATGGCCTTCAAGGGCCATTGCTCCCACATCATTTTGGGATCGGGAGGCGGCAAGCATGACGTGCGAAGAACGGACGGGATCCTGGTTCAAAACGCCGCCTTGCGGTACGTCGACAATCCGACGCTCTCGATGCCCGACATCGAACCGGCGGCGATTCGCACGATTCGCAAGCCTTAGTCAGGCGCTCCTTCTCCCCCTGGCCGCGGCCATCACGGTCGCGGCCTGTGCGGACACGGGGCCGACTCTTCCGGAACCCGATGGCATCTGGTCGCGGATGACGCAGGAGTCCCTCTTCGATCAGGCCCGGGGTCTTTCGGCCGAGAATCGAACGGATGAAGCGAAGAAGGTTCTCCGTCAGCTGATCGCGAGGAATCCGGAACATTGGCCTGCTCAGTGGGAACTCGCCCGCCTCGTCGAGTCACCCCGGGAGAAGGAGGAGCTGAGAGGTTCTCTTGCGCATCTGGCCGATTCTCCCAAATCCGAGGAGGTCCGGGCCAACGCCTTGGCGATCCTCTCCATCCTCGAGGACAACGCGGAGGCGAAAGACGCGCTTCTCGAGAAGGCCCTGGAGATTGACGAGGATTCCTCCCTCGCCCACACCCTCAGAGGCGCTCTCGAGGAGGAACGCGGGCGCTCCGATCGGGCCTTGGATGACTACATGGCCGCTCTGGAAGCCGGCGGCGCCCCGAACGAGGCGTGGTTTGGCTTGGCCCGGGCGGCCATCGCCGAGCACCGATTGAAGCTGGCCGAGAAGGCCCTTGTCGTGAGCGAGCGCCTGGCCCCGCGAGATCCCCGTTGGTCCTACGACCTGGGGACTCTTTTGCTCAGCGAAGGAAAACGACCTGCCCGAGCGGTGCGCGCTTTGGAACGTGCGCGGAAACTCCAGCCCCGGGACGTGGACACTCTGCTGAATCTCGGCGCCGCGTACCTCGCGTGCGGCAAGGAGCAACGGGCGCTGGAGACCCTCGAGGAGGCCGGCCGGGCCGATCCCGACGATCCGGATACCCTTTACAATCTCGCCGTGTTCTACGCCGACCACGCGGGCGATCCCGAAACAGCGGTGCGTCTGTTCAAGAAGTACCTCGAAAAAACGGACTCCAATCGCCTGCGCGTGGAGAAATGGATTCGAGAACTCGAGGCAAAAGTGCGAGACGGAGGCTGATCATGGGGGATCCCACGCTGGACTACGCGCGGACTCGCTGTGTCACGTTGGCGGAACGCGCCGGTTACGTCCTCGGCGAGGAGACGCTCCACTGGGAAGACGGCTGGCGAGGTGATTTCGAGCATGACACGTCCGATCTCTTTTTTTCGCTCCACAAGCCGATGGGGGCGCCCTTCGTGTCGATGTCCTTCCGTCTCCGCCTGGCCCGGGCGAGGACGGATGACGTGGCGCACCTGGCGGAGTTGATCTCGGATTTCGAGGTCGCGTTCTGGTTGGAGCGGGATGATCGGGGGGCGCTGTGGATCTCCGATCGCCTGTTCGTGGGAGCGCTTTTCCAAGAGGCATTCGATTTCACCCTGGCGAATCTGTTGGCCGCCCGCTCGGCCGTCACCGAGGACGGAGCCGCGTCTCCATGAGGGTCGTACTTCAACGCGTGGCCAGGGCCTCCGTCAAGGTCGAGGGTCGGGTGACGGGCGCGATCGGGCCGGGGTTCCTATTGCTCGTGGGCTTGACGCACGCGGATGGGGATGAGCAGATCACGTGGATGGCGAAAAAGATCGTGTCCCTGCGTCTGTTCCGCGACGACGAGGGACGCATGAATCGTTCGCTGAAGGAAGTGGGGGGGAGGGTTTTGGCCGTCAGTCAATTCACCCTCTATGGCGACGCCGTGAAGGGCCGGCGGCCCAGTTTCGTGGGCGCTGCTCCACCCGAAAAGGCGGCCCCCCTGTTCGATCGATTCGTCGAAGCCCTCATCCGTGAGGGCGCCTCGGTCGCCACCGGCGTCTTCGGCGCCATGATGGAAGTCGAACTCGTCAACGACGGCCCCGTGACGTTGATCCTCGAGCGCTGACCAGCAGGAAGTTCCAGTCCATGGCGAGGGTGTAGGCGAGGGCCAGGGCGTCCGATGCGTCGAGGGGCTTGGGCGGTCTTTCGAGTCCGAGAAGGCGCTGGAGCATGAAGTTCACCTGCGACTTGTCGGCGCGTCCCGACCCGACGACCGCTTTTTTGACGCTGGCCGTCGGATATTCGTGGACCTGCACGTTCATCCGCCCGCAGACGGCGAGAATGGCGCCCCGCGCCTCGCCGAGCCGGAGGGCGGATTGGATATTGCGTCCCACGAAGGCCTGCTCGAGGGCCAAGGCGTCGGGGCGATGCTCCCGGATGCATGCGGCGAGTTTTTCGGTGAGCCATGCGAGCCTGGGCGCGATGGCGAGGCTTCGGGGTGGACGCCACGCCCCAGACCCCTTCGAGCCGAGCCGGTTTCCGTTCTTGTGAACGAGGCCCCAGCCCGTCACCGAAAGGCCCGGATCGATGCCGAGGACAAGGAGGCCGTGAGGTGGAGGCGGTGTCATGCCCGCCACTCTAACGACGTCGAGGGACCGCCTTGCGCGTGCCGGGGCGCTGCAAGATTCAGTCGATCTCGATGTTCAAAACGTAGGGTCCGGACGAGAGGAAGAGCCAACCTCTGAGGGTCACCCCATAAGTATTCGTGGCGGGGGCCGTCCATGCGGGATGAAGCGAGCCTCCGATCTCCGCCGCCGTCGCCGGTCCGGAATGGGTATCCGAAACGTAATACCCCTGTCCTCCTTGTCCCCCGATGACGACCTCCGGGTCGAGAAGACCGGATTGGAAGACGTAGCCCTTGACCAACCTTTGAGTTTGAAGATCGAAAGGAAAGGCGCGCACCGAAAGTTTCTGGCCGACATCCACGTCCACGTTGATCACGTGGGACTGGAAGGGGGGAAGAGAATCGACGATCGTCGTGGACTCGGAGATGCTTCCCACGGTGGCGGGACCGGACGAGCCCGTCTGGATGAGAATGTAGGAACCGAAAGTATCGGCCATGAAGGTCGAGGAACGTCCCTCGGAGTCGGTGACGCGAAGGTGGCCGCTTCGCGCCCCGGCGGGGACGTTCGCCACGATCCGCCCCCAGGTGTCGAAGTAGGGGGACGAAGACAACCAACTGCCGTCCGGTCCCGGGAACTCCACATTGGAAGCGGCGAGGTTGGACGGGTCGAGACCGTTGCTGACGATGCGCACCGGAAGCCCCACCTGCGCGAAGTTGGGATCGACGGCGTAGACGATGGGGCCGTCGTCGGGATTCGGAGGTGTGGTCCAGATGCCCAGATAGTAGTCTCCGACGGCCATGCTGTTGACGCCCTTGACGCGAATCACGTAGTCGCCCAAGGAGGGGGCGAGGAACCGTGGGCCCGTGTGCCAGCCCACCGCGGCCGAGAAGCCGGGGCCGCTGTTGTTGTCTTCGAGCAGGGTACCCACGTTCAGCAGTGGATCGACGATCTCGATCTTCGTGTCCAGGCCGCCGGTGTACGGGGTGTAGGGTGCGATTTCGAGAGTGGCGTAGCTGAAGTTGAAAACCTCGACGCGCAGTTCCTCACCCCGTACGAGATGAACCGTGTATTCGTCCACCTCTCCGGGTTGAGAGATGGAGCCCAGAACCGTCACGGCTTCCGTGATCGTGCCATTGGCGAGGCTCGACTCTCCGAGTGCCAGTCCGAAGATGGAGAGATAGTGGGCATGATCATCGTAGAGAAGGGGCCCCGAGCCGCCGGTGGTGGTGACCTCGACGTAGCCGGACCTCGCGTTGGCCGGGACGACGACCTGAATGGCGTTTTCATCCGCGGTGAGGACCGTCATGGGTTGGCCCTCCAGCGTCACGCTGGGAAGGACGCCTCCAGTCCAAATTCCACCCAGGTAGTTCCCGGCGATGGTCACGGTCTGCCCCGGGCTCGCGCTGTGGGGAGTGATGGCGCTCAACATGGGTGTCGGCGGAACCGCGACCCCCCCCACGAGCGGGGTGAGAGCGACGCCAAACGGGGACGTCGCGTCGGCGACGAGGGCTTGGAAATACACCTTGCTGCCGCCCGGCCATCCGAGGGGGAACGGGGTGAAGCCCAACTGCGTGGCACCGGTCCCGTCCAAGAATGCGCTGGAGAAGTTCGCGCTGTTCGGATCGAAGCCGTCGATGGCGACGAAGAAGGTGGGATCGAAGACGTCGACCTCCACCACACCCAGGGACGTCACCCAGACGTCGCGCGCCTGGGCGCCGATGAGGGAGAAATTGGCGAGTGGAGATCCTTGCACAGTGAGCGTCGATGTGTCTCCCAAGACAATGGGCTGGGCATCGGCCACGACGCCGTCCAATAGGAGCTGGGCCGTCTGTGCTTGCAGAGAAGCGGTGAAAATGATTGCGATGATGGCGCTTCCGAGGATTCTCCAAACTTTCATAGTTTTCCCCCTTGTGATTCCGGGAGTCACCCGTTAGCTGCTCCCCCTCATCGTTCCTTTCGGTCACTCGGTGAAGGTGAGATAAGGAAAAGTGGCCGGCCACTGGGGAGGCCTGCCCGGGATGGAGCGGGGCTGTTACCCTGGGCGCCGGATGATCCACACCTGGAACTGGAGGGATAATGCCCCGTGAAATACGGACTTGTGCTCGTTGCCGCGGGACGCGGGGAGCGACTGGGGGCCCCCTGCAACAAAGCCCTCGTGCCGCTTGGAAAAAAGCCTCTCCTCCTTCACGCCATGGACCGTTTGAGCCGGGTTCCGGGGCTCGAGGAGACCGTCGTGGTCCTCCATCCCGACGATTTGGAGACCGTGAAGGAGGGGGAATTGGGAGGCTATCTTTATGCCGTCGGCGTGTCTCGCATGATCGCCGGAGGGGCAAGGAGGCAGGACTCGGTCCTCCTGGGGTTGCAGGCGCTCTCGCCCGATGTGGGAGGGGTCTTGATCCACGACGCCGCCCGCCCGTTCCCGGACGTCGGCGTGGCGGAACGGCTCCTCGCCGCTCTCGAGGAGCATGGGGGGGCGGTGCCCGTCGTCCCGGCAACGAGTACGGTGAAACGTGTCGATGCTCGAGGCCGGGTCTTGGACACTCCCGATCGTTCCGCGCTACGCCTGGCACAGACGCCGCAAGCGGGACGAAGGGCGCTCCTCATACGCGCTCTTGAAGACGCGAACGCCGCTGAGGTCGACGTGACCGACGACGTGCAGGCCTTGGAACGCATGGGCGAAAGCGTCATCGCCGTCGAGGACAGCCGCTGGAATTTCAAGGTCACCACTCCGGAGGATTTGGCACTGGCGCAGTGCGTCCTCGAACGGGGCCTTGCCGAAGGAGAATCGCCATGAGTTATCGCGTCGGAATGGGGTACGACATTCATCGGCTGGTCGACGGCCGGCCCTTGATTCTCGGAGGCGTGTCGATCCCCTTCTCGCGAGGACTCCTCGGCCACTCGGACGGTGACGCTCTGCTTCATGCGGTCACCGATGCGGTCCTCGGTGGTGCGGCCTTGCCCGACATCGGCGAACTGTTTCCCGATGACGATCCGAACTGGAAGGGAGCGGACAGCCGTCGACTCTTGGCACTGGCGATGGAGAAGGTGGCGGAGGCGGGCTATCGCGTCCGCAACGTGGACGTCAATATCCTCGCGGAGCGCCCGAAACTTTCTCCCTTCAAGGCGGCCATGCGTGAGGGGGTCGCGGAGATTCTCAAGATCCCGCCGGTGGATGTCAGCATCAAGGCAAAAACCCGCGAGCGACTGGATGCCGTCGGTCATGGGGAGGCCATCGAGGTGCACTGTGTCGTTCTTCTGATGGAGGAGCCGTGATCATGAGGATCGAAGTGGCTGCCGTTCTTCTCATGCTCTGCGTCCCTCCGTGGGCCCTCGGGCAGGAAGAGAAGATCGCGAGGGACGTGGCGCGATTGGAAACCTGCCTCGTGCAGACGCGGGAGTTGGGGGAGACGGCCGCGCGGGCTCTCGGCAGGGCGCGCCGTTCCCACCGCGAGGGCGCGTGGGTCTATGGGGCACTTCGGCGCACCCTCGAAGGGGCGAAACCCGTGGTCGGTCTCGGGAAAAAGGACGTGGCGGCTCGGGTGCAGCGTCTCACCAAGGCGCTCCGTTCCGTGATCGATGATGGAATGGAGGCGGTTTTGCCCCTGAGAACCCGCATCGGGGAGTTGAAGAATGAAGGGGCGGTCGAAGCGGGCGAGCCGAAGAACTCCACGGTTGCTTTCCTCGTCGCGATCCTCGGGAGGGTGGAGGATTCCGTCGTCGCCGCGGCGGCGCGCAAGGCCCTCGGTACGAAGGGCGGGGGCGTCTACTTGGGGATGTGGGAGAAGGAGCGCGCTTGGCGTGCGAATTACCTCGAGGGATTTCGGCTGATCCTCGAGGACATCGTTGCCGCCGAGGATCAGCGCGTTCTCGCCGCCGACGCCATCGGGCAACTCACGCTCACCGAGGACGCCTCGGAGCGCGCGCGAATGATCGGGATCTGCCGCGGGGTGCTCACGTCGAAGGCCCCCGTTCCGCCTGCGGGCGTGAGGGACGCTGTCATCTTCGCTCTCGCCCGACTGGGTGAACGGGAACCTTTTCTCTCCCGCGTGCGTCCGATCATGAAGCAGTTGAAGGACCTCTCCCGCCAGGAGCCTCCGGACGCCAACAGGATTCTCGGTCTGCAACTCGAGTTGGCGGCGCTCTACATGGGCGCCTATGACTACGAGAACGCGACGAGGGCCTACGCCTCCGCCTTGGGGATCCTCTATCAGAACGTCACCTTCGACCGCACGAGCCCACAGGGGCGAGCGGAGATCGCGAACGCCCTCTACAACCTCGCGTGCACGCTGGCGCGCTCGGGTCGGTCCAACAAGGCCCTCGCGATCCTCGATCAGGCCTTCGCGTGGGGCTTGCGCTCCTTTTCCTGGTGTCGGAAAGACGGGGACCTGAAATCCTTGCGCGCCCAGCCGCGATTCGATCCCCTCCTTGACGCCTGGGAGAAGGGCCGGAAAAAACCTGGAGACGGCATCCTTCCCGGCTCCGACTTCCTGAAACTCATGGCGGCGTTTTTGCCGAGCACGAATCCGTCGAAGTAACGGCGATTTCAAAAAAATCGAACCCTGCTTCGAGCCGTGCGTCCATGAGGGGCGGAACGCAGTCCTTTGAAACGGAGCAAGAACATGGATCGACGCGGATTCGTTCGCGGCCTCATCGCGGCGCCGATGGTTTTCGGGCTCGGGAAGCTGGGCGTCGGGAGCGAGCTTGGCGGCCAGGACGCGGAGGGCCTCGTCAAGATCGGACTGAAGCGCATGAAGGAGTTGGGGCTTCCGGGATTGGTGATCGTTCCCCCGAAAGACGAGAATCGCCGCATGGAACTCGGGCGAGGTCTCTTTCGACTCGTGAAGGGCATCTCGTCCCCCGAGGCAGACGATTTTGTTGGTCCCAAGTTTCAAGCGGTGGCGCGACGGGGCAAGGCTGTCACTTGGACCTGCGTCATCATCTGTCTCGAGGAGGAGGAGGCGTGGAAAGAATTCGGTGAGACGTCGCCGCGCATGGTCATCGACGAGAGGGGCAAGGTCCTGAGGAGAATGGATGATCCCCCGGAGTCCGTGGAGCAGAATCTGGCGAAGAGGCTCATCGATCTCGTCCATGGCGCGAAGATCGAGCATCTCGAGGAACGGGTCGCCCGACTGAAGAAGACACTGCCGAAGGAGCTGGCCGGCAGCTACGAGGCCTTCCTGCGGGACATGGCCGAAAGGGAGGCTCCACTCTTCTCGGTACCGAGAACCGCTGAGTACAAGAAACTCGTGGAACGGGCCAAGGCGTACCTCGAGAGGGAGCCCAGGCTCTCGGGCTGGTTCGGCCTGGCCCTCCTGCGAATCACGTCACGAAAGAACACCTATCTCGATGCTCTGTTCGACTCACTGCGAAAGGACCGCCTACCCTTGGGGACGTCCATGCCCCGATTCGTGCCGATGGGCTGCCTGTCCTACACGGAGGTCAAGCCGGGCATGGCGAAACCCAAGGGCGAGGTGATCGCTTGCGGCATGCCGAGTCTCTCCTCGACAGGGGGGCGGTTTTTGCGTTTCGTGGCGAAAGTGAAGTAGTTCATGGGGCCTCTGGGCGTCGGTTTTTCCTTGCACGCCGACGCCGATTTCTTGGAAGTGACCCGTCCGCTCATCGAGGAGGAGGCGGACTACTTCGAGGTGGCGCCGGAAATGCTTTGGCGACCGGGGGGCGACCCCTTGGAACCGAATGACTTCTTCGATCTGTTCTTGAACTTGAAGCGTCGTTCGGGACGACCGTTCACGGCTCACGGTTTGGCCTTTTCCCTCGGCTCCGATCCCTCGGAACGCTGTGAGCAAGTCCGGTTCGATCGCTGGTTGCGCGGCCTGGACCTCTGCCACGCGGCGTTCGATTTTCGATGGTTCTCGGACCATCTGGGGTGGGTGTTTGCCGAGGGGCTGAATCCCGTCTTCCCGCTTCCGCTCCCGATGACCGCGGAGGCGGTGGAGAGGGTGGTCGCCCGTCTCGATCGGATCGCCGAGATCGTCCCCGTCGTGGCTTTCGAAAACGGCGCGGACGCATTTCGTTTGGGCCCGCCCGGCCTCGAGGCCCCGTTCTGGAACGCCATCACGGGGCATGCGGGCGCGCAAATGCTCCTCGATCTGCACAACCTTTACACGGAGTCGGTCAATCTCGGCTTCGATCCCGAGGAGGTGCTCCGGCAGCTCGACCTCTCTCGGGTCATCCAGATCCATTTGAGCGGGGGCAGTCTGAGCGATGGGGACTGGATGCACTCCGGCCGCCAATTCCGCTTGGACAGTCACGACAACGCCGTGCCCGAGGACGTTTGGCGGCTCTATGAATCGGTGCTTCCCCACTGCCACGGTTTGAGGGGCGTGGTGGTGGAGCGCCTCAATGGGACGGTCCATTCCGCCGAGGACGTGGACGAACTCCGGCAGGAGATGGGGAGGGCCCGGGCTCTTCTGCAGGCGCGCGACCTTGCGGCTCCCCGTTCGCTCGGTCCTTCCTCGCCTCTCCCCGCGGGCGGGAGCCTCTCGGGGCTCCAACGGCACCTCGTCCGGCACATCGCGGACAGCGATTCCTTCCCCAACCTCGACCTCCGGGCCTATCCCGAGCTTCGTCACGTCGACCCCGAGGGCTACCGCCTGACGACCCTCATCGTGCGCAAGCTTCGCTTCGAGCGGCTCTGCCTGGCGCATGGAGACGTGGCCAGAGCCTTCGAGACCGAACCGGCGGCGCTCCTCGATCTCTACGAGCGCTTCGCCCACGATGTGCCGCCCCATGCCGTCTTCCCCTCCGACGACGCCCGAGCCTGGCAGGACTGGCGCGCGTCCCCTTGACTTCGCTCCCCGAAGCCGTCACTATTCCGGCACGTAACCCAGCGGGTGTAGCTCAGTGGTAGAGCGTCAGCTTCCCAAGCTGAATGTCGTGAGTTCGATCCTCATCACCCGCTCTCGAATCGTCAGCCCCCCCACCGGCTCTCATCTCTGGAGCGGTTTCGTGTCCACCTGAGAGGGATCGGCATGTGCAGAAACCGCTCCGGTCGTCCACCCCGCGCCCGTCGTCCTTCCTGATTTCTAAACCTGGTATGCTGGGAGGACGGGGGAAATTCCGAATGAGGATGGAGATGCCCATGTTCAATGCGAAGAGTGTCATTCTTCTCTTCATCGTCGGGGCGGTCATCGGTGCGGCGTCCTGCCGTGAAATGCTCGATCAGTTTCATTTCGGTTCGGTGCAGACACGCCCCAGCCCGATCGGTGTGCAAGGAGGGCAGGTGTCCTCCGATCAGGGGCTCTTGACGATCGATTTTCCCGCCGGGGCCTTCTCGACGACCACTCTGATCGGTGTCTCCCGTCTCTCGGCCGCTCAACTGTCCGGACCGGTCGAAACTCTGAATCCTGTGGCCGGCTGGGACGTTGCGCCCACGGGGGCTCAGCTCAATCTTCCCGCGACCGTCACCATACATCTCGATCTTCCGTCCGGGAGTTCGACGGGGAACCTGTCGGTGGAATTGCCTCGCGTCGTGGTCTTGCGGAACGGAACGATCGAATTTGCGAGCATGACGACTGTCGAGGCCCACATCGCTCAAGGATCGATGACCGTGACGACGGAGATCTTGCAATTGGGGCGGATCGTCGTGGTCAATCCCGGTGCCGGAGGTGTCCAGATCGGTTTCCAATACCCCACGACGATCTCCGCGTTCGGGCCGGTCCCGATCGACGCAACATTCCACCACGTGGGGGGAATCACGGATGTGGTGTGGTCGGCCTCGTCCACGGGGAATCTCGAGATCTCTCCCTTCGACGGGATGTTCGGTCCTCCCGGTATCATCTTCGATCCCCTGGGCGGCGCCCAGCTGGTTGAAGATTCCTTCGACATGGACTGTGGACCGAACGGTGGAGGTGGCTCGTTTTCCGTGACGCTGAGCATGAGCCATGCACACCCTCAGAACGGGACTCCTCAGGGAATCACTGTGTTTCGTCTCCTGGATTCCCTTTCCTGCTCGGAATGATCGCATCCACCAATCCAGCACGGACTCGAGGCCGCGCTTGGCGCCGTGATTCTCAATTCGCTCTGGCGTTTTTCCTTTATGCCCGGGCCATGAGGTCGCGCGGCATTCTCCGCTGAAGAGCTGAGGATGGTCTCGGAGTCCTGGAGCGCACTCTGGATTTCTTGCTCCCACCGGGGCCCTTGGGGAGTGTAGAATGACCGGGTTCATGGAGACGCCCGTCATGCTGAAATCCCCGATTCTGATTCTTCTCACAGCCCTCCCCCTTCTCGCTCAGAACGGGACATCGGTCGGTCTCGGCGGCGGGGGGGCGCTGCCGGCGACGCCCGGTCCGTGTCTGAGTCCCATCGACCATGCACGGGTCACGGCGAATCTGGCCTCCTACCAGGCGGCGCAGCCGGAAATCGCCGGGACCGCCACGTTGCCTCAGGCGCTCAGCTACTATCCCCTCGCGGCCATTTTCCGTGAGGACATGGCGATCTCCAACTACGTCGATCTGGATGGGGACGTCGGCAGCATTCTCGACTACGACTGTGGCACGAAGACCTTCGATGGACACGACGCATCGGATGCGCTCATTCGCACCTTCGATGAGCAGGTCATCGGGGTGCCGGTGTTTGCCGTCGCCGACGGGGTCGTGGTGGGAACCCACGACGGCGAGCCGGACATGAATACGCAGGCGCTCGGGCAGGCGGCGAATTTCGTGATGATCGACCACGGGGGGCGAGTGGCCTTCTATTGGCACCTAAAGATGGGGAGCGTTCTCGTCACTCCCGGTCAGCAGGTGCTCGAGGGACAGGAGATCGGTCGTTGTGGCGCCAGCGGGAACACCTTTGTTCCGGCCCTCCATTTTGCCTTCACGGAGAACGGCGTTCCCATCGAGCCCTTCAAGGGGAGTTGCAACACCCAGCCCAGTTTTTGGATGCAGCAACCACCGGTCCCGACGCAGACCGTCCTCTACGATGTTGCCGTCAGCCGCACGGTGCCCAATCCGGGCGTTCCCTTCTCACTTCCCCGGGACGGAGAGATCGCCCTGTCTGATCCGGTGGTCTACATCTGGATGCATCTGGCTGATCTTCCCGCCAACACCACATGGCGCTTTCTCTTCGATCAACCCAATGGCACCCTCGACTTCGACTCCGGTGTCGGGAATTTCAACAACCCGCAGTGGGGCTCGGCATGGTTTTGGTTCAACTGGAACGTGCCGAACATGCATGTCATCACGGGGACTTGGACCGTACGTGTGGAGATCAACGGTGTGCAGGTCGCGGCCTTGCCGTTCGAGGTCGTGACCACGCCCACGCCGGGACTCAACCATCCACCGGAAGCCGTCACGGTGACGATGGAACCCGGCGAGCCAAGCGTGAATGACACGCTGAGATGCCGCGTCACGTCGTCGAACCTCCTGGACGACCTCGATTTCGATGTGGTGTCCCATCGTTTCCTGTGGCGTGTCAACGGGGTCGTCGTTCGGGACGAGACCGTTGCGGCGCGGGCCGATCTGTTGCCCCGAAGCCTCTTCGGTGTCGGCGATGTGGTCACCTGCGTCGTGACGCCCAGTGACGGGACGGCGACAGGGGCACCCGATACCGCGTCGGTCACCATTTCGGCGGGTTTCCCGGGAAGCGGCGACGATTTGGAACTGCGGTCCGGGGTGGACGCATTGCCGTCTCTGAGACCCCATGTGGTGGATCTGCAGACGAGTGACCCTCTCCTCCTGCGGATCTTTTCTCCCCAGGGACAGCAGGTCGGGCGCCCCCCTGTCCTGCTCGGACAGCTCTTTGCGACCGGGTCCCCACCGACCTCGCCCACCGGATTTCCCGAGTTCCACCTTTCACCGTTCCAACCCCTCTTCGTGCTTTTCGACGGCAACGTGGCGACACCCATCGGCCCCATCCTGCTGCCCTCGGGGGGACTGGATCTCCTCTTCAGTATCCCCCCTGGTCTGGCAGGAAACAGCCTCATGATTCAGGCGCTGACGGTCACCAACACGGCAAACAATGGTTTCTTTGCCGCCAGCAACGCCAAGGAGCTCCGGTTCCTCTGAAGGGCCGCGCGCGGTTTCGTGTGCGTCGAAGAGTCCATGAGGAACACGTTTGAGAGGAACGACCGCGCGGGACACAATGCGTCGTGCCGTCGTCCTCGGCACGACGACCCCGGCTCTGAACCACGGAGGAACCTCATGCAGTGCATTCGAATCGGACTCGTTTTGGCCGTTGCAATTCTCGTTGGATCGTGCGGAGGCAAGTCGGAGAACGGGAAGGAGGACTTGGCGGTCAAGTCGGTCGATCTCCCCGGTGTGCAGAGGGCCCATGAGGCCGAGGGCTTCCTGCTGACCGCTCAGCCGGACACGGTGGGCTTCCAGGAGGCGAAGAAGAAGTACGGCGTGAAAACCGTCATCAACCTTCGCATGCCCGAGGAGACGCCCAAGTTCAAGGAACCCGAGCTCGTCAAGGGGTTGGGTCTCGACTACGTTGCGATTCCGTTCAAGGGACCGGATACCCTCAAGGACGAGGTTTTCGATCGGGCGCGCCAAGTGTTGAAAGACGCGGGAAAACGCCCGGTTTTGATGCACTGCAAATCCGGCAACCGCGTGGGCGCCATCTGGTATGCCTACCGGGTGTTGGACGAAGGCATCGAGCCGGACGTCGCCATGAAGGAAGCGAAGGCCGTGGGGCTGCGTAAGGCCGGCCACATCCAGAAGGCGGAAGAATACGTCAAGAAGATGTCCATGAAAAAGTGAGGTGGACGCCATGTCCGCCCTCGTGGCGGGCAGACGCGGCGACGCAGGAGGCACCTTCGTGGTAGGCTCACGCCGATCACGGAGGAACGCCGACATGGACTCGACCCTCACTGCATGCCCCTCGGCGCTTGACGCGCCCACGGGAAGTGCCGCACCTTGGCGAGGCGCGGTCGTCCGAGTGTTGCTTTTTCTCCTGTTGGGCGTGATCCCGGCCGTGGGACAGGTGCGCAAGGATGGGACCGTCGACTGGAACCGTTACTACTCCAGCGGAGAGTCCCGGGCCATCATGGCCACGTGGTGCGAAGCGAAACCCGATCTGGCGCGGCTCGTGAGCATCGGGAAGAGCTATCTGGGCTGTGATCTTTGGGTGATCGAGATCACGGATCGGCGAACGGGGCGCGCCGAGGAGAAACCGGCCCTCTACGTGGACGGGAACATCCACTCCGGGGAGCTGACCAGCGGCGCCTTGGCCCTGTATTTCGCGGGGTACCTCATCCATTCCCACGGCCGCGATCCGCGGGTGACGAAGCTCCTCCAAACCCACACCTTCTACGTCCGGCCCAAGTTCAACCCGGATGGGGCCGACGCGACCTTGCTGCGGAACATCGCCTTGCGAAGCTCCGTGCGCCCGGTCGACAACGACGGGGACGGCATCGCGGACGAGGATCCGGCGGAGGACATAGACGGCGACGGCTTCATCAGTCTCATGCGGATCGCTGATCCGAAGGGGGATCGGGTAGCCAGCCCCGAAGACCCCCGCATCCTCGTGCGTCGGAAGAAGACCGATAAGGAGGGGCCCTTCTACCGTGTCTTTCGGGAGGGGATCGACAACGACGGCGACGGCAGGCTGAACGAGGACGGCCTGGGTGGGCTCGATCTGAACAGGAATTTTCCGCGCAACTGGGCTTTGCCTTTCCGCCAACCGGGCGCGGGGCCCTTTCCGCTGTCGGAACCCGAAACCCACGCCACGGTGCGGTTCATCGTCGACCATCCCAACATCACGGGAATCGTGCACAACCACACTTCCGGAGGATTCGTCTTTCGCCTTCCCTCTGCCAGTGACCCGGCGGCCTTCGACAAGGAGGACCTGGGCACCATCGCGACGTTCGCGAAGAAGTTCACCGCGTTGACGGGCCGGCCCGTGCGACCGAGTTCGACGCATCCGACCCGGCATCGCTACGGAACCCTCATCAGTTGGGCCTACTGGGACAGGGGGATCATCGGTTGGGTGCCGGAGCTGTGGCCCGGCATCGGCAAGAGCCGGTTGGACGCCCTGCGGTACCAGGACGAGCATCTGGCGGGCAGAGACTTCACACCCTGGAAGCCCTTCGATCATCCAACGCTCGGAAGGGTCGAGATTGGGGGGCTTCGCACCCGTTTCCTCGTGCAAAACCCACCCCCCGAACTCCTCGAGAAGGAATGCGCCGTGCACGTTCCGTGGCTGCTCTATCTCGCCGAGCAGGCACCGAGGCTGAAACTCGAGGACGTACGGAGCGCGCGTCGAGAGGATGGGGCGATCATCCTCACCGCAACCGTGCGCAACACCGGGTTTTTGCCCACGCATCTGACGCGGCGGGGATTTCTCTCGAAGGTCCAACGGCCCGTGGCGGGGAGGATCGAGATGGAGGGGGCCGATCTCATCGAGGGATCACGACGTCAGGACCTCGGACACCTGGCCGGCCAAAGAGCGCTCGAAGGCATGCCGAAGGAAAGAGCGAAAATGTTGCGCTGGGTGGTGCGACCCACCCCTGCGGGAGGGACGGCCACGATCGTCGTATCCTCCGACACGGGAGGAACGGTGCGTTCGAAGCCCATCGCTCTGGCCCACGACGATTGAGCCCGCGGACCCCTGCGGCGGTCCTGTGGGCGGGCCCTGCTAAGCTTTCCTCGTTCCGAGGAGAGACCTGTCCAGGATGTCCAGCGATGCGACGCGACACCGGGTTCTTCACGGCCATGCGGCCGCCATGGACGGCGTCGCTGACGTCTCGATCGATCTCGTCGTCACATCGCCGCCCTATCCGATGGTGCAGATGTGGGACGACGTGTTTCGGGAAGAGGACTCCGGAATCGGGGCGGCCCTCGATCGCGGCGAGGGAGCGCAAGCTTTCGAGGGTATGCACCGCGTTTTGGACGGGGTTTGGGCGGAGTGCCATCGCGTCCTGAAGCCGGGTGGAATCCTCTGCCTCAACGTCGGGGATGCGACCCGCAAGGTGGGGGAGGAGTTTCGGCTGTATTCGAACCACGCCCGCATCCTCCAGACCATGCAGGGCCTGGGTTTCTCGGTCCTCCCGGACATCCTTTGGCGCAAGCCCAACAACGCCCCCAACAAGTTCATGGGTTCCGGGATGCTCCCTGGCGGCGCCTACGTCACCTATGAACACGAATACATCCTGATCCTCCGAAAGGGAGGTCTGCGAGCTTTTCGAACTCCACAGGAGAAAGCCCGGCGACGTCGCAGCGCCTATTTTTGGGAGGAACGCAACGTGTGGTTCTCCGATCTTTGGGAGGGCCTCACCGGTGTCGGACAGGGACTGGGGGACAAATCCGTGCGTGCGAGGAGCGCCGCTTTCCCCTTTGAACTGGCCTACCGTTTGATTCAGATGTATTCGGTGCTGGGCGACGTGGTCCTCGACCCATTCTTGGGAACGGGCACGACCATGGCGGCGGCCATCGCCGGCGGGAGAAAGAGCGTGGGCGTCGAAAAGGAGGTTGGTCTGATGGCGACCATCGCATCGACCCTGACGTCCTCGGTCGCGTTGGGGCGCGAGAGAGCGCAGCGGCGACTCTTGGATCACCTGAGTTTCGTCGAGCAATGGTTGGCGCGGGGCAAGGCGTTGCGCCATGTCAATGAGGTCTATGGGTTCCCCGTCATGACCAGGCAGGAGGTCCAACTGGACATCGTCGCGCCCGTCGCCATCCACTGCGAGAGGGAGGGGGACTACACCGTGACCCATGAACGAGCGATGTGCGCGGGCCGGCAGGCGACGTTCGAGGCCTGAGCCGATTCGTCCCGATCAGTGAAGGTTGCGGAGCAGAACCGTGAGGTTGCGCGCCGGGCGCGGATCGTTCGGGTTGAGAGCCAGCGCCTTGCGGAAGAGGAACTCGGCTTCACCGAGTCGCCCCGAATCCATGAGAAGAAGACCCAGGTTGTTCAGCGCGTCACCGTCGGCCGGTGCAAGAGCGAGAGCGCGCCGATAGGCTTGAATGGCCGCCAGCTTCTTTCCTCGAGCCTCAAGGAGAACCCCCCGATTGTAGTGGGCGGGCGCCAGATCGGGATGGCGGCTGACAAGGACGTCGAGACGGTGAAGCGCCTCCTCGAGCCGTCCCTTCTCCGCATCGATCTGGGAGATAGCCAGCTCCACGGAGGGTCGACCCGGTGCTTCGTCGGCGACGCGCCGTAGATCGGCCTCGGCCCCGTCCAGATGTCCCTGTCTCAAGCGCGCGTCGGCCCGCAATTCGAGCGTCGACCAGAGCTCCTCGCCATGAGGCGCCTTGCGGTCGTCCAGAGTTTCGAGGATACGGTCGGCCCAGCTCTCCGCCCTGGCCGGTCGCCCGGCGAGCAACCACGCGCGCGCGCCGTCGAACGCAAGGGCGGGGTTCGCGGCCTGACCCCCGAGCCGCTTCTCGATGAGCTTCGCGGCTTCGGCATGGCGACCCAGACGTCGGAGGGCGTCCGTCAAAGAAACATCGATGTCGGGAGGATGGACCCAACCCCAGCGATCCCGAGCCTCGAGATGACCCACGAGAGCGAGGAGAGCCGCCCGAGCGACGGGCCCTTCCTGGGTCCGGATGTGCTCCACGAGGCGGTCGCCCATGAACTCGTGCCAGCGCACGGGCGCGTGGTAGGCGAGAAGACCGACAGCCAGGGCAGCGGCGAGGACCCGTCCACGATTCTTTCGGAGTTCTCGGGCCCGCCAGCTCCTGTGAGCGAGAATCACCGCGGCGGCCGTGGACGCACCGAGGGCCAAAGTGAGGAAGAAGGGAACGACGCGATAGAGGCCTCGGTAGACGGCGAGGGAGAGGAGCACGAAGACCAGCGCCAAGACCTCCTCGCGGAGGGTGAGATCCCATGGGATGCGGCTGCGGCCCTTGCGCCAGCCCTGGAAGAATGCGGGCTTGGTGAATCTCCACTCGAGGACGCGACCGGAGCAGACGTCCACGCAGTCCATGTCCTTCAGACACCGAGGATCGACGACGCGGCCGAACGTGTTGACTTCTTCGCGGACCTGAATGCCGGAGCTACAGGTCCGTGTACAGGCATCGCAACCCAGACAGTCGCCCTTGATCGCAATGCGTCCCGGCGAGAGGCCGTCCGCGACTCGAAAGAGCACGCCGTAGGGACAGACGTTCCCGCAGAAAGAGCGCGAGCCCAGGAGCCAGACGATGACGAAGCCGGCGACGAGAAAGGTGATGACGGCGATGACCGGGCCGGGAAGGTTCCGCGCGTATTCCGTGGTGACGAAGGACGCCCAACCCTCGCCGTCGGCGAGCACACGCAGTTGGAAGTCGGGGCGCTGTCCGAGAACGGATTCCGTGGAAGGATAGGCATGCACGAGGAACCGGGCCACGGTCGGCCAGACGAACATGTAGAGGGCGGTGAGCGGGGCGATGGCCAAGAGAAGTCTGGAACGTATGGGTTTCGGCCTCAAACCCACCCTCCGAAGCAGCGCCGCGCAGAGATCCTGCAGAGCCAGGATGTGGCAGCCCCAACCGCAGAAGAACCGCCCGAAGACGAGTGTCGCCAAGAACGCGGCGGACATGAACAGGAATCCGGCGGTGATCACGCCGAGCTCGATCGTGTGCATGACCTCGTTCAACTCGAGAGGCGCCAAGGTCTTCCCCGCGAGCCGCCAGTGTACGTAGTGAGCGACCATGAGAAGCTGAACAGTGATCAAGATGCCCGCCCGCCAACGGGTGCGACGGGTGTGGGCGGCGCTCTTCAGCTTCCCATGACGACTCCCGGGTTCCATGAGGCACAGTCTCCCTTCAAGGTTCCGAGGTGATGGACAGTCCGTTGGAGAACGACCAGCCGATGGAACTCGCGGTGTCCGAGGCGAGCCACTGGGCATAGAACGTCGTTCCGGCAAAGGCTGGAATGAACGGCACCGTGAAATCCAAGGACGCCTGCCCGAAGCCGTCCGCCCCGAGGACGTAGGACATATCTGGAGACACGAGCAGAGCGCAGCCCGGGGCGCCGACGGCCGTCAGGTCCAGGGGCAGTCCGATGGCGCCCCATTGCGTGTTGCTGTTCCCAAGCAGAAGAATGGCGGTGGCGCTCGGCTGCGCCCCGCTCAGGGTCACCTGGAAGTTGGACGATCCGATGGTGGGCTCTCCCGACCACGATGCCGAAAGACCGTTGCATCCGCTTCCGAACGTCGAGACCGCCTGCGCGCCGGGGCTTGCCCACGTCGTCTCTTCCATGAGATGTCCGAAATACGGCGCCTGGATGTCCTCGAGGGGATCGCCGTGGCCATCGACCGTCCAATTCTTCGCGTCGGTGAGGAATCGGAACGAGCGGCGGTAGATCAACCGGGCCCTGACCTTGAAGGTGCCGCCGCCGGGGGGCAACTGGAAGGTGTAGTTGGTAGTGTCGGTCGCGAGGGCGGGGATGCGGTTGTCGAAGAGGATGGAGGTCGCATCCGTGAAAAAAGTTGGGCCGTTGCCGTTCGCATCGAGGTTGTGCTTCGCGAAGAGCTTGCCCGGAAGTCCGGCATAGTAGCCCTGGGCGGGATCGCCGACGCCTCCGAGGGGATGGATGGTCTGTGTTCCCGTATCGACGAGCTTTTGACCATCCTCCACCCGCCAGGCTTCGACGAGAAGGATCATGTTGCGGATCGTGACGCCCGTCGGGAGCGCGTGACCTGCGTGGGAGTTGGTCACGTCGACCGTCACCTGGAGTTCCGTCGATGTGGGCTGAACACTGACGGTGAGATCCGCAGCATTCTCGAGAAACGCGGGCGATGTGCCTTCCACGTCGTGAGTGCGGACCTGGGAGGGATCCCGCTGGACGGGCTGCACGACACAGACGGTCGTCTGACCGTTCGGGGGCATATGGCAATCCACGCACGTGGCGTAGTTCGGGTCCGCGGGGTTGCCGTAGGGACTGGAGAGCCACTCGTCCCACGTGGGTTCGGAGACGATGCCATTCGGCTCCGCGAAGTTCCCGTTGCCGTCCGGATCGTTCTTGTCTTGGTGGCACGCGGCGCAGACTGCGGCCTCCAACTGCGGTTGATACGACGGGCGCATGAGCCCGGGGGCCTCGTAGTCGGCGTCGGGGTAGGTCCCGTATTCCACCTGGTGGGTCAGAAGCGGTTGAGTCGGACGCGTGAACGTCACGGAACTGGGATGGATGCCGGGAAAGTCGGTCTTCGCGAGGTCGATGTCGGCGACCTTGTGACAGATTTCGCACGAGACGCCGTTGAGTGCCCCCTGGCTGAGCGCACCGATGGGCTCGAGCGCCGTGAAGGGCTGGGCGATCCAGGGCTCGGGCTGATGGCAGGACTTGCATTCCGACGCCGGGTTGGCTGCCGCGTGAACGGAGCCGGTCGTGTAGACGAATCCGCCCATTCCCCCGGTCGTGCCGGTGCCGTCGTAGATGTCGTAGACCCAGAGGTTTTGGCCGGCGTGCGCCATTCTCGAGCCCGTCCATTCGGCGAGCGCTTGGGGGTGGCAGCCGCCACAGACGTTCGGGTCGAGGAGACCGTAGCTGGGATCGTTGCTTGCGGGGACCGACTCGAGAGTGACGAGGACACCGAAAGCCGGAGCCGTCACGGTCAATCCCTCGTTGAAGTAACCCTTTTTTCCCGCAACGATGCGAAGGTTCGGTCCGGCGAGACCCGGGAGAGTGAACGTGCCGTTGGAAGCCGTCGTCGTCTGCGTGGAGGTGGCCTTGAGAGTGACGAGTGCATCAGCGACGGGCGCGCCTGCTGTGTCCAGCACAATGCCGGTGACCTGAGCGGAAACCGGGGCCAAGAGCAGGCTCAGCGCCATGATGACCGTCGAGAGCCTGGGGCGAATCGAAAAGTGCTGCATGTCTGGGAACTCCTTTGTCTGGAATGCGAGGACGACTCAGCGCACCGGAACCTCGATCTCGGGATGAGATCGGGAGGCCTCGATGGGGTCTTCGGTCTGGGAATCCGGGGCGTCCGGGACGTCTTTCATGCGCTGGAGCCCACGGAGGATGAAGACCGTGAGGGGGACCACTCCGCCGAGGAGGAAGATCGCGCCGCCGAGCATCCGCATCCACGTGAAGGTCTGAAACGTCGATCCAGCGATGAAGTCGAGGGAGCGCGCCTGCCAAAGGCCCGAGGAAAGAACGACGTTCAGCTGGACCAGCCCCACGGGGAAGGTGTCCAAGAGGACCATGGCCATGAGCCCGATGTTGATGGACCAGAAGGAGACCCGGATCCATCGAGCATTCCAGGCCGAGGGGGCGAGAATGTACCGGGCGCAGAACAGCACCGCGGCGATGGAGAGGTTTCCATAGACGCCCATCAACGCGGCGTGGCCGTGGTTGACCGTCAGATAGGTGCCGTGCTCGTAGTAGTTCACGATGGGAAGGTTGATGATGAAGCCAAAGACGCCCGCGCCGAGGAAGTTCCAGAAGCTGACCGCCATGAGAAACATGAAGGCTTCCTGGAGTCCGAACCGGCCCTTGCCGTCTCTCCGACCGTTGTTCTCGCGGCGACGTTCGGCGGGAAGTCTGCGGAAGTGCCAGGCGTCCAGCATCAGCAGGATGAGAGGCACGACCTGCAGCGTCGAGAACACGCTTCCCACCGCCATGGTCGCCGTCGGTTTGGCGTTCCAATAGAAGTTGTGGGCGATCCCGAGAAACCCGGAGCCCAGGAAGAGAATCACCGCCAGATAGACGGTCCGCTCCGCGGAGGCGCGGGTCACGAGACCCATGGACACCAAGAACCAGGCGACGATCACCGTCGTGAAGACTTCGAAGAAGCATTCCGCCCACATGTGAATCACCATCCAGCGCCAGAAGTCCGCGATGACGAAGTTCGTCCGGGGAGACGCCACGAAACTCGAGAGGAAGAGAACCGAAATCCCGATCGTCGTGTAGAGGAGCCAGTGGGGAATGGTGAACCAGGATTTTCGATCCAAGGCCGGCTTGACGCCGCGGAAGACGATGACACTCCACAGGACCAGCGAAGCGAAGAGGATGATCTGGAAGGCCCTCCCGAGTTCGACGAATTCCCAACCCTGGTTGCCGAACCATCTCCATCCGGCGCCGAGGAGCCCTTTCGGTCCCAAGAGCACGCCGAGCAGGGTGCCGGCCACCACGGTGGCCAGCATGCCGAAGAGGATGTTGACGAGGAGGAGCTGGCGACGGGGCTCCGAGCCCGCGATCCGGGGTAACGCAAAGATCGATGCGGCAATCCAACAGGTGGCAATCCACAGGACCGAAACCTGGATGTGCCAACTGCGCGTGATGGTCAGCGGGAGCAGGGCCTGAATGTCGAAACCGAAAAAACGCGTCAACCCCACGAAGTCGTGGATCGTCAGGACTCCGGCCAAGACTTGCAACAGGAACAGGCTGATGGCGACGGCGAAGAACTTGTAGGTGGCGCGTTGAGTGGGGGTGGGAAGCCGGGCGTCGATGTCTTCGGTCGTCGTGAGGGGCGTATCCGGTCCGGATTCCTTGGCGGTGAGCGTCTTGAATTTTCCCTGGAGGTACAGGACGAGTCCCAAACCGAGAATGAGGCCCATGGAGCCGACGACGCTCCAGAGGAGGATGGAGCGGCCGGGGCGATTCCCAGCATCCGGGTCAAAGGGCCAGTCATGAGTGTAGCTCGCCTCTTCGCCGGGGCGTTCCGCGGCGCAGACCCAAGCACCCCAGTAGAAGAACGAGGCGAGATCGTTCAGCTCCCGGTCATCGCGGATGTAGCGAAGCGGGCGGAAGCCCCGGGGACCGTCACCTCGGAAACTCTCGCGCACCCAGGCGCGTACCGATTCCAGGCCGGCCTCTCCGGCGGCCGTGAGGGGGAGTGTTTTCGTCTTCTCATCGAAGCGGTTCTCATGAAGCTCCCGACGCACCCCGATCTGAACCACTTCCAGCTCATCAGACGTGAGCGCGCGACCCAATCGCGAACGCAGTGCGGCCGTTTCATGGGCCGCCATGCCGAGATAGGCCACGTGAAGAGCCGTGGCGGTGAAGTCCGGCCCCCGGCCGCCCCCGTCCCCGAACATGCTGCCGTACTGCATGAGCGCGTACTTCTGGAAGACAGCCTGGCCGGCCAGAATGGCGTGCTCATCGATGAGAACGTCACCGTTCTTCGCTGTGAATCGGGGAAGAGGAGGCGCGTCCTGGTAGGTGCGAATACCCATCCAGAGAACGCCGGACCCTCCGGCCAGAAGAACGATGAGGAGGGGTATCCAGAGTCTGGGTGAGTTGGTCATGTTTCGTCTCTCGGAACGGCGGGATCACTGCTTGTGTGCGGATTCTCGCCGTCTGTGTCCTATGTGACAAAGAAAAAACAGACGCTTTGTACGATTATGTGTGAAATGGTAATATCTGCCCGCGAATGGAAAGTGATTTCACCGAAATCGGTCCCCCACCCAGGAGCCTGACATGAGTTTGGGAAACGCGATTCTACGGGCGAGGCAGCAAAGGAAGTTGACGCAGGGGGACGTGGGGCGCAAGGCCGGTCTCCAGACCTCCTATATCTCCCGCATCGAGAACGGACGGGTTCAGCCCACCATGGGAACGGTCGGGCGGATCGCTGAAGCGCTTGACGTCTCCCTTTCGGATCTCTTTCGACTCGCCGAACACGCGAAGGAGACGAAATTGCATCGCTGTCCGGTCAGCCAGACGGGCGACTGCATCGGCGAGTTGATTCGCAACGCCACCGGGCGTCCGCCGGACGGAGGAAAGGCCCACTACGGGCCGGAGGAACTCCACATCCTACGGATGGCCGACTACCTCGTCGTCCACGGCACGACGGACGATCGCCGCGCTCTCGCCATCGTCCTCGAAGGTTTCCTCGCACGAAAAACCCGTTCCTGAGACGTGGCTCACTCGCCGCGCGCCGAACTCAGGGCTCCGCCGTGACGGAGAGTCCGTTCGAGAAGGCCCAACCGAGCGGAATGGATGGATCCGCGGCCAGCCATTGAGCGTGAAGGGTGAAGCCGGCCAACGCGGGGACGAAGGGGATCATCGACACGAGGCTGGCGTTGCCGAAACCATCGGTTGCCGTGAAGAACGAGAGGTCCGGCGACACGAGGAGAGAGCAACCGGGCGCTCCGACCGACGTGAGGTCGAGAGGCAGGGGAGTGAGGCCCCATTGCGTCGTGCTATTCCCCACGATGAGAATCGCTGTCGCCCCCGGCTGAGCTCCACCGAGGGTCAACGTGAAGTCGCTCGTTCCGATACTGGGTTCCCCCGTCCACGAGGCCACGAGCCCGTTGCATCCCGTCCCGAAAGACGTCACGGCTTGCGCGCCGGGCGTCGACCACGTGGCTTCTTCCATCAGATGACCGAAGTAGGGCGCTTGGAGATCCTCGAGGGGTTCTCCGTGCCCCGTCGTCGTCCACCCCTTGGCGTCCACGAGATCGCGATAAGCGCGTCGGTAGATCAGTCGCGCACGCACTTTGTAACTGCCGCCTCCGGGAAGGAGCTGAAAGGAATAGTTGGTCGTGTCCGTGGCTAGGGCCGGCAGACGGGTGTCGTACTGAACCGAGGCCGCTTCGGTGAAGAAGCTCGGCCCGTTGCCGTTGGCATCCAAGGTGACCTTGGCGAAGGTCTTGCCGGGAAGACCGGCGAAGTAACCCTGTGCCGGGCTCCCCACGCCCCCGATGGCGTCGATCTGTTGCGATCCCGTGTCGATGAGTTTCTGGCCGTCCTCGATACGCCATGCCTCGACCAGGAGGATCATGTTGCGGATGGGGACTCCGGTGGGCACATGATGTCCGGCGTGATTGTTCGTGGCGTCGACGGTGACCTGCAACTCCGACGACGTCTGCTGAACCGTGAGACTCAGATCGACGGCGTTCTCCAGATACTCCGGCGAGGTCCCCAGTATGTCGTGGGTGCGCACTTCGGAGGGATCCCTTTGGACCGGTGCAAGGGCACACAGGTTCGTCTGCCCGTTCGGAGGCATATGGCAGTCCGTGCATGTTTCGTAGAGGGGGTTGGTCGGATCGGAGTAGGGGCTCGCCAACCATTCGTTCCACGTGGGCTCGGCTACGATTCCGTTCGGCTCGTCGTAGATGCCGTTCTCGTCCGGATCATTCTTGTCCTGATGGCAGGTCGCGCACATCTCCGCTTTGAGCTGAGGCTGGTAGGAAGGGCGCATGAGGCCCGGGATGCTGAAGTCGGCATCGGGAAGCGTTCCGTATTGCACCTGATGGGACGTGATCGGCGAGGCGGGTCGGTTGAACGTGACAGCCGTCGCATGCACGCCCGGGTAGTCGAGCTTCGTTGTGTCGACATCCGCGATCTTGTGGCAGACCTCGCACGATACACCGTTCGCCGCGGCTTGACTGAGAGCGTTCAGGGGGTCCATCGGACTGAACGCTTGAGCAATCCAGATCTGAGGCTGGTGGCAGGCGGCGCATTCGCCCCCCGGCAGGGCTGTCGCATGGACGGAGTCGGTGGTGTAGACGAAGCCGCCATTGCCCCCCGGAGTGCCTGAGCCGTCGAAGACGTCATAGACCCAGAGGTTTTGCCCCGTATGCGCCATGCGCGAGCCGGTCCATTCCACCTCCTGCTGGGGGTGGCATCCTCCGCACACGGGGGGATCGAGGAACGTGTATCCCGGGTCGTTGCCCACGACGACCATCTCCAGGTTGAGGATGATGCCCATCGCGGGGGCGGTGACGATGACGGACGCGTTGTAATAGCCCTTCTTGCCGGCGACGATCTTCAAGTTGGACCCCGACAGCGATGGCAAGGAAAACGATCCGTCCGCTGCCGTCGTCGTGCGATTGAGGTCGCCCTGCAGAGAAACAGTGGCGTCGGCGAGTGGCGACCCCGCAGTGTCCATCACGAAGCCCGAGACCTGACCGATGAGATCGGCGGAAAGGAGGAAAGCCACCAGAACTGCGAGGGGAGTGAATTTCGACTTCATTGCAAATGGGCCCTTGGAAACGGATCGGCGCATCCCCAACGGAGGACGCGGGGGTATTCTCCCGAAATCGGTCAGCCGCGGCAAAAGAAAAACGTCTGCGCCCCCATGATTTCGGCGCGCACCTTGGCGGGTATCAAGGGAAAGCCCTTTCCCCGTGTGACTTCTACCGGGCGAGGGGGATTCTTGTCATCGTGGGAGGGATGAATCCGCTCCGCAAAGAAAGCCCGCCAAGTCTCTTCGCGTCGGCTCTTTGGGCCGGCCTTCTCGCCGGTTCGGCTTTGGCGGCGAGGGATGTCGCCGGGCTTTGGGACCCGAGCGAGGAAGGCGCTTTCTCTGCGGGGGCGATTCTGCTCGCCCGCGTGTTGATCCTCGGAGCCGGGGCGGGCTTGGTCTTGGCCGCCGTCGTGCTGGCGCATCGCGGAGCCTTCCGGCTCATCCGACGCTGGGAGTCCCTGGCTCGCTGGGTACCGGCCCTCCTTTTCGCCGCCTTGCTCATGACTCTTTGGCGTGACCTCTCGACGCGAGTTCTTTCCGGGCCCGCGGTATCGAAGAGCGCCTGGGCGGACCCCATGAGTCGCGCCCTGCCGTGGCTCCTGATGGGAATGTTCGCAGCCACCCTGCGCATCGTCGCGGCCCATGTGCGGGCCTGTTCCCGCTGGAGCCTTTGGAGAACCCTCGCCCTGGGGATGGGCTACATCGGCGTGGGATTCCTTCTCGACGCCGCCGATCGCAGATTCTACCCAGGTCTCTACCTCTACCTCCACGACGTGCTCGCTGCCACGGCGCTCATCTCCGTCGCGGTGGGCATAGGGGTGGTGGTCGATCGTTGGGGTGGAACCCGTCGAGCGACATGGGCAGCCCTGCTCATCGTTTTCGGAGCCATCCTGGCCGATCGCATCGTGACGATCGGTCCCCGTGAACGGTTCCTTCTCCACGCTCGAACCCTCGAGGGGCGCCGAGTCTTGGAGCTCTGGAGGGCGCTCGGCCTCGACAAAACGAGCAGCCCAGCAGGAACTCTTCCGGTGGAGGATTTCCGCGAGGCGCGAAGAAGGAGTCTGGAGCGATCCGCGGCCGTGGGGCGGCAGCGTTCCTCGTCCGTCCGAAACGTCGTCTGGCTGACCGTCGACACGCTGAGACGGGATCACTTGGGGTGCTATGGCTATCAGCGGCACGCGACGTCCCCGAATTTGGATCGGTTCGCCAAAAAGGCCGCGGTGTTCGAGTCGGCGCACGCTCAGTTTCCAATCACGAGTCTCTCCTTTCAGTCGATGTTCTACGGCCGTTTCCCGTCCGCCACCCCCTTGTTCCAGGCGATGCAGGGACACCAACTCGACCCGCCCTTGCTCACCCTGGCGGAGACTCTTCGCGCGGGCGGCCTGCGCACGGCGGGTGTTCCCGCCATCGCCGGTGATGACCTGAAGCACCCGGCCTACCGTGTCCTGGGCAAGGGTTTCGACTTGCTCCCCTCCGCTCGCGAAAGACGCGACATCAGCGAGCCCGCCCAGGCCGGACGGGCGATCGAATACCTCTCCTCCCTCGCCGCCGATCGATTCTTCCTTTGGGTGCACCTCATGGGGCCCCACCACCCCTACGTCGTGCGCAGTCACGACTTCGGCACGAGCGACGTGGACCGCTACGATTCCGAGATCGCGGAGACCGATCGTTGGATCGGGCGTATTCTGGGCGCACTCGCTGACCTGGGACTCGAAGACGACACGGTCGTCGTCATCAATGCCGACCACGGCGAGGCCTTCGGCGAACACGCATCCCGCTACCACGGCACCACGCTCTACGAGGAGCAAATCGCGGTTCCGCTCCTGATCCACGTGCCGGGACTGCCCGCCCGACGGCTGCGACAGGCGGTGGGTAACGTGGACATCATGCCCACTGTCTTGGCGCTCATGGATGTCCCGCCTGCCCACGCCCAGCAAGGCCGCAACCTCTTGGGACTGCTGAGGGACGGGGCGAACAGCGCCGCCGCGCCGATGTCCATCACGTTCGCGGAGATTCCTCCGGCGATTCCCGCCATGTCACCGGCGAACACCGACCGTTTCGCGGCGATTGGGGAGCGGTGGAAGTTCATTCGGAATGAACGGGCCGGCTTCAACGAGCTCTACGACCTCGTCACCGATCCGGAGGAGACCAAGAACCGGGCGGGGGAGGGGTTGGATCAGGAGGCCTGGCTCGACGCCGCCGTTTCGGTCTTCAGGGAGGAGTCGGCGACGCTCGTCCGAAACAAAGCGGAAGAAACGGTCGAAGAAAAGCTGCACCGGGCTCGGTCGGCGCTCGCGGTGAAATCCATCCCTGCCCGATGTGATGCCCTTCTCCGCCTCCTCCGGGAGAAGGACCCGGACCTGAACCCCTTTTTCAAAGAGGTCTGGGACGATCCCGGGCGGCACTACCTGTTGAAGAACCTCATCGTGTTGATGGCCCCCGAAGTCCTCGGCGACGACTTTCCCCAGGCGGCCCAAGCGATTCTGAAGAACCCCGTCTCGGCAGGCACGCTCGTGGCCCTCCTGGAGGTCATCGACCGGAACGTGAAGGCGGACCCGCCCCAGTCGTTGATTGACGCGCTGGCAGGGCGACTCTCCGCTCCCCACGCCGTCGCCCGCCGCGCCGCAGAGGTTTTGGCCCGCTGGGGGGATTCACGGGGGCGTGCCGTCCTCGAGGCGGATCTCAGCAGTGACGATCCCCTCCTCGCTCGCCGCGCCGCCGTGGGGCTCGCTCGGTTGGACTCCCGAGCGGGGGAGAACATTCTCGCCGCGTCCATCCTGCGTGACCTCGCCGACACCGACGCGGTGACGGCGGTGGTGAATTCCTTGACTCGACTTCGAAGCAAGACCGTGCTTCGGACCCTCTTGGAAGTGGCGCAGAATCGCTATCTGCATTATGAGATCAAACGGGCCATCCTGAGATATTTCGAGAGCTTGGACCGTCTGGATGAGGGGGAGTTCGGGTTGGTGGGTCTTCTCGCGGGATGGGACCCCGAGGTAGGACGTCTCGTGGGGGAGACCGTCACGAAAAGGCTGGGCAAGGAGCGCCTCATGGGGCTGCGGGACGCGGCGCGGCGCGCCGACTCGGCGAAGGAGTTGGGCAAGCAGGGGCGCGCGCTGGACGCCGCGGGAGCCTTTCTCGACGCGGCGGCAGACATGAGAACGCCCCAGGGACGAGGCCGTTTTCTGCTGGAAGCCGGTCGCCAGGCTTGGTTGGCCGGCACGGCCGGGCAGGCGACACTGAAGAACGTCCTGCAACGATTGGGAGAGGCGTTCTCCCGCGCCGAGGGCGCTCCCGTCACCGCGTTGAGCCGGGAGATCGAAGACCTTCGACGTCGAACGGAGGATGTCGGGGCACCGCCGAAGGAAGGGCATCTGCGTGTCATGCAGGTGCTTCCGCTGTGTCGTCGCCCGCTTTGGTCGGGTCAGGAGATCCGTTTCGAGGTGACGGTCCAGAACACGGGCACGACGTTCCTTTCCGGCGGCGACTGGCCGGGGGCGGTGCGCTTGGCCGTGGTGTGGCCGAAGGATGCCAAGGCTCCCCCTTCGCCGGCCATGCCCGTGCCGTTCGGGGGCATCGCCCCCGGCGAATCGGTCCGCGTCTATCTGGATGCCCGGGCGCCTGCCCGTGCGGGGGTGTTCTCCGCCACGGTCCGGGTCCAGCCGGGGAGGAAAGGGGCATGGGCCGCTCAGGTGAAGGGGGCGCGCTGTCACCGGGTGAGCGTCGTCGGGGCCGATCCGGCCGGGATAGAGCCGCGAGGACTGACCCTATCCGGCCGCGATCTTTTGACCCTTTCCTGGAGGAGCCCGGCCCTCATCGGCGGCGTCGTGAACAACCGGGAGGAGGTGGAGTTGGAAGCCGTCCTCGTGGATCCGATACTCACCTTGCCGCCGCTGAAGAGTGTGAACGGCCCGTTGACTCTTCGCGTCGAACTGGCTCTCGACAGTCTGGGCCTTTTGGCGAAGGACGAGATCGAGTGCTATGCGTCTTGGAATGCGGAGGGGCGATTTCGAGATGCCTGGCGCCGTGTGCGGGCCATCCGCCCGGACGGAACGGTCCGTAGGCTCGAGTTCCATATTCCCCCGAATGACCGGGGGATGAGCCCGCGGTTTTTGCGAATCGATCCAGGAACCTTCCCCCATCTCGTCACGATCAAGAGCGTGAGGATTCTCCCGTGACCACGCCCCGGGTATGGCTGCTCATCGGAAACAAGGCTGGCGACAACACCCAGTTGCGAGCCCTCGCCAAGGCCCTCGGATGGCCGAGCACCGAGAAGCGTTGCCGCTATCGTGCGACGGAGCTCCTTACGAACAGACTCCTCGGGACCACGCTGCTGGGAATCCATAGATCGTTGTCGGACCCTCTCGAACCGGAGTGGCCGGATCTCGTTCTCACGGCCGGGCGAAGGAACGAACCGATTGCTCGGTGGATCGCCAGGGAATCGGGCGGGGCGACCCGCATCGTCCACGTCGGACGCCCCTGGTCTTCTCCGGATCGATTCGATCTGGTCATCACCACTCCGCAGTACGACCTCCCCGCATCGGAACGCGTGCTCGTTGTCGACATGCCCCTTCATGCGGTGCGTCCGGAGGCGCTGGCCGAGGCTGCGCAAAGTTGGAGAACGGAGTTCCTCGATCTGCCCAGGCCTCGCATCGCGGTTCTGGTCGGTGGTCCGACGGGGTTCATCGGTTTCCGAGAACGAACCGTTCTCAGGCTTGCCCGCCAGGCGGAGACCCTCGCCCGGTGGCGGGGTGGGTCGCTCTTGGTGACCACCAGCGCGAGGACGCCCAGGTTTGCCGCGGCGCTCCTCGAGCGAGAGCTCACCGTCCCCGCGCGGATCTACCCCCATGGTCGGGAGAGGAATCCGTACCTCGCGTTCCTCGCCATCGCGGACGAGTTCATCGTCACGGGTGAGAGCGCGTCGATGCTGGCGGAGGCTTCGGCGACCGAAAAGCCGATCCACGTCTTCGACCCGACGCGAGAAGACGGTCCCTGGACCCGCCTGCGTCTCCGCGCTCTGGGGCGCCTGGCAAGAGAAGCCTTGGGGCCCCGCCGAATGAAGCGAGATCCGTTGGGCATTCCACGGGCCCTGGTGGATCGGGGGCGCGCCTGCTGGTTGGGGAACCCACCGCCGAACGGCGCGCCCCGGGTTTTGGCGACCAGCGATCTCGAGCGCGCCGCGCGTGCCGTTCGCGACCTGTTTCCCGATGGGGAACGCTCCGGGGATCAGGCTCCTTCGGAGGCGTCCATGACTCCGAAGGAAGGCAGCTGAGCCGACGGGCGGCCGAGTCCGTCCGCGGTTTCTTTCTTGTCCTTCGACGCCAATCCGAGGATGCGACGGACTTCCCGCGCCACCTGCTTGGCCGTTTCCGAGGGGCGGCCCGATCGAATCGGAGTTTCGTCTCCGAAGAACCGGGCCAAACCGGCGTCCACGAGATGCCGATGCAATTGTCGGCTGTGTCCGCCCGGGCGTATCCATCCACGGGCGAGAAGACCGGCGCTGAGTCGTTCCAGTCGCCTCTGAGGACGTTCGAATCCTCGCCGATTGACAGGTCTTCGATAGGCCCGCGCGGCGATGCGGTCGGACACCGACCGAGCGACCCACCGTACCCAGGCGGCAGGTGTGCGCAGGCTCTGAGGAAGAGGGTAGATCTCCACCGGGCGGCCGGAGGCGCAGGCCTCGGCGAGCATCGATGCACTCTCGCCCGTCACGATCAACCGATCCGCGAGAGCGAGGAATCCCATGAAGGGGTTCTCTTCGCTTCCGGCGTCCTCCTGCCAGCGGTGAAAATACGTACAAACGTCACCGAGAGCGGTCTCAAGGGCGTCGGCACTCGCAGCCGGCGTTCTCCGGCTCGTCGTCACCCAGACTCTTGCGCCCGCGGCACGGGCTCTTTCGGCGACGCGCTCACCCATCCTGCGGGCGGTAGCGCTCGAGAAGGAATGCTCAGCATTCGGTCCGCCGATGAGAAGTGCCCATCGAGGGGGCGTGTCGGCCCCGAGTCGCCCTTCCCAATCCTGACGAGCCTGATCGAGAGCTGTCTCCGTGACGCGCGTGATGGGAAGGTCGACGTCCATGCGACGTTCGTGGGGGAAAAGTTGCGCATACCGTGGCGCCACCCCCAGATCGAAGGGGTCGTTCGGCATGGTGCCGAGGCGCCCTCCCTGGACGACCTTGGTTTTCCCGAGAGCGGCGCGGCGAATCCATGCCGCGACGGGTGCCGTCCGTCGGCCGGTGCCGATGAGGAGGTCCGGCCATGGAGCGTGCAGGGCGGCTCTCGACTCGGGGCGAAGCGCAGCCAAGCCGTGGCGAAGCCATGCATTCGGCAGTTCGGCGAGGGCATTGAATCGGAGCAGCTTGAGCTCGTAGTCCCAGCCCAATTGGTGGGCGAGCCCGAGAGACTGGGTGCGGTGACCGGGCTTGCCGTCATCGAGAACCCAGACCGCCGGCGTGGCTGACAGGCATCGTCCGCCGGAGCGGATCTCCACGTCCTCGGGGCGCCGGGACGGGAAGAGCGCCACCCGCCAATGGAGCCGAGGGTTGCGCTGTGTCGGTCCCTCCATGAGCCAGGACCACCATTCGGGACGAGACGGGACATGTCCGACAGCGCGGGACGTGTCGCATGGCGCCGCCACGATCGCCACCTTCGTGGCGGACTCCAACAGCTTGTCCGTGATCCAGGGAACGTCGGCGGAGGACAGCCGGGACAGGTCTTCCGTGACGCAAATGGCGTCCCAGGTCGGCGTGTCGAGTGTCGAGGAATCGAGCTTCAAGAACTCCTCCAAGCCAAGCTGCGTGACCTTCACCGAGGGAAGATCGATCCCCTCGAGGGCGATGGCGTGTCCGACATGCAGGAGCGTCTTCAAACCGGAAGACGTCGCCACATCCGCCAAGAGCTCTCCCCACCAGTGGGGCGGGCGGCCCAAAAAGGCCGAATGGCCTTCGCCGAGGCCGTGGTGGCGACTCGGGCGGGAGGCGGTGAAAACCTGGAAGGCGGCGAGATTGGCCTGCTTTTCGAGGGCATCCCACGGGCCGCGATCGGGATTGTCGAAATAGTAGAATCGCTCGGGGAATGGCTTCCAAGGCTGCCGTTGGAGCGTCGTGTAGTGCAGGCACCTCGTCCATCCCTCGCGATGCTCGTGATCGCGGGCATTCCATTCGGCCGGGAGAACTCCGTAACAGCCGGGATCCCGCAGGGCCTTGCGAATCAGACCATACTTTCGCCGCTTCTGCGCGCCCTCGAGTGTCCAGTGGCGTCCCATCTTCGCACAGTCCATGAGCATCACGGAGGTGTCGGTCGGGCTGATGGCCAGATATCCATGGGGCCCCAGGTCCATGTCGAAAAGGAGGCCGGGATCGGCGAGATAGATCTGGTCCACATCGTTGTAGATGGCCTTTCCGGCATAGCCCGCATAGTGTGGAATGGCGAAGCGATAGTTCGTGAAACCCGTGTTCCAGAACCGACTGCGGTATCCAGGCAGGCGACTCATGAGATGGATTTCATAGACCCGAGCCGGATCCCGCACCTGCTCGATCGACCACAGGAAGACCCGCTCGGGTCGGTACTGTTCCGGTTGCGTTCCCAGGAAAATCCTCACGGTGGGTTTTCCGTTGGGGCGAACGCCCGGGCGGACTCCGAGAACGATGACCTCCGGAGACTCGGATTGGGCAAAGTCGTGGGACATGAGACGACGCTCTTTACGGTCCATGGGAGGGCCTTGGTCCCCAGGGACCCGGCCCACGTTGCCAAGCAGTCTACCGTTTCGGCGTGACACCCGCGAGGGAAGGAAGTTCCTGAACTTGCATGAAAACCCCTGCATGCGGGGACCCCGACTTCGTAGACTCGGAACCTCAACCCGAAGGAGACACGGATCCATGGACACCTTTGAAGCCATTCGATTGCGACGATCTGTCAAGAAGTACGATCCCGATCACCGACTCACGGAGGAAGAGGTGGACAGGCTCTTCCAAGCCGCCATTCTCTCGCCCACGTCCTTCAACATGCAGAATTGGCGGTTCCTTCTCGTCGAGGATCCCGCGCTCCGCCAGAAGATCCGCGAGGCCTCGTTCAATCAGGCTCAGGTGACCGAGGCCAGTCTCCTCGTCTTCCTGACCGCTGACTTGAATGCCTTCAAGAAGGAGCCGGAGCGTTATTGGCGCAACGCACCGGAGAACGTCGCGAAGATGATGGTTGAGTGGATGGTGGGATACTACGACAGCAACGAGCAACTGAAGCGGGATGAAGCCGTCCGTTCGTGTGGGATCGCCGCCCAGACACTCATGTTGGCCGCGAAGGCGATGGGCTACGATTCCTGCCCCATGATCGGATTCGAACCGGAGAAGGTCGCGGAGCTGATTCACCTGCCCGATGACCACATCCTCGTGCTCATGCTGGTGGTGGGCAAGGCCAAGGAACCCGCGCGGGAACGCCCGGGGCAGATCCCTCTCGAGGAGGTGCTCTTCCGCGATCGGTTTCCCGACTGACCGGCTTCAGGTCTCCTCGGCTTCGTCGGCTTCTTCGCCGCCGTCCGCAAGATCGATACCCGCGGAAGGCACCGACCGGATGTGGAGATCTCTTTGAGGGAAGGGGATCTCGATCCCACTGCGCCTGAAGGCGGCGTCGATGGCGCCATTCAGATCGGAGAGCACCCTCCGCCGAACGGTGATGTCTGGTGTCGTCAACCAGACGAGGAGCTCGAAAGCGAGTTCGCTCTCCCCGAATCGTCGGAAGGTGACCTCGGGGCGGGGCGTGGAGAGAACTCGTCGATCCTGTTCGGCCACCTCGAGAAGAACCTTCTTGGCCAGTCCGACATCGGTGCCGTAAGCCGTTCCCACCGAAACCCGCAGGCGCGTGCGCGGCTCTCCGTGAGACCAATTGATGACGTTCTCCTCGATGAGGCGGCGATTGGGAATGATGATCGAGATCCCGTCTCGAGTCCTGACGACGGTGGCGCGAATGCTGATCGCCGTCACGTCTCCCTCGACGTCTCCGACCGTGATGATGTCGCCGACCTTGAGAGGGCGTTCGAGGAAGAGAATCAAACCGGAGACGAAGTTGGAGAGTATCTCGGTCATGCCGAAACCGATGGCGACGCCGGCCGGGGCGAGTAGCCAGCCCAGGTCGGACATCGAGATTCCCCAGGCCCTGAGGCCCAACACGAATCCCAGAGCGACGATGGTATAGAACGCCAGAGTGGCGCGGGCGTATCGCGTGCCGCGGCGGTTTTCATCCGCCGGTTTTCCCCCGGTGAGAAGGAGGTCGCGGACGACGAACCCACCCACGAGGGCGACGAGAAAGACGACCGTTCCGCGAAGGAGGTCACCCAGGGTCGTGCTCGGTCCCCCCTTTCTTCCCTCGAGGACGACGAAGCCCAAGAACTTCTTGACGGACTCCGGAGAGAGACTGAGAGCCCACCGGAGCGCCAAGAGAGTTCCGAGGAGGATGAGGGCGAAAGCGATGGACATGAGGAGGCGGCGAATCGCACCGCTTCGACGATCAGCCCACGTCTTCCAGGACGGATCGATCGCCTCGTGCCGCCGTCGATGGCGCGCTGTCCAGCCTTCGGCTCCGGCGGCTATGAACTGATAGGTCAGGTTCGACGCCAGGAGCACGGCAAGCACGCCGAGGGATCGAAGCCCTACCAACCGGCTGGCGTTGCGGAACCCGAGGACGTGAAAAACGAGCAGACCTGTGGAGACCAGGACCAGGGCGGGCCATGCGAACCGAAGAAGAGCTTGGAGAAGACGGGACCACGGTTGATCGGCTTGAGCGGGGACCAGGAATCGCAACAGTTCGGCACGGCGGCCGAACCAGACCACGATGGCCACGGACCAGAGAAACAAGGCGGCCCAAAGGAGGTCGGACAGATGGGAGTACCCGGCGCGGTCGCACCACCCGATGAGAGGGACCATGGTGAGCAGACCCAGGGCGATGACGGCTCGCAAGGCCCTCGAGAACCGACGCATGGGATTGGGTGTGGGCTCGACGACGTCACCGGATGTGGACCGGGGGCGTCCTTCCAGAAGAGCGGAGAAGAAGCGCAGGAATGCGAAGACGCCGAAAAAGCTGGCCAGGACGAAGAGGGCGGGTTCGCGGGGCAACGGGGAACCGCCGGAGGTCGCGACGGCGGCATAGAGCAGGACGGCCGGAAGGGCGCGAAGGTGAGCCCAGGCGAGTAGGCGAAGGCGTCGCGTCAACGGGTCTTCGTCCTCAGTGGGAGATCGCACCCAACGTGCGGGGACGAAAAAGCCCGCGAGGGCCAAAGCCAGGAGAAGGCCGGACCCAATGAAGGACTTGGAGGGAAGATCCTTCAGGATGCGGAAGGAGGCAGGGAATCGCTTCACGGCGGATGAGGCCTCGACCGCCATGGCCTCCCGGTTCTCCTTCGCACCCAACCACGGCTCCCGCAACCAGAAGCTGACGGTGACGAGATGGTCCTCGCGGAGGGTCAACAGTTCGAGAGCCTTCCTCGCGACATGCATCTCCTCGTCGGCGAGGGACTCGATGTCACCGAGCAGAGCCTTGCGCCGGCGCACAGTCTGAAGGATTTCCTCACGGGTTTGATTCCAGTTCTTCTGGAACGCGACGACGCGGGACTCGGTGAAGTATTGCTGGACGCTGGCTTCGCCTTCCTTCCAGGACTTCTGAGCAGCGATCCACTGCGCCGCCAACGGGTCCTTGGGTGAGCCGTGTTCCGCGGGGGAGAACTGAGCCGTCGTGTCTTCGCCCGAGACGTCGTCGGCGAGCACGTCCAGGACGGCCTCCAAGGCGTCCATGCGCGTCTGAACCTTCGCCATGATCGCTCCGTGGCGCTGCTCGATCTCGCGAAACCGCTGTTCGGCGCGCGTGTGTCGACGCGACAATCGCCGCATCTGAGCCACGAGGAAATCGCGTCTCCTGGGATCGAGTCGGGCACCGCGGGGCAGTCGATCGACCACCATGCGGTTTCGCTCTTCGATCCGCTCGTTGTCGAGGCTCTCGATCTCGAGGCGCCGCTCGATGCCTGCCTTGATCGACTGCTCTTCGAATTCGAGCCCGGCCAGTGCTGCCTTGAGCGCTTCGAGTGTCGCCACGGCCTTCGGAGTCGGATGGCGTTGACGTTCCGCTTCCTTGGACTTCTCCTTGGCCTCGTGTTCCGCCTTGGCCTTCTCCATCTCGAGGGCCCGCCCCCGCGCCTCCCTGGCCGCCGCGAGCGCGAGACGCGTCGTCTGATCCATGAGGTCGGAGATCTCGGTTTGGATGCGAGCATCCTCGACCCGCTTCTCGTCGATCTGCAGTAAGGTGGGATGTTGATCGCGGTGAAGCTCCAGTGTCCTTTGCTTCAACTCATTGGTCAGAAGATCGGCGGTGGCCACCGCACGTTGGCTCGTCGTGGAGGTTTCGTTTGCGAGAATCGCTTCGAGCGGCTCCCGGGCTTTCTGGAGACTGGAGAGGGAATCCGCGATGCTCTCGAACCGCTTCCGCCTGGCCGCGAGGATCCCTTCCGCGGCGCTGAGTTGCTTTCGCCCCTCCTCCACGGCGAGTTTCGCCTTGTCGGAAGCGGCCTGGTAGGCGTGAAGCTCCTTCTCGGTCGCAGACTCGATCTTGGGCGGCGCCTTGAGTTGGGTCTGCTTCAGAGCCAACTCTTGGCTGTGGCGTTTGATCGCATCCTCGAGCGCACGAATGCGCTGCTGGGAGTCAGAAACCTCTGCGAGGAGCGAACGCAACGCCTCGATCGCCTTCCTCTGCCGATTGAGAGCCGTGACCAAGGAACGTGTTTGTTCATTCGGAGACTCGGACTTCTCGAGGTCGGCGATCGACTTGGCCGTCGTCTTCGCCAGTGCATCCAGTTGTGCCGAACCGAACTCTTGCCCCTGCACGGTGACGTGCGTGGGAACGGGGATCTGGCCCATCGCCGCAAGGCGGAGGGCACCCAAGAGAAAAAGGGGGAGGGCGCGTCGCATGACCCTGATGGTACAGGGACCCTTCGACAGTCGTTCTCCCCCGGTCGATCACCAGCCCCCCAGGAGTTGATTGACCCTGTCTTGGGTGGCAGGAGGCAAATCTCCCGAAGCGAGCAGGCTCTGGAGTTGCTCTCGGGCGGCCGTGTTGTGGACACGCCCGTAATAGTCGACCAGCATCCGCGAGAGTTGGGGACTGGTCCTCACGGCGTTCCGTTCGCCCACCAGATTGACCGCCGGCAAGGCGCTGGCGTTCGACAGCAGAAGGAGGCCTTGGCCGAGTGCCCTCTTCATGGCGCTCGGGGCGTTCTCATCCTTCAGGAAATCGATGGTGGCGTTGATCCCCCGGGGGGCGTCATGGCGCACGAGGCCGTACATGGCGTTCACCCGGACGCCATCGTGCTTGCTGGAAGTCATCAATTTCGCGAGGGCGGGGACGGCAGCCCTGTTGTCCATCCGCATCAGTGCTTGGGAAGCCATCGCCGCGACCAGTTCGTTGTCGTCATCCATGGCGGCCTTCTCGAGAGGCCCCACGGCCGCCGGGTCGTCCATGCTCATGAGGATCGTCGCTGCCAAGAGCCGGTCGTCGGAATCCTCACTCTCCAGGAGGTCGGTCACGGTTTTGAGGCCCTCGGGGCCCAGGGCCTTGAGGTCCCCGACGATCGAACCGATCGCACCGCTGCGCACGAGAGTTTCCATGCCCTTCCCGCGGAGCGCGTCGATGCTGGACTTCACCTTGGCCAGGCGCTCGCCGCGACGGGTGGCCTCGTCGCCGACGGACGTGTTCGCCGCAGCCAGAGCCTTTTGGGTCTTCTGCAACTCGTCTTCGAGCATGGCTGCGCGACGCCGCTCGTCCTGAAGATCTTTTCGGGCGAGGTCACGCTCTTGTTCCAAGCGCCCCATCCTGCTTCGCAGGGCTTCGAGTTCACGAAGAGCGTCGCGGGCTTCGTCGGTGACTCGGGGCGTCGACTCCAACGATGCGTCGGCCACGGGCTCGAAAAGGGTCAATCGAAGAACGAGGGCGCCCAGAGCGAGCACCAGGAACGAGAGAATGATGACGGGACGATTCATGGTTTGACTCCTGTTGACGGTCCCCTTTTTCCGCGCGGAGGCCGCCGACCGCGGACCTTCCATTCGGGTAGAATGTGCGCCGTCACGACGCGGAGCCCCGAATGCAGTCCAGAATCCTGTTCCTCTTCGCCCTGACCCCCATCATATTCCCAATCTTCGGATGCGACAGGTCTTCCGATTCCGAGATTGAGGCCGTCGAGCAGGCACCTGCGAAGGACGGAGTGCGGCATGTTCTGGCCGATCTCGAACAGTTTCGTTGTCTCGCCTGCCATCGTCCTTCGACGGGGGGAGACGACTTGTTGCCACCGCCGGCGCCCAGTCTCGCGCGTGTTGGGCGCCGCCTACGGGCGAGCTGGATCTCGAGTTGGCTGGAGGATGGGTCCCCTCGACCGCGTGGGCACGTCATGCCCCACATCTTCCGCGGTTGGCCCGAAGCCGAGAAACGGCGGGCCGTCGACGATCTGGTCGCCTTTCTCATTCGGGACGGAGAGGGTCCTTTCGCCGATGCGCAGACGGTGCTGACGTCGGATGCCTGGGTCGGTCGGCGACTTTTCGATGCGCTCGGGTGCGCCGTCTGCCATGCACGAGCAGACCTGGGGGACCTGACTGCGAAGACGGACCTCTCGAACCTCCAACAATTCCTCTTGGACCCGGTGGCCTTGCATCCCGACGGCCGCATGCCTTCGTTGACACTTTCTCCCTCGGAGGCCCGATCGATCGCCCTCTACCTTCTGGCGCCCGAGAGCGCGCTCACCTCCGGCCGGCGATACGCCGGTCTCGTTCTCGAACTGCTCGAAGCGGATGGGGGCTTCCTCGAGTTTGACGCCGGGCTGAGCGCCGGCCGAGTCGTCGAGAGGCGAACGGCCTCCCGATTCACCGTGGATGATCGCAGTCGCGACGATCGCTTCGGACTGCGGTATCGAGGGATCATCACCCTCCCGGAGAGCGGATCGTGGACGTTTTCCACCCGTTCGGACGACGGCAGTTGGTTGTGGATCGACGGCGATCTGGTCGTGCGCAACGGAGGGCTCCACGGCCCGTCGACCCAGGAGGGTACCGTCGTCCTCGACGAAGGTCCTCATGCCTTTCAGGTGGCGATGTACGAGCACGAAGGGGGCGAGCTTCTCGAAGTGCGGTGCCAAGGGCCGTCGGGGGAACCCAGGGAGATTCCCCCTGAGTGGCTGAGTCACCGAGAACTGGTCCTATCTGTTCCCGCAGCGACGGGGCGCCGCGCCGAGGGAGATCCCGCCCGAGGGTCGGCACTCTACGAGCGAGTCGGGTGTGCCGCGTGTCACGACGAGAGACCGAGGAAGAATCCCTCCATCCCCACATTGGCGGAGATCCGGAACCCCGCGGGCGGGTGTCTGGACACCGCTCCGACGACGCGGGCGCCGAGTTTCGATCTCTCGGAGGCGGCGCGCGGGCGACTCCGGGCCTGGTTGGGCGAACCTGATCGGGAACGGGTTCTCGAAGTCAGCGATGACGTCTTGCTGAAGAATCGCCTGGATCGCCTCGGTTGCCTCGGCTGTCACGAGCGAAACGGCCGAGGTGGTCCGGTCGGGGATGAGCGTTCCCACTTCACCGGGACCGCCGACCTTGGGGACGAGGGCAGCATTCCTCCCCGTTTGACCGGCGTCGGGGCCAAGCTCACGAAGAGTCGATTGCGGGCGGTGCTCGAGAGGGGCGCGACCCTCCGTCCCTTCATGAGAACCCGCATGCCTCAGTTCGGCAGTCGAAATGTCGAACCCATTCCGGATCTCTTTGCCGCTTTGGATGCGGACACGGTCGAGCCCGTCGAGGCTCCCGGGCGCGCGACACCCGGTGAGTTGGAGTCGGGGCGTCGACTCGTAGGACGCAAGGGATTCAACTGCATCACCTGTCATCGGTTCAAAGGCGTCGGCGACCCTCGGAATCACACCGTCGACCTCGTGGGCACCACGAGGAGAATTCGCTTCCCATGGTTTCGGCGTCTCCTCACTCATCCGGCGGAGCTGAATCCCGGAACGCGCATGCCGCCCTACTGGTCCGGCGGCACCGTGGATTTCCCGGAGATCCTCGGAGGTGACCGAGAGGCTCAAATCGCGGCGCTGTGGCAATATCTCGACGGTGCCGACAAATGGCCCCCGCCCCCCGGTCTTGACTATGACCTGGCCGCCTACGACCTCACGCCCGAGGACGGCCCCATCTACTTCGGCGCTTTCTTTCGCGGTGTCGGGCCCAAAACCCTATGCGTGGGATTCCCGGAGGGTGTCCACATCGCGTACGACATGGCGCGGTCCCGGCTGGCCAAGGTCTGGAAAGGAGGGTTCATCAACGCGGCAGGCACGTGGACGGACCGGGGAGGCAAGCTCGAGGTCCCGGACAGTCTCGACGTCATCGACCTGCCGCCGGCTCCGACCGCGGCGGTCTTGGAGTCTCCCGACGCCCCGTGGCCCGAGGATTCGGGTCACAGGGGGAGCTGGGCGTATGGAGGTCATGAAAGGGATGGAGACGGCCGCCCGACCTTCTCGAGTCGGAGAGGCGACGTGGCGCTTCGGGAGAGCGTGATGCCTCTCGTGCGTGGCGGTCGACGGGGAGTTCTCCGCCGATTCGTGCTGACGGCCCCATCTTCGCAAACGGTCACGTTGCGACTGGCCCGTGGAAAGACCATACGTTCCACGGCGGAAGGTTTCGTCGTGGGACGCGCCGAGATCTCGGTTCGCGGCGGCGAGGCCCGCGTCGTGCAGGTGGAAGAGGGGAGCGAACTCAGAGTGTCGGTCGAGGCCGGGCCGATGGGCGCGTCGATGGAGGTGAGCTGGGTATGGTGAAAACGATGACGATTCTTTTCTTCTGCGCGCTCATGTCGGCCACCCTTTCGGGCCAAGTCGATCCTTCGGATCAAGAGGTGCCGCGAGAGGAGCCCTACGTCCGACTCGTGGACGTCCCCTGTCCCGACGGCGTCGTCCTCGAAGTCGGCGGACTGTGCCGGGCGGGCGAGGAGTCGTTTCTCGTGTGTACGCGTCGAGGCGAACTGTGGCGCATCGACGAGATCAGGAGCGACCGGCCCCGATTCCGCCGAGTCTTCGACGGTTTGCAGGAGCCCCTCGGGCTGCTGATGGAGGCGGACGGTTCGGTCGATCTCGTGCAGCGCGGAGAGCTGTCGCGGCTCGTCGATCGCGACGGCGACGGCGTCTTCGATCGATCGCTGACGTTGTGCAATGCCTGGGATCTCTCGGGGAGCTATCACGAATACGCGTTCGGACCTCGCCGCGACCGAGCGGGAAACCTCTGGCTGACCCTCAATCGTTCGTTTGACGCCGAACCGTTCGGGAGCGTCAGTTGGCGCGGCTGGGCCATTCGGGTGACGCCCGAGGGGAAATTCGAGCCCGTCGCGGCAGGGTTGCGGTCGCCGGCGGGGATCGAGATCTCTCCCGATGGAGACGTCTTCTATACCGACAACCAGGGCGAGTGGTGCGGCGCCAACAAACTCGCCCACTTGGAAGTGGGAGACTTTCACGGCCATCCGTTCGGAAAGGAGTCGTGCAAGCTGCCCGAGTCCCACGTCGCCTATCCCGGCGAGATTCCGAATGGAATCTCCATGCCGGAGGCCGCACGGCGTATCCCGGGCTTCAAGCTTCCGGCCATCTGGTTCCCCTATGACAAGATGGGGCAGTCTCCATCGGGAATGGTGTGGGACACACAGGGCAATTTCGGACCGTTTCGCGGCCAGCTGTTCGTGGGGGATCAACACCATGCGAGCATCATGCGTTGCGATTTGGAGAAGATTGGTGGGCGTTTTCAGGGGGCGTGTTTCCCCTTTCGCAGTGGGCTGGCCTCGGGAGTCATCCGCCTGGCGTGGGGCCCTGGGGGGGAGTTGTTGGCCGGGCTCTCCAATCGCGGTTGGGGGTCGAAGGGCCGCAAGGAGTGGGGGCTTCAGCGGGTGATATGGGATGGAAAGACTCCCTTCGAGATCCAACACATGCGAGTCCGTCCCAAGGGATTTCGGCTCATCTTCACCCATCCCGTCGACGTCGTGCGCGCCGCTTTCCCCGGAGCCTATCGACTCGAAAGCTACACCTATGAACTCCACGAGGCGTACGGTTCGGCGGAGATGGAGCGACGGGAGGTCGAGATCAAGACGGTCGCCGTCAGCGGTGACGGGAGAATCGTCGATCTCGAGGTGTCACCCCTTCGCACGGGGGGATACGTCTACGAACTCCATCTGCGGGGCATCGTGGATCGGGAAGGAAGAAGCCTCGTCCACCGGCGCGCCTACTACACTCTGGTCCATCTTCCGGAGAACTAGCGGGCGAAGCGTGAATTCCCATGGTGAGTCGGGGTGCTGATTGCGGTGAGTTTCTGTTGCACCCCAGTCGATGTGCTCACAGGAGCAACTCCTTGACCACGCGGGCAGGTTCCCTCACGCCGATGAGGCGAACGTCCAACCCTTGGCTCTTCACGGCGAGCGTCTCCGGATCGAGGCCCAGACAATGGAGGAGGGTCGCGTGCAGATCGCGCACGTGGACGGGGTCTTTCACGATGTTGTATCCGAAGTCGTCCGTCTGGCCGTAGACAAGACCCGGGCGGACGCCCCCTCCGGCCAACCACCCGGTAAAGCAGCGTGGATGATGATCGCGGCCGTAGTTCTTGCGCGTGAGCTCGCCTTGGCAGTAGACCGTGCGCCCGAACTCCCCACTCCAGATCACCAAGGTGTCATCCAGGAGCCCTCGGCGCTCCAGATCCAGGACCAAAGCGGCGGAGGGCTGATCGATGTCCTTGCACTGTTTCGGCAGGTCCCCCGTCACGTTGAAGTGTTGATCCCAACCGCGGTGGAAGATCTGCACGAATCGCACGCCTCTCTCCATCATGCGGCGGGCGAGCAGACAGTTGGCGGCGAAGGTCCCGGGTTTCTTCGCGTCCGGACCGTAGAGTTTCAGGGTCTCAGGCGTCTCGTCCTTGACATCGACGAGTTCGGGAACCGAGGCCTGCATGGCGAAAGCCATCTCGTACTGTGCGATGCGCGTCTCGATTTCCGGGTCTTTGGATTCTTCCCACGCTCGGCGGTTCATGCGCCCGAGAAGGTCAAGCTGATCTCGACGGAGTTCGCGACTCACCCCGCCCGGATTCTCGAGGAACAAGACGGGATCCCCCTGCGAACGAAGAGCCACACCCTGGTGCCGACTGGGAAGCACTCCGGCGCCCCAGAGGCGGCTGTAGAGAGCCTGCGCGTCCTGACGGCCTGTCCAGGATGAGTTGAGAACGACGAAGGTCGGCAAGTTCTCATTCATGCTGCCGAGACCGTAGGAGAGCCACGCGCCGACGCTGGGCCACCCGGGGAGTTCGCGGCCGGTCAGAAGATAGGTGATGGCGGGATCATGGTTGATGGCATCGGTGTGTAGGGAGCGCACGATCGCGAGGCGATCAGTGATCCGGCCCAAGTGGGGAAGCAACTCCGACACCCATGCCCCGTCGCCGCCGTTGTCGTGTCTTTCGAATTTGAAGGCGCTGGGTGCCAGCGGGAAACGCTGCTGCTTCGACGTCATCGTCGTCAGCCTTTGGCCCATTCTCACCGACTCGGGGAGGTCCTGATCGAAGCGCTCGGCGAGTCCGGGCTTGTAGTCGAACATGTCCAACTGAGACGGTGCACCGGCCATGCAGAGCCAGATGGCGCGCTTGGCGCGAGGCGGAGCGCCCCTGGAAAGAGTCTCGAGACCCCAACCGTCGCGAAGCAGGAGGCTCGCCAGCGCGGAGTGGCCCACGCTCCGTCCGATTCGGCGAAGGAATTCTCTGCGATCGACGCCCTGTGGCGGCTCGGTGCCCATGGATCACTCCTTGTTGAGCAGTGGGTCCAGATTCAAAACGACGCCGGCCGCCATCATCCACGCCGCTCTCTCGGCGTCCGAGCAGCGTGACTTCGGAAGGGGAGGCGGAGGAGACTCCAGAAGTTTGCGTGCTGCCGCCGAGTTCCTTTGGAATTCCTCGAGCGTTCGGCTGACATAGTTCGCGAGATCGCGGACATCCTCAGGACGTGGGGGGGCTGAAAGGGCTCGGCGAAGAATCCACCGTGCCTTCTCCTTCACGGTGTCGCATGGAGCCTGCGCGGCCAGATCCCCCAACCCACGTGCGGCCTCGAGGAATTGGGGATCGTTGAGCAGCATCAGCGCCTGCAATGGAGTGTTCGTGCGTTCCCGCCGGACGCGGCACTCCTCACGAGAGGGGGCGTCCAGAAGAGAGAGCTGGGGGGCCGGTGCCGTGCGTTTCCACAAGGTGTAGAGGGTGCGGCGGTGACGCTTCTCGGGCTCCGTGTCGGCCTCGAACACCATGGTGTTGGAACCGACGTAGGCGACGGCCTTCCACAACCCGGCGGGTTGAGGAGGCTTGACGGGAGGGCCCCCCCTGTGGGATGAGAGCAACCCGCCCAGGAAGAGGGCCTGATCACGGAGTGTTTCCGCATCGAGTCGGTAGCGCGGGCCTCGGGCCAGCAACCGATTGTGGGGGTCTTTCGCGGCAAGGTCCTCTCGAACGGCGGACGCTTGCCGATAGGTGGACGACAGCACCAGGGAGCGGAAGAGCGCCTTCACGTCCCAACCCGATGCGACGAATCGAGCCGCCAGGGCATCGAGAAGTCGAGGGTGGGAGGGGAGTGAGCCCTGGTTGCCGAAGTCTTCCGAAGTCTCGACGAGGCCCGCGCCGAAAAGTTCCTGCCAGAAACGATTGACGGCGACCCGTGCAGTGAGGGGATGTCCGGGTTGGGTCAACCACCGGGCGAGTCCCAGCCGGTTCCGAGGGGCGCCCTCGGGAAAGGGGGGGAGGAAAGCGGGTGTCGAGCGTGTGACCCGTTTGCCCAAGCGGTCGTAACGTCCTCGAAGACGCACGTGGGTCGGGGGAGGGTCGGCGAGCTCTTTGGAAATCAGCGTGCGGGGGATCTCCGCCTTCAACCGTTCGGTTTGCGTGACGATCTCGGCGAGGCGTTCCTCGAAGGGAGCTAGGAAGGGGCGCGCTTCGCCCCAAACGTGCCGTTTGTAGTAGCCCTCGAGGGTGGCGTGTTGCTCTGGGCTCAGGGTGTCCGGTGCGACCTTCAGAATTTCACGGATTTCCTCGGGCAACCGGGGATCCTCCCTCACCCTGATCGCCCAAAGCCGCAGGCTTGTCTTCTCGAGTTCGCCGAGCGGCCCGCGAGTGAGGAGGGCCGGTGCGTCCCAGAACACGCGCCCGCCGACCTGAGTGAACGCCACACCGTCGATGGTGTCGCCGGGTGTGAAACCCAGCGTCACGGGGTCTACGACCAGGCGGGTCCAGCGGCCGGCCAGGGGAAGGGGGCCCGCTTTCACGTCACCCGGCCCCTTCGCTCCCGCACCGTGAGCCGGTCGCGCGCCCCATCGCGCCCGGTGTTCCCAGGTCGTTCCGTGAAACTGAAGTTGGATCGTCTGGGGAGGGTCTTCGGGGTCGAGATAGACCCAGGCCTCCAGTCGGTCCCCGATTTCCAATCTCCTCGCGGATTTCGGGGCAAGGAAGAAATCCTGGGCGATCTGGTCCCTGGCCGCCCGACGGACGAGACTGCGCTCGCCCAGGTGCGCGGGGCCGGAAGCAGTGGGCGCGAATTGCCAGATGTGGCCGCCGTCACCATGGAGTTCGGAGTCCTCCGGGGGGCCATCGTTCCACCACGGCCGTCGGGTCGGTGCCGCGTCCAAAGCCGAGGTTCTGAGGTGGGGTTCACGGTAGGAAAGTCGTTCGAGAATCTCCTCGATCTGGGACTCGATCCCCCTCTTTGCCTCTGCGAGGCGACGCCGTTCGCGGCGTTGCGCCGACGTGGGGGCTTCGATCGTCGGGGGAGGCGACTTCATGTTCCCATCCAGGGCGGCCCCAGCCATCCCATCGAAGAAGGCGAACAGACCGTAGTATTCTTCCTGGGTTAGGGGGTCGAACTTGTGATCGTGACAGACGGCGCATCCGGCGGTCAGTCCCATGAAGGCCGTAGCCGCCGTGTTCGTCCGGTCCAGGACGTTGCGGAATCGGACCTCCTCCTCGATGGAGCCGCCCTCGTTCGTCGTCACGTGGAGACGGTTGAATCCGGATGCGATGCGTTGCTCGAGCGTCGGCTGCTCCAACAGGTCGCCGGCCAACTGTTCGACGATGAATCGATCGTACGGAAGGTTGGCGTTGAAGGCCCGGACGACCCAATCTCTGTAAGGCCAAATCTCTCGATAATTGTCGAAGTGGAGACCGTGGGTGTCGGCATAGCGAGCCACGTCCAGCCAAAAACGCGCTCGGTGCTCACCGAAACCGGGGTCCGCCAAGAGGCGATCGACGTAGGCCGCGTAGGCGGCATCGCTCGGATCGGCTTCGAAACGACGCACGGCTTCCCGGGTCGGGGGGAGTCCCAAAAGGTCGAGGGTCACGCGACGAAGCAGGACCCCCGGAGGGGCTTCCCGCGAGGGAGACAGCCCTTCCTTCTCGAGGCGGGCCAACACGAAACGGTCCCACGGTTGCCGGCACCACTGCGGGCGTCGCACGGCGGGAAGCGGGACGTCCACGATGGGAAGAAAGGCCCAGTGTTCGGCCCAGGGAGCGCCGTTTGCGACCCATTTCTCGAGTTTTTTCTTCTCGGCGTCGGTGAGGGGATTGCGGGCCTCGGCGGGCGGCATCCTGTCTTCAGGGTCGTCGGTGAGAATACGACGCACGAGTTCGCTCGAGGAAGGGTCCCCTGGAACGACGATGTCGCCGTCGAGGACGCGTTCCCGTCGATCCAATCGCAGGTCGGACTCTTGGACATCCGGTCCGTGGCAGCGGTAGCAGTGCTCGGAGAGCAGGGAGCGCACTTCTTCGGCCTGCTGGCACGAAGCATGGGGGGCGAGGAGCGCAACCGGGATCAGGAAGTGAAGCAGAAGGAAACGCGGCATGGGCCTTGTATCCTAGGGATCGCGGTCACTTTCGCAAGACGAGGCCGGGGCCGCGGCCCAAACGTGAAAGAGGCCGTCGGCGCCCCGACGGCCTCTTCCGATGGAGCTCAGGGATGAGTCCCTCGCGGATCTAGGCGCCCAATTCCTTGGCCTTGCCGAGGAGATCTTGAGGGTCGCGGTAACCTGCAGGGCCGACGGACTCCGCCCAGGCGACGGTGCCGTCCTTCTTGACGAGGACCGTGGCGCGATCGCCGATGCCCGCGTTGTCCAGCCAAAGACCGTAGGCGCGTGCGACGTCCCCCTTGGGATGGAAATCGGCCAGCAGGGGGAACTTGATCGTGCCGAAGCCGTTGGACCAAGCCTTGTGACAGAACTTGGAATCGACGGAGATACCCAGGACCTGGGTATCGCAGCCTTCGAACTCTCCGAGAAGAGCGTTCAGGCCGGGGATTTCACGACTTCACGTGGGGGTGAAGTCGAGAGGGTAGAAAACGAGCAAGACGTTCTTCTTGCCATTGAAATCCGAGAGCTTCACCTTCGAGTCGAGATGGGATTCGAGCTCGAAGTCGGGAGCCTCGGCGCCGACAGAGATGATGGACATGGGTTTGATTCCTTCTCGTGGGCACCCCATCGATGGGGGCGCCGATCCATGAATGTGGCGGTATTCTATGCCGAAACCACGACGGCTTCACGGGAGTTTCGCCCCGCGTTTCAGCTGAGCCGTCGTCGCCACTCATCCAAACTCGAGTGGTCGGAAAGATCGTATCTGAGGGGCGTCAGCGTGATGTGACCGGCTTTCAGGGCCTCGACGTCCGTGCCGGCGTCGGTGGCCTTGAAATCGAGTCCCCCGCCGACCAACCAATAGTAGGCCTGACGGTAGGGACTCTCCCTGCGCTCGTACCGATCCCTCATGCCGTGGGTGTTCATGGGAGCCACCCGCAGCTTCGGAGCGGCCGTGGAGTCCGAGACGTCTCCCACCGGGAGCTTGGGGAAGTTCACGCTCAGGCAGGAGTGCTGGGGAGGCATCCCGTCGGCCAAGATTTCTTCCAGCGTGCGGCGAACGCGCCGAGCGACCCGGGGCCAGTCGGGAATCGTTCCCCCCATGAACTGGCTGAGGGCCAGACTGGGGACCCCCAGAAAGGCTGCTTCGATCGCCGCGGCGACGGTGCCCGAGTAGATGACGTTGATCCCGGCGTTCGCCCCCGCGTTGATACCGGAAAGGACGAGGTCGGGCTTCGAACCGTCTCCGAAACGCTCCGGCCAAAGGGCGGAAAGCGCGAGCTTGACGCAATCGGCGGGTCGTCCGTTCACGGCGACCCATCTGACCCGGTCGGAAGGGGATGGATAGTCGGCGACCATCAAGGGTTCGGCGAACGTGATCCCGTGGCTGGCGGCGGACTGAACCGTTTCCGGCGCCACAACCATGATCTCGTCGGCGAAGGGGCGGGAATACTCCGGATCCGCCCCCGCGAGGACACGAACCAAAGCGCGGATGCCGTCGGCGCGAATGCCGTCGTCGTTGGTGATGAGGATACGCATGGCGTACTCTATCCGGCTGAGCACGGGAATCCACCGGCACCGTACTAACTTGTCCGCGTCGGCTCGGATTTCCAGACGGAACGGGCCCGACTCTGCGTCCAGGTGTGATCGAGAGGAATGCCCCGAAGCGCCTCCGACACCTCGGCGGCGGTGCGGTAGCGTTGGTCCGGCGATTTACGGAGCAGCTTGAGGACGATCTCGTCGAGTTCGGGAGGGATGGACTGGGGCGCTTGTGAACTTGGCGCTCGAGGTTCGGTCTTCAGGTGGTCGATCGCCATCTGCATCCCGCTCTCGGCTTCGAAAACGTATCGGCCCGTCAGCAACCAGTAGGCCACGCAGCCCAGAGAATAGAGGTCGGCCCGCCCGTCCAGATCGTCTTTTTCCTCCAGCTGCTCCGGGGAAATGAAAGCGGGAGTTCCGACGGTGCCGACCTGGGTGAGTCTTGAATCGGCTCCCGTGATCTGCTGGCGCCTCAGCACGAGGCCGAAATCGAGAACCTTGACGAAATCCACCGTCAATCCCATGCGACAGGTGAAGATGTTGGCGGGCTTGACGTCGCGGTGGATCAGCCCCAGCGCGTGGGCCTCAGCGAGCGATTCGCACACCTGGTCGAGAAGATGGACGACGCGTTCGGGAGGAAGCGGTCCCAACTCCTTCACCAGTTCGCGAAGATTCATCCCCTCGAGGTATTCCATCGCCATGTAGAACGCGCCGTCGGGCGTGACGCCGAAGTCGTAGACCTCGACGGTGTGGGGCGAGCGCAACTGGGCTGTGGCCCGTGCCTCCTGGGCGAACCGCTTCTGGATGACGGCGATCTCTTCGTGACCCACCCGCCCGTCCAGTCGGATCAGTTTGATGGCCGCCGGGCGCTGCAAGAGCGCGTGACGGGCCTTCCAGACCTCGCCCATGCCCCCGGCGCCGAATCGTTCCGTGAGCTGGTATTGACCCATCCTCTTCAGACGCGAGGTTTCTCTCTTCAGGGAATAGACCACGTGACTCCCGTACAGCGCAATCATGGCTCCCGTCAGCACCACCATGAGGGAGCCGGAAAGAAGATCCACATTGATGATCTCCATCGCCGCGGGCGCTTTCGCGACGTAGGCCGCATGCAGAGGAACGAACAGGGGGAGAAGGAGTATCGGCACCACGACGAAGGCGGCCTTCTGCCACCGACCGGGAATGATCAGGCCGTAGAGAATCGCCAGAGTAAAACAACCGGTCGTCAGCTCGTGAATCGAGTCCGTGATTTCGAGCGGCGCGCCCGGACCCGACGCACGGATCATCTGGATGTAGTACTTGGCTGACATGAAGAGGGCGACGGAAAGAAAAACGAACACTTCCGTCACTCTGAGAGCGGCGAGACCGCGGATCCACTCGAAGTGAAGCCCCAGATACACGGCGCCCATCAGAATGCAGAGAATGATGTGCGCGGGAACGATCGGGTGAGCGTGGAGGACGAAATAGATCTCGCGAACGAGAAAAAGCGTGAGGCCCGTGAACATCACCAGGGCTACGGCTTTCAGGCGGCGAGCGAGAAAGCCCACCGCCTCGAGAGCCGCGTCTCCTCGAGAATCCAGAATGAGCTGAACCTGGCGGAGCGGCGAGTGATGTTCGGGGCGCTCGATGGTCATGTCGAAACAGATTATGCGGGGACCGTTCTTCCTTCCAGTTCGAGATTCGACGCCGACGGAGCTTGAGAGTCGGTTTTGGTGACCGAGGGTCCCCGCATAGACTCTTCGGATGGGACGCCGCCGACGCAAGAAGGAATCCTTCGCACAAGCAAGACTCCGAGAGGAGTTGGAAGCCGGAGTCCCTCTTGGCACGCCCCGCTGCCCCGTTTCCGACGACTGCGGGGGGTGCAGTTGGCAGAGGGTTCCCTATCCTCGGCAACTGGAGTGGAAGGCCCAGCTGATCGAACAGTCTGCTCGCGAGCAGGGGCTGGAGTTTCCCGATCCCTGCGTCGTGGAACCGTCTCCTCGCGTCTTCGGATACCGGAATCACATGGAGTTCTCCTTCGCGGCGAGACGTTGGCTGACGTCGGAAGAAATCGCGTCGGGGCGGGAATTCGATAGGGATTTCGCACTCGGGCTTCATGCGCCGGGTGGATTCGGACGGGTTCTCGACCTCGACGGCTGCCCTTTGCAGAGTTCGCGGGCGGACGAAGCATTTCGCGTCGTGAAGGCATTCGCCCTGACCTCCGGACGGCCCGCGTGGGACGCCAGATCCCACGAAGGTTTCTGGCGCTACCTGATTCTCAAACACGGCCACAACACGGGGGAACTCCTCGTTCACGTGGTCACCAGTCGTCCCGAGGCAGCACTCCTTGCACGGCTGGCCGACAAGCTCTTCGCGGACGTCGAGGGCGTGGTGGGCGTAACGAATGGCGTGACGGATCGCGTCGCGGACACGTCGGAGGGCGCTCTCGTGGAGTGCATCGCGGGGCGTCCCTTCCTCCGCGAAACTCTTGCCGGTCTCACGGTGGAGGTGGGGCCGCGGAGCTTCTTCCAGCCCAACACCCTCACCGCGGAGCGGATCGTCGAAATCGTCAAGGACTTCGCCCGATCGGTCCCCTCCGACGACGTGATCGATCTGTTCTGCGGGTCGGGGCTCCTGGGGTTGGCGCTCGCGGAGAAGGGAAGGGGCGTGATCGGAGTGGAAGTCATCCGAGAGGCCTTGGAGGCCGCAGTGCGCAATGCACGGTTGAACGGCATCGAGACCGTGCGCTTTATCGAGGGGGATCTCCTGCGGGGTCTTCCCGCCGAGCTGCCGTCACCGGCGGATCTCGTGGTTTGCGACCCCCCCAGGGCTGGACTTCATCCCAAGACGCTGAGAGCGCTCGTCGCGATGAAGCCTCGGTCCATCATTCACGTGGGCTGCAACCCGAAAACACAGGCTCGCGACCTCGCCACGATGGTTCGGGAAGGGGGGTATCGGCCCATCCGAAACGCGGCGGTGGATCAGTTTCCTCACACGCCTCACGTGGAGCAGATCGTGCTGCTCGTCAGCGCAGCCGACTCGTGAAGTGATCGATCGAGACCTGGGCGGCCTGCTCGAGCTGGGGTGTCGGTCCAATGAAGGGGTGGCGAGCACCGAAGACGTGATCGGCGCCCGGAACGATGATCTTGCGCGCGCGACCGCCTGAAAGCTGCTGGAGTTCGTCCGCCTGGGAACAAGGTACGGACGTGTCGGCGTCTCCATGGACGAGGAGGAGACGGTCCGCGAGATTCGGAAGGATGTGACGCACGTCCAAGGACTCGGGCAGCGGGTGGACTTCGTCCCACCATTCACGCGTCATGCGGATCACCTGCCCGGTGCGAGCATTGGCGACGTCCCAATACCCTTTCTCCTCGAACGCCTGCGCCGCTTCGGCGCCGGGAATGCAACTGGCGACGCTGGACCAGGTGACAACCGCGGCCACGCCGGGCTCCAGCCCCGCCAAAAGGACGTTGTAGCCGCCCCGGCTATGCCCCAGAAGACCCATGCGGCGCGGATCCAGGTCCGCCGCCCTTGGAATCCGATCGCGCCGACCTCTTATTGCGTCCAGGAGAGCCTGAAGATCCGCCCGCTCGAAGCTGGGTCGGTTGCGGGCGAAGAGTTCCGGACGAGTGAAATCGGAGGCCTCCGGCCCCAGGCCGACCCCGTTGTGCGAGGTGTTGAAGCGAATCGCCGCGAGGCCCGCCCGCGCCACGCGGTCCGCCAACCAGGGGAAGAATCCCCAGTCCTTGAAGCCCTTGAATCCGTGTTGAATCACGACGACGGGGAATGGGCCCTCACCGTCCGGAAGGTGGAGATCGAAGGTGACGGGGAGGCCCTCGGCGCCCCTCAGACTCGCCGAAAACCGCGGTCGTCGTCCCGGGGAGTCCATCGATTCAAAGGGCGTGGTGAAACTGGAGTTCGAGGTCCTTCGTGCGGCCCGTGGAAGGGTCGTAGACGCGGCAGAGTTTTGCGGGGTCCCCGTAGGTGTGAATGGTCACCGCTGGGCGATCGGCGGGATTCATCATCTTGTGAATGTTCTGCGAGCGCGGTGGGACCACGGTCGCAACGGCGCCGGGGTTCAGTGTCACGGCGGGCATGGCCTCGAGGTTTTCGTTGCCCTTCTCGGGACCCTTGTAGTTGACCACGGCCACCGGCTCGCGAAGTACGCCGATGACTCCCCAGCTTTCGTGGTCGTGAACGGGTGTCGAACATCGTGCTCCCCAGACGATCGCCATGACGGTGAAACGACCTTCGGGATCGGCATGCAACAGGTTGCGGGTGTATGGCACGTCGCCAAGTCCCTCGGAGAAACTCTCGGGCACGCTCTTCCAACCCGCGAGAAGGCGCCGCTTCAAGGGAACGATCTCGCGCACCAACTCCTGCACGTCCTGCCTTTCGGCGATGAGGGCTTCGAGGGCGGCCACGTAGTCTTCAAGTGTCAGCGGTTGCATGAGAGTCCTCGCGTCAGGTCTGTTGGGCGACAGAATGCTGACGACGAGTATACGAGGCAGGGGCGATGGAGTCCAAGGATCAAGCCTTGCGCAACCCATCGAAGAGGGACGTGAAGTCGTTCAATCGTTTGGGGTCGACGGGAGCCTCGACGTAGCCTCCCTCCTTGAGAGCCGAACCAACGATGACGCCGTCGGCGTGCCTGAGCAGTGACTCGAGGTTTTGGGGACACGCCCCGCTTCCCACGAGAATCCGCGCCTCGGGGAGCTCTCTCCGCAGATCCTCCAATTCCCTTCCGTCCACGGGCGCGCCGGTGGAGCGACCCGACAAAATGACGGCGTCGGCGAGACCCCGCTGGATCGTCGCTTGGGCCCCGGTGGCGAGGGGGGGGCGGTACAGGGGGGTCGAAAACTTGACCTCCACATCGGCAAGCACCCGCACCCCAGGGCAAAGGACGTTCCGGCGGCGCATGAGTTCCGCGCCGGGTCCTTCCACGATTCCTTGATCCGTCGCCACCACGCCGGTGAGGACATTCACTCTGATGAAGTCGGCCCCGGCGGCCGCGACGACGCCGAGGGCTCCCAGTGCGTCGTTTCTGAGGAGATTGAGTCCAAGGGGCATGTCCCAGTCTCGACGCAGCCGGTCGAGGACGATTCCGGCCGCCGCCCGCACCTCCGGAGGGTTTGCGTCCTTGAAGAAGGGGGCATCCCCGTGGTTCTCGATGAGGATCGCATCGACGCCCGCCTCGCGGTAGAGGTGGGCTTCGGCGAGAGCGGATTCGTAGACCGCTTCGAATCCCCTTCCATCGCTTCGAGGACTTCCCGGGAGAGCCGGCAGATGGAGGACGGCGATCATGACCTTGCCTCGTTTCCGCATGATGTCCAGCAGATCCATGTCCTCTCCTCAAGGTTCGGGCCTCGGATGACCGAATGAATATGAAGGAACTCGATGGACAAGGGAAGGGTGACCCTCCATGAACCGCCACGCCGCCGCGCTTCTTTTCCTGCTCGCCGCCGTTTCGGCCACGGCTCAGGAGCCGCCAAAGAAGAAGAAGCCCTCCGCAAAGCCGAAGGTGACCGTGGATCTCGTCTGCGAAATGCTTCGCATCGGGATCGAGGAGGATCAGATCATCTCCTATCTCGATCGCGTTGCTTGGCCGGAGCACATCGAGGAGCGGGACCTGCTCAAGGTGAGTCGAGCAGGCGGAGGGAGGAAACTGCAAGGGCGCCTCTATGCGCGTCTCGAGGTGCGCTCGGAACCTGAGCGCCTCTCTCGCCTTTTCGACCGCTTCGATGGCAGCGTCCCGAAGGGGCCTTCCTATTCACTTCTGCGTCCGAAGGGCTATCGCGTCACGCGACGCTCGAAGGATTCCCGCCGCGTGGAGTTCTCCGAGAACGACGTGGAAGGTTGGTTCCGCGGAACACGGTACTTCGTGTGGTTCATCGACGCCGGAGCCTGGGAGTCCGGGAACGAGACGGCCGTCGCGAGGATCGCCATGCGTGCCGTCCTGGGACGTATGGAATCGGGAGGACTGACCGTCACTCCCGCGGAGGAAGAAACGTTCAGCGGACGGACGAAGAAGGTCAGCTATCCCTTCTTCCACGCCTTGGCGACCGACGAGAAAACCCGTCTGCGTGGAATGCTGGGCCTGACCGCGCGGATCATGTCGAAATCCAAGACGCTCGTCATCCTCGGTTTCATCGCGCCGGTGTCGGAGGAGGCCCTCGCGATCACCGAAGCCACCCAGCGTCTCAACGACATGGTGGGAACTCTGCGGGTCGAAGCGCCTTGAATCCCCCCTGACCGCCACGGCCCGTCCCCCGGCATGATCGGATCAGGCCGGACCCACCCGATGCCGTGATCGTACGCACCGCGGGCTTCATGCCGTGGGACGGTTCACCCGTTGCGCTTCAGCTTTCAGTTTTGATCAGGGGAGTGGGGGGAAAGAGAAATTGAAAAAGGGGCGGTGCGAGGATGATTTGAGGTGTGCCGTAGATGAGATATTTAGCGTACCCTATTCTTTGCCAATGTGTGAGGTGTGATGAGCACCTCCCCTTTTTCAATCTTCTTCTTCGGGTTCTATCGGAACGGATAAGGCCAAGCCTCAAGAGATTCCTAAAAATCTCCAGGACAGGGCCGGAATCCGTGGATTCCAAGAGTCCCCTCTTCTTCGGCAATGATGATTGTACAGATTGTATCGGACGCTGCAACCCCTTGACTCTCCTATTCTTGGCGAGGATTCCCCTAGGATTCTTCGGAGAATTCTCGCCGGAGGAGCTGAACCTGCTTCCCGGTGGGGGGGGCCCAGCCGCCGGGACCGAAGAAACGGTTCCCCTCCATGGCGGGGGCGTCGCCTCCCATGATGAGAAGAGACGGAACGGCGTCCGGAACGAGGACCCGCAGGAAGCGATCCAGCAGGGGCAGGTGTTCGGGGAGGAGTCCCGCTTCATCGGGTTCAAGGAGGTGGACGAGCACCAGCGGAAGGCCGGTGCCCCTTTGGAGCCGCAGCGTGACCTGGACCGACTCGAAGTGTGCGAAACTCTTCTTCTCGTCGGGCTTCAAGCGCAAAGGACTGCAACCGGGAAGTAGGCGGAAAAGGTAGGCTTGGAGGTCCCCCGGCACCCGCAACCAGGATTTGGGAGGCTGAGTGAGGAATCGAGGGGCTCGGGCGCCGCGCAGCCGCACCGACTTGGCCGACGTCGAACCGGTGAGGGCCACCGGGGTCTTGCCGTCGAGGCGGATGAGCAGATGGAGGGGCCCCACGAAACGGAGATCGGCGCGAAAGCCGTCGAACTCCAAGGAGTAATCGTACTCCGTCCACCCGCTTTGCGGTCGCCAGGGCCGGGAGGCCTTGCTCCCCACGGCCCGATCCTTCCCGCGACGGCCCCCCGCGACCGTGGCGGCGTCCTTTTTCGGGATCCACCATTCGAAGGTGAGACGTCCGTCCCCCGGATAGGGGTCGTTGAGCACCCGTAGAGCTGCCAGAGCGCCGTCGGCACGCTTCACCAGGAGGACTTCGCCCACTTGCAAAAGATTCGGATACCAATCCCAGGGAGTCACCTTGGGGTCGGCATCCAGGATGTCCTCGCCCAGGATGCGAGCGGCGCGACCGCTCAGGTCGGCAAGGGCCTCCAGAGCCTTCGGCCGTTTGGCGTTTTTGGTTTTCAGCCAGCGCAGACCCGGACGGCCGCCCGCGCAAACGGCGAGGGCCCATCGATCCCTATCTTCGGGGCTGTCGCTCCGCATGTAGCTGCGAAGCGCTTTCGGGAGCGCCTTTCGAAGTCGGGGGTCGAGACGGTCCTGGCTGAACACCGAGACGCTTGTCAGGAAGATCAAGGCGATGAATAGCTGGTTTCGAATGGTTGAGGCCTCCCTGGGATCGTGTCTCCCGGACCGGGCCGGGTCAAGGTCGGACGACGACGCGTACGGGGTTCGTCACCGTCCATAGCGCCGTCGGGGTGGTGGGAGAGGCGAAGGCGACGCCCGCGAACCAGACCACGGCACCCACGAGAGCCGGATCCGGGCCCACGACCACCCCCGCCGCGGCCTCGCCGGTCGGTGACGTGATGCCGTCGAACCCGAGAAGCGGGGAGGGACGGGGCTGGGTCGTCGAGAGGAGGAAGAGGGGGTCGGGGTCCAACGGGAAGGGCATCGTCTGCCCCGGGAGGGGAATTCCGGTCAACGAGGTGAGGGACGCTGCGAGGGCGTAGGTTGAATTCGGGGCGGAAGGAACGTCCAGTTCGAGTGCGAAGATCTCCCCGGGACGGGCATCGCCGACCTGACGCAGGGTGGAGGTGAGATCGATGCGGA